>NZ_PXVC01000036.1 GCF_003011125.1 Synechococcus lacustris str. Tous | reverse complement strand
GTATGGAATTCCAGGAGCTGGGAGACTTGGCCTACCAACAGGCATCACGGGATCGACAAATCCATGGGCTGGAGCGACGTGCCAGATCGCTTGGTTACCAACTGGTRGCAACCGGCTGACAGGCCGAGATCACTGATGGCCGTGGGTGTTTCTTAGGAAGATGTCACCTTTTGGRAGCGTTTTGCGCATCCCTTGCAAAGAACATTTGGAGGCTTGTTCCTAGTACTTCCAATGGTTGATTAATCCACACCAAATCGGGTTGCTTCCCTACCCCTTCTGTAATCCCAGGGCCGTTTAATGCCACCGGGCACTGCCCACACCCCAAAACTTTTTAAGCGTGCTTCATTTTCAAGGCGTGAATAGGTTTCACGGTCACAACCTTCGATGTATTGGCTGATTTCTGGCGCGTCGATACAARCMAAACGCACTGTKGTTTTATYTGCKCCKTTGGGCTGCTCACACGAATCGTGTTGCCATCACCCACTAAAAGCAGTTGCAGCTCGCTCGAAAAATTAGAACCTGGGCAGACTCATCCATTTGCAAATGGAAGCACGGGTTCTGTGTAGCACTGATTTTATYGTTAGRATCAGGTTGMGCTYAAARCCATGGCGATGGCAAAYCTCACCCTCAGCCTTGATGACAMCCTTTTGCGCAAGGCGCGGGAAGCAGCGCTGCGGGAGAAAACCTCAGTGAACGCCTTGGTGCGTGATTACCTCAGCCGCTACGTGGAYGCCCGCTCCAGACGRATCCAGGCTCTTGATGCCTTTGATGCGGTTGCTGATCGCTCCAGTAGCGCCAGCCAGGCCCCATGGAGCCGGGAGTCGCTCCACGGGCGCAGCCTGGGCTGAATATGCGAGTGTTTGTTGACACCAATCTTTGGGTTTATCGCCTKGATCAACGGGAASCCCAAAAAGGGCAATTCACCAAGAATTGGCTACGCCAATTARYCCAACACRATGAGATTGTTATCAGCACCCAGGTATTAATTGAATTGCGAGCCGTGATGGCGCGCAAATTACAWCCTGCTATCTCCACCTCGGAAGCTCGTAAAGCCCTGAAGGCGCTTGCGGATTTTGAAGTTGTGCCAACCGATACGGCCCTTGTGCTTGATGCCCACGAATTGGCAKCAGCCAACCAGATTGCCTGGTTCGACGCWTTGATCTTGGAAGCAGCAATCAGAAGCCATTGCTCGGTTCTCTACAGCGAGGACTTCAATGTTGRCCAGCATTTTGAAGGCCTTGAGATTCGCAATCCCTTTAAAARCTCATAGCTTCCCTCGCCTTAGGTCTACAAGCCAAASGCACTGTTGTTGCTGGCCTTCAATGGGAACATCTTGCTGAATCTTCTCTGTGGAAACGCGGCAACACCTCCACCCWYCCAAGCKTTTGCYTGAGCTCTRATGAAGGCWTTTTTACCAAGGCGTYCACGSTGGCGTCCACGCTGGMGAAAGCGCCTTGCCCCCYTGCTAWCTACACCATTAATGCCCCTGGCAGTGGTGATTTTTGGYGGCGCCAGCGGCTATCGCCTCACTGAAGGCTGGGATTGGGGTGATTGTTTTTGGCAGGTGGCGATCACGCTCACCACCGTTGGTTATGGCGATCAGGCGATAACTAGCCCAGCTGGCCGCTGGGTAACGGTATTGATGTTGCTRGGCGGSATTGTGGTGGTGCAGCAAACCCTGCAATGGCTGCTTAGTCTGCAGGAAACTGGTTATTTCCAGCGGCGCCGGCGCTGGCAACGGATGCAAGAACTCCAACGCATGCGYAACCACGTAATCGTTTGCGGCTACGGACGCATCGGCAGGGAAATTGCCGAACAGCTAAGCGCTGAAGGTATTGCTGTTTTAGTAATCGAAACCGATCCAGGCCGAATAACAGCCGCCCGCGACCGCCATTTAGAGGTTCTCAATGGTGATGCCACCCTYGATGAAACATTGCAAGAAGCTGGTATTAAGCAGTGCCGTTCATTAGTGGCAGCCTTGCCCAACAATGCCGCCAATCTTTATGTGGTGCTTAGCGCCAGGGGTTTGTGCTCCAGCTGCCGCTTGATTGCAAGGGCAGATAGTGGTGAAGCAGAGCGCAAATTGCGGCAAGCCGGTGCCGATTCAGTGGTTTCTCCCTATATCGCCGGCGGGCGAATCATGGCGGCCACCGCCCTGCGGCCCCTAGCCCTTAATTTTCTTGATCTAYTGGCAGGTTCCAACTGCGAAGTTGAGGAATTTCAACTGGTAAATAATCCAAACCTGGCCCATGAGGTGATCGGCCGTAGTTTGATCGACCTAGACCTCGGCAGACGCAGCGGCGGTGCCCTAGTGCTAGCAATTCATGGTGTGGAGGGCTTAGTTGCTAATCCCAGCGGCCACACCACCTTGGCCCCAGGCCAGCGGCTGGTGGTAATGGGTAGCCCCAAGCAGCTTGAGKCCCTGGAAAGGCTTTTGGGTGCTGCCCTTGAAAGCAGCAGTGCGGTGCAGGGTTAAGCGCAACCGTACGATCGCGCCAGTTTCGCTGCCGCCATGAGCCAAGCCACCTCCCCCCTAATGGGCCAAACCGCCCTAGTTACGGGGGCCAGCAGGGGAATTGGCAAAGCCGTTGCCTTAGAACTCGCAGCCGCTGGAGCCACTGTTGCTGTTAATTACGCCAATTCCAATGCCGGCGCCGATGCTGTGGTGGCTGAAATCACAGCCCAAGGGGGCAGCGCCTATGCCCTCCAGGCAGATGTGAGCCAAGAAGAGGAGGTAAAYGCYTTGGTGGAGGCTGTTATCAAACGCAGCGGCAGCCTTGATGTGTTGGTTAATAACGCTGGCATCACCCGTGATGGCCTATTGATGCGCATGAAAACAAGCGATTGGCAAGCGGTAATCAACCTCAATCTCACCGGTGTGTTCCTTTGCACCAGGGCTGTTACCAGGCCAATGCTCAAGCAAAAAAGGGGGCGGATTGTGAATATCACCTCGGTGGTGGGCTTAATGGGCAATGCGGGGCAAGCCAACTACGCCGCCGCCAAAGCGGGGGTGATCGGCTTTACGCGAAGCAGCGCSAAGGAATTRGCAAGCCGCGGCATCACCGTTAATGCGGTGGCACCTGGTTTTATTGCAACCGATATGACCAAGGATCTACAAGCCGAAGCTTTACTTGCTGCAATCCCACTAGGGCGCTACGGGGAAGTGGCTGAGGTGGCWGGGGCCGTGCGATTTTTAGCCGCTGATCCGGCCGCTGMATACATCACGGGCCAGGTGTTGCAGGTGGATGGGGGGATGTTGATGGGGTGAGTTCGGTGSCTAATTGTTGACGCAACAAGCGGATCCTCTGAAGCAATTTCAAGCGCCTCCCCCTTGCTGTGAGGGTGAGGGTGATGCGCAARGGTATGTATATGAGCGCCATCAGCAGGCCTAAAGCCGCTAATACCAGGAAGGTCATCGGCAGAATTCACTCGCGCTAAGGCTAAGCAGCCCTGCTGGTTTAGGGGGTTAATTGGCTCTGTATTTTTTCCACATAACGGGCCACCTGCAGATCCACCCCAGTGATCGCMGTGCCCACCACCACCGCATCCGCACCTTCCGCTAACGCACGGCTTGCTTCTGCTGCATTGGCAATGCCGCCCTCACAGATCAAGCCCACATCTGCTGGTAACTGTTCACGCAGGGGGGCGAGTAATTGCCAGGCGGGSGGCTCCAGTTGAGCAGTGGCTTCGGTGTAGCCAAATAGGGTGGTACCCACCCATTGGCACCCCAAGGCAGCAGCCCGCAAACCATTGGCCAAGCTATCAACATCAGCCATCAAAGGTGCATTTAATTCCATCTGCACCCGCCTCACCAATTCAGCTAACTGCTGCCCCCCTGGCCTGGGCCGTTCGGTGGCATCAATGGCAATCACATCTGCCCCGGCAGACCACACCTGGCGAATTTCATCCCAACCGGGGGTGATGTAAACGGAGCTATCTGGAAAGCTGCGTTTCCATAGGCCAATGATCAGGGCCTTAGGGCAACGGCGCCGCACAGCACCAATGTGCTCGGGACTCTCTAGTCGCACCCCCASAGCACCATTGAGCAAACTGGCTTCCGCCATGGCAGCAATCACCTCAGGCTCCCGCATGGGAGAACCCTCAGGTGCTTGCACCGAAACGATCAAACCTTTAGGAACAGATGGGTGAACCATGGCAATCAACTGGCCTGGCGCAGGGGGCCGTTCCAGCTGGGCAACCAGCCTCGCAGTCGCCTGGCAACTTCGATTTTTTTCTCAACTATTGGCTCGGGCAGGCAACTTTCAACAACTTCTTTAACTTCTTCATAGTATTCGGCTGAAATTTGTTGAACTGGCATATTTTYAACTAACCTAGTYTCATTAGATATACTTTCAACAGGTATAGTTTCAAGCGCTAAAATATCAAYTGGCAACAATTGCTGCTGCCAAAAAGCAAGCGCCTCTGCATTGCTGGCAAGTTTGCGCATCAGCAACTGCAACGCCCCTGGCCCTTGGCGATGGACKAGCCGTTCGCTGATGCTTTTAAGGCTGGCTCCATCGCCATTTGCCAGGGCTACTTTCAAAGCCTCCTGCTCCTGGCGGGCGCGGGCGGAAAAAGAAAGCAGATGGGGTGCCACGGTTTCAGCTCAATTTCCGGCTGAGAAGGGGCCGGATAGACACAAATAAACCGGCAGAAAGCACCAAAAGCAACAGTAAACATTGGGCGGCGGTGAGGGCTCCATAGGGGGCCTCAAGCACCACAGCATCAAAGGCAAACTGGCCCAGGTATGCAGCTCGGATCGGTTCAATCGCGAAGGTAAGKGGATTTARGGATGCAAGCCAGCCCAACCAGCCAGGCATGTAGCTGATTGGTGCCAACGCGGTGCTTGCAAACAGCAGGGGCAAGTTGGCAACAAAGATCACTGCRATCAACTCAATATGACCAGGCARGGCAAAAGCCAAAGCCAAACTCAATGCCGTTACGGCAGCCACCAACARCAGCAAAGTGCCGAGCACCACAAGCAGCCCTGTGCCACCTGGCCAGCCATAACCCAAACCCCAAGCCGCTGCCATGATCGCCAAACTTTGCACCAAGCTCAGGCTGGTGATGTAGAGCACAGAAGCCAGCACTATTGAATAGCGCGAGCGCAGCGGTGCCACCAGCAAACGGTTCAAAAAGCCGAATTCGCGATCAAACATCACCGGCAAGCCGGCATTTAAGGCAGCGCTAAAAGCAGTGAAAACAATCACTCCAGCCCCTAAAAATTTGCCGTAGCTGCCGCCACCGGGGAACAGGCCCATGGGAGCCTTAGCAAATAGGGCACCAAACAACACCARCCAGATCAACGGTTGCAAAATTCCAGCCACCAAGGTGGATGGYCTGCGTTGCAGCTGTAGAAACAAACGCTTGCTTAAGGCGAGGGTTTCTTGGCTTAGTTCAGCAATGGCAGTGGAGGCAAACACGGGCAAAAATCAATAGGAAAATGAGCTGAAAAGATCAAGCCGCTGGTTCAACGCATGGCCTGCTTTTTCTCCGCCTTGGGATCACGGCTAGAAACKGCCGCCAACTCGGCATCCATCAAGGTGCGGCCGGTGGCTTGCAGGTAAACGTCATCGAGGCTGGGGCGGCTTTGGGCCAAAGAGAACACAGGCACCTCGGCAGCATCTAATTGTTGGCGCAGTTGCAACAGAGCTTCTGAGCCCTCCGCCTCAATCACAAAATTAATCGCGTGGCCCTGGGCACGATTGATCAACACCTGGCTCACCCCTTTAAGGCCCTGAACCAATTGCTGCACCTTTTGGGCCTCATCATGGCTTGCGAATTCCCGYACCCGCAGGGTGATGCGATCACCGCCGAGCTCCCGTTTCAATTCAGCTGGTGTGCCCTCGGCAATCACAGAACCGCGATCCAAAATCGCTAAGCGATCAGCCAGGGCATCCACCTCCTCCAGGTAGTGGCTGCTCAAMAGGATCGTGGTGCCCTGCTCCCGCAATTGCTGCAGCACATCCCAAAGGGCTGCCCTGCTTTCAATGTCGAGGCCAACGGTGGGCTCATCCAGCACTAAAACAGCAGGGTTGTGGAGCAAACCAGAGGCAAGATCTAAMCGGCGGCGCATGCCACCGGAATAGCTACCGCAWCGGCGATCCAACCATTCATCCATGCCWAGCAAGGCCGTGAGCATGGCGATCCGCTCCCGGGCCCTGGCGGCGCTSAGGTGATACAAGCTGGCCTGCAGCTCCAAAAGCTCACGGCCACTGAGAATTTTGTCGATCGCCACCTCTTGGGCCACATAGCCCARCTGCTGCCTTGCCCCACGCGGATCGGCTAAGGCATCAACACCGGCGATTACAACCCTGCCCTGGTCTGGCGCCAGCAGGGTGCAAAGGATGCGTAGGGCTGTGGTTTTACCGGCGCCATTAGGACCAAGCAAGCCATAGAGGCAACCCTTTGGAACCTCAAGGGAAATTCCATCGAGGGCCGTAATGCCGCCGTAGCGCTTGCTGATGTGCTCGAGGGTGATCACAGACGTGTTGGCTTCAATAGCAGCTTAAAAAGGTGCACCACTAAACATGTTGAAGAGGCTTGGCAACTGAAGGTTGAATTGGGCGGCAGCGGTGGTTCTCGCTAGCAAAAGCAATAAACAAATGCCAAAAAGATAAAGAATCGACCAGCGAAATAAACCCTTAGCCCGCACGCGATCGCAGGGATCTTGATGAAGCTGCTGAGCCATCTGCAGCAGGCGGCCATTAAATGGCAGCAGCATCAAGCCATAGAACAAACCACCGGTGGGGAGGATAAAAACACCGAGGAAACTGGCAGCAATGGTTGCCCAGGCGTAGCGAATAATCGCGTTACCCGTCACAAAAGGGCCCTTAACCACAGGCAACATCGGGATGCCTACGGAGCGGTAGTCGTCTTCCAGCAGCAGGGCAAGGGCCCAAAAATGGGCTGGGGTCCAAACCATTACAAGGCCAAACAACCACCAGCCGCCAAGGCCGATGTGMCCCGTGGCCGCCGCCGCTCCCACCAAGGGTGGAATCGCTCCAGCCACACCACCAATAACGATGTTTTGGGTGGTGCGRGGCTTGAGCACCACGGTGTAGAGCAACACATAGCTGCAAAGCCCCAAAAGCGACAAACTCGCCGCCAGGCAATTCACCCCCATCACCAGAAGCAAGCCAGCACTGCAGGCAAGGGCAACKGCRATGTTGAAMGCTTTAGCTGCACTAAGGCGGCCGGAGGGAAGGGCGCGGCCGCTGGTGCGCAGCATGCGTCCATCAAGCTGTTCCTCCCAAAGGCAATTCAGCACTCCGGCTGCTGCTGCTGCCAAGGCACCACCGCCAAGGGTGCAGGCCAAACGGGGGGCAGGCATTGGCCAACTTTCCGTTAGTGCCATGCCGCCAAGGGTGGTGGCAAGCAGTAGGGGGATGAGGCGCGGTTTGGCAATTTCAAGCCAGGGGGGCAATTTCAACCTGGCGCGGCTGGGAACCACCTGCTCCCGGGTTGAAAGAGGCACAGCAATGGCAACGGCTTCAGCCATGGGATAACTCCAAAGGTGAATTGGGCCTCAGGGCCAAGGCAACGGCGGGCAAGGTGGCAACTAACAGTGCAGCCAGTAATTGATGGGCAACGGTTACTAAAGGCTCCGCTAGGGCGAGCTTCAAGGTGAGMACACCAAGCACCACTTGGCAGGCAGCCAAGGCACCGGCTGCCACMCCAAGCCTGCGGGCAGCGATGGGGCAAGGGAAAGCCAAGAGCAGAATTGCCAAMAGGGCACAACAACTGGCGGCAGGGGTAGCAAGGCTGCGGTGGGCCGAAAGCCAAGCGCAGCCCTCAGCCAAACGCAAACAACGGCCAGAGGCCCATTGGGTTGCCATCAATGCCCCGGCAACGCATTGGCCAAAAACCAACACACCGGCAACAACAGCTAAAAGGCCTGCACCCCGGGGCCTCGGGCCAGGCAATGCTGGATTTAGCAATTGGGCAATGGCGCTTAGCAAGGCAACTAAAAGCAGCGCTGTTGCTAGGTGGGCGGTAACGATGTCGAAGCGCAGTAATTGGCTAACGGTGAGGGCGCCTAGGGCCCCTTGGGTTGCCACCAACAGCAGGGCTAAACCGCTTAACCAGGGAAGCCATCGGGGGCCACTAGCGCGGTTAATCARCGAAGAAACCAGCAACACAATCAGGCCKATGCCAACGAAAAAGGCATCAAGGCGATGGAACCATTCCAGGAACACCTGGAGATTCATCTCACGGCTAGGCAAGAGGCTGCCGTAGCAGAGGGGCCAATCTGGGCAGGCCAAACCTGCCTCCATAACCCTGGTGGCGCCACCAATTACCACCAGCGCAACCAATGCCACCACCAACTGGCGGGAAAGTTTTAAAGGGTTTAGKGATGGCAGGGTGAAAGGTGTCAAGCCGCGTTGTTGATCAATCCGCTTGAACGCTAGCGATGCTGAAGCGCTGCAAGGCTTAAGCAAGTGTTGTGTTCTGGTTCCGGTGAGGCTTTCAGCATCTGAAAGGAAATCTTTTCCTTCTGATCCTTGCTGAGCCATTCAAATTGCATAGGGTGAAAGGAATGGTTTGTTATCAACGCGCCCATGCGCATTCCCGCCTCGATTATCACCCTGGTTGCTGGCATGGCCTTAGTGCTTGCAGGGTTCTGGGCCGCTAATTACTCAAATCTGCTACCTGAAAGCGCAAGCATTAATGCGCCTGTTTACGACGAACTATTCAAGGTTTTACTTGCGATCGGCACGGTTTTATTGCTGGGAATGACCGGCCTTGTGGTGTTCAGCTTGGTGCGTTTTCGCCGCAAAGAAGGCGACACCCTCGATGGCCCAGCAATCGAAGGCAACCTTTCGCTTGAGCTTTTTTGGACCGTAATTCCAGCGGTGGTGGTGCTTTTTATTGGYATCTACAGCTACGACATCTACGACCGCATGGGCGGCATGGCTGATCTAAATGGCCACGGGGCAATGCATGCCTCTGAGCAATTGGCTTCCGTGCGCACCAGTGGCCCCCAAGACCAAGAGCGCATCTGGGGAGGGATTGCCCCCACCGGCGATAGCAATGTTTTACCCGTTGAGGTAACAGCGCTGCAATTTGCTTTTATCTTCCACTATCCAATGCAAAACATCACCAGTGGTGAACTTCACGTTCCCACKGGTCAAATGGTGGAATTACGCATGAAAGCAAACGATGTTATTCATGCTTTTTGGGTACCCCAATTTCGAATCAAGCAAGATATTATCCCTGGCCAAACAACGGTTCTAAGTTTCACCGCTAAAAAAAGTGGCGACTACCCAATTGTTTGCGCTGAACTCTGTGGCCCATATCACGGCGGGATGMGATCCCACGTGGTTGTTCAAGAACCTGATGGCTTTGATGCCTGGATAGAGAAAAACACCCCCGCCACCCTCTCATGACAATTGCTCTACCRCCAATTAAAAGCCCARAGGCCCACAGCAGCCTGCAACCAACCAGCTGGCTGCGCTATTTCAGCTTCAGCCTTGATCACAAAGTAATCGGTTTRCAATACATAGTTTGTGGTTTTCTTTTCTATTTTGTGGGTGGTGCACTGGCAGGGGTTATCCGAACCGAATTAGCCACACCAATATCTGATTTYGTTAGCAGAGAAACCTATAACCAAGTGCTCACGTTGCACGGCACCATAATGATTTTCCTCTGGATAGTGCCAGTGGTTAATGGTGGCTTTGGCAACTACCTRATYCCATTTTATGTGGGCGCCCGCGACATGGCCTTYCCAAGGCTTAATGCAGTTGCCTTCTGGATGATCCCCCCSGCTGGCCTATTACTAATCAGCAGCTACTTCATTGGTGGGGCAGCCCAATCCGGCTGGACAGCCTACCCACCGCTGAGTATTACAACCCCAGCCATGGGTCAAATAATTTGGATTGTGAGTGTGCTGCTTTTGGGKGGAAGTTCAATATTTGGTGGTATTAATTTCATCGCAACCATCTTGAAATTCCGCCAGCCGGGCCTGAAGTTATTACAGCTACCYATGTATTGCTGGGCGATGCTTGGCACWAGCATCTTGGTGGTGCTATCAACTCCGGTTTTAGCAGGCACATTAATACTGTTGAGYATGGATATCGTTGCCCACACAGGATTTTTCAATCCTTCCCARGGTGGCAATGTTGTTGTTTACCAGCACCTTTTCTGGTTCTATTCCCAYCCAGCTGTTTACATAATGGTGTTGCCAGCCTTTGGCTTGGTAAGCGAGATATTACCAATTCATGCCCGTAAACCATTGTTTGGCTACGTAACTATGGTTTACTCAATCCTTGCCATTGTTGTGCTKGGTTTAGTTGTGTGGGCCCATCACATGTTCACCAGTGGCACACCGCCTTGGATGAGGCTSTTTTTTACGATTGCCACAGCATTTATTGCAGTTCCAACTGGAATCAAATTTTTCAATTGGATCGCCACCCTATGGCAGGGTCGCATCGCCCTTAATAGTGCCATGTTATTTTCCTGCGCCTTCATCCTTCAGTTTGTATTTGGAGGCATCACTGGAGTTGCCCTAGCTCAGGTGCCATTTGATGTGCATGTTCACGACACATACTTTGTTGTTGCCCACTTCCATTACATTGTTTATGGAGGCACGGTATTTGTGATATTTGCTTCTATCTATCATTGGTATCCAAAATTCACAGGTCATATGGCAAATGAACATTTGGGCCGCCTGCATTTGCTTTTAACTGTTATTGGCTTCAACCTTTGTTTTGGTCCCCAACATTGGCTCGGCCTCAATGGCATGCCAAGGCGTGTGGCTGAATACGACCCCCAATTTACTTTGATGAATCAAGTTAGTAGCGTGGGTGCCCTTTTGATGGCGATCAGCACCATACCCTTTCTAATTAATGTGATCGGTAGCCTCTGGTGGGGCGCCAAAGCCGGCGACAAYCCYTGGAGAGCYCTAACACCTGAATGGCTTACCAGTTCTCCCCCGCCAGTGGAGAACTGGAAGGGGGCGGCACCATTGGTGCATGAACCTTACGGCTATGGCACTGAACTGGGCGTAATTGATTTAAAAGTTGCCACCGGCAGTGATCTTTGGAGGAACCCCCAATGACAACAACACAACCTGCTATYGAAAGYGCTGAACAAGCCAACACTCTTTCAACAGAACACTCTTCACACGGCCACGACGAACATCCGGATTTACGGATGTTTGGTTTAGCTACCTTTCTGGTGGCCGATGGCATGACCTTTGCTGGTTTTTTTGCCGCCTATCTCACCTTCAGGGCTGTTAATCCCCTGCCGGCGGGAGCCATCTACGAACTTGAGCTGCTGCTACCAACAATYAATACCGCCATCTTGATTGCCAGCAGTTTCACCTTCCATAGGGCCAGCAAGGAGCTGATGAAAGCCAATATGGGCGCATGTAGAGCCTGGTTGCTCACCACAGCATTGATGGGGATCGCTTTTCTAGGCGGCCARATGTATGAGTATTTCCACTTGCCATTTGGCTTAACCGATAACCTATTTGCCAGCACTTTTTATGCTCTCACTGGCTTTCAYGGCCTCCACGTAACCCTTGGAGCCCTAATGATTCTGATCGTTTGGGCCCAGGCTGCCAGGCCCGGTTATTTCACCCCGGAGAAACATTTCGGCATTGCTGCTGTTGAACTTTATTGGCATTTTGTGGATGTGATTTGGGTGGTTCTGTTCGGACTTCTTTATCTGCTTTGAAAAGCGGTTGCCAGCACCACCCCAAGGGCGTCAGAATCAGTTGAGCTTTGATTTTTATAATGATCCCCAGCGAACAACTTATGGGCGAAGCCCTATTGAATCGAACCMGGGATCTAAGCAGCAATAGCGTTGAGCAAATTGCAAAGGCWTGCGGTTATGTGGGGCCTGGMGGACGGGTATTAAAAAAAGCATTCCTWAAAGCGTTAGTACATGCAAAAGGGTTTGCCATACCAGAAGTTGATAGCGATGGATTTCGCGGCAGGCAGGCTGAATATCGCACCCGGGTGCATGGCAATGGCAATCTTTTGGTTGGCCATGCCTACACAAAACGCTTGGGGTTAGARCCCGGCCAAGAATGCAGCATTGAACTGCACCAAGAAACGGGCACCATTTGGCTTAGGCCCCTCACCGCTAAGGATGAGGGGGAAACTGAAGCGCAAGAAATYAGCGATGCTGAATAGTTTTTAAYTYAAGCTTTTTTTGATTTGTTATCGCCATGCARGCAACTACCAAAAGCAATTAAATCAATACCTGAAAAYASAAAACTAATCCCAACTAAAATTCCYAAAACCGATAGCAGCCCCCAAAATTTCATAGAAATAATCAGTGCTCCAAGGATCAAAGTAACCACCCCATTTGCCAATCCCCAGCGCCAGCCGTTAATTTCCCGGTGGTTRAGGGAAGCAACGATTGCCACAACACCCTCCACTAAAAATACGATGCCTATMGCCACGGCCAAGGCCAGCACCTGAGCGGCTGCATCAAATGGGCCACTGGAGATTTGTTGCAATATTGAAAAGCCAGCGATCAGAAATAGGGTGGAAACCACCAAACGCCAAAACACTAACCATGCCTTTAAGTCATGGCGGCGACTGATGTTATTGATCCAACCAATAATGCCGCCGAGCAAAAATGCAATGCCCACCACTGCCGTAACACCAAAAGAGGCAACCACCGGAAATATCAAGGCTAAAAAGCCTAAAACGAGCAAWAGAATGCCCTCGGCGATCGTGAAAGTTTTCAACATGGTTTCAGAAGGGGAAAGGCAACCAATRATGATTTAAACAGTCCAGCCATTTTGAAGCAACCAATGTTCATCAATGGCGTTAGAGGCGGGAGATCGCAGTAGTTTTTCCACATATTTAGCTAATAAATCAGCTTCCAAATTAACGCGATCACCAATTTTTAGRTATTTAAGGGTGGTTTGCTCCCAGCTCACCGGAATAACCGCCAGCCAAAAACTAGCGCCCGCACCAGTGCCAGCAATGGTGAGGCTGATGCCATTCACAGTAATGCTGCCCTTATCGCASATRTAGCGATCAAAGCTTTGATCTTCCCATGCCAATTCAAGGCGCCAGGAATGGCCGAGGGATTGGATTGCCCGCACCACWCCAAGGCCATCCACATGGCCACTCACGAAATGGCCGCCGAGGCGATCACCCACCGCAAGGGCCGGCTCAAGATTCACCCACCCCCCCGCCTGGGCAAGGGTGGTGCGGCTCAGGGTTTCTGGGCTCACATCAGCTTCAAAACCATCACTGGTTAATTTCCGCACCGTTAGGCAAACCCCATCCACAGCAACGCTGTCCCCAAGGGCTAAAGGGGCAAGCTGTTGCCCTTGGCATTGCACCCGCAGCCCGCCGGCTATGGGGTGCACCTKGCCGATGGCCTGCACTAATCCGGTAAACATGGCCCTGGCAGTGCATACATAGCCATAATCATGGGAGCACACCGCACCGTTGCCATGGTGGAAATGACGGTGGCTGGGATAGCCCTTGATGCCGCCAGTAGAAGCCCGATAGTGCTTTTGCGTGATCCCTCCGGCCGGCGGCAAGTGCCGATCTGGATTGATCAATCCCAGGCTCAAAATATTGTGGCCGGGTTGCAGGAACTAGCGCCGCCGCGACCGCTCAGCCACGACCTAATGGCAAATCTGATGGCCGTGGCTGGCTTGGAGCTKGAACGGGTGATTATCCACAGCATCGAAGCCAACACTTTTCGGGCTGTTTTGAAAGTTACCGACACCGTTGGTGAAAACCACGAAATCGACTGTCGCCCCAGCGATGCCATYGCCCTTGCTTTGCGCACCGGCAGCGGTTTATGGATGCTGGAGGAAGTTGTWAGTGATGCCTCGATTCCAGTGGATGCCGAAGCTGATGCTGAAGAAATCGCCGATTTTCGCCGCTTTGTTGATGGCTTAAGCCCCGCTGAWTTGATTCGCCAACAGGGCAAAGCCCAGCCCGATAGTGATGCCAATTCCAAGCCAAGCAGCTGAATCCCCAGGCCAACGCCCCTTTGGCAAGGGGCCAGCTGTATCCCTATTCACCCTTGGCACCATGCGGGCCCTTASTGGGCCCAGCCAGTTGCAGGAGGTGCTGGARGCGGCCGTAGCCATTGGCATCAACCACCTGGAAACGGCACCGGCCTACGGCCAAAGTGAGTGTTACCTAGGCCTTGCAATTAAACGTTTAGCGATCAAGCCAAAACAGCTAGTAATCACAASTAAAATATTGCCTGGCATGAACTTRGCAGCGGCAAAAGAGCAATTGCAACGCAGCCTGGARCGCTTRGGCATTACYCATCTGAACAATCTTGCCGTACATGGCATCAACCTCAAGCAGCATTTGGCTTGGGCCCTAGCTGGCCCCGGCGCTGAATTTATGGCCTGGGCCCTGGGGGAGAAGTTGGTTGGCCAGGTGGGGTTCAGCAGCCATGGCAGCCCGGAATTAATTAGTGCTGCCATCAGCAGTGGTTGCTTTGCCTTTGCAAACCTGCATTTGCATTTATTTGATCCCCTACGGCTGCCGCTAGCCCAAATGGCCCTGGCTAGGGGCATGGGRGTRCTTGCRATTTCTCCGGCCGATAAGGGCGGGCAACTTTATGCGCCACCAGCATTGCTGCTGCAACACTGCGCCCCTTWTCAGCCGCTCGAGCTGGCCTATCGATATTTGTTGGCCCAAGGGATCAGCAGCCTCAGCCTTGGGGCTGCCAAACCAAGCGATCTGAATTGGGCMGAAAAGCTRGCCAACGCTGATGGGCCCCTAACAGCTGAGGAAAGCAGAGYCATCGAAAACCTGCAKCAACAAGAGCGGCAACGCTTGGGTGATAGCCATTGCGGCCAATGCCGCGAATGTTTGCCCTGCCCGAATCAAGTGCCSATWCCTGAAATGTTGCGGCTGCGCAATCTGGCCCTTGGCCACAACATGCTCAGCCATGCCAAAGAGCGCTACGCAATGGCAGGTAATGCCGGCCATTGGTTTGAACAACACAATGCCAGTGCTTGCGCTGAATGTGGCAATTGCATCCCGCGCTGCCCTTTAAATTTGCCTATCCCGGCTTTGCTCACGGAAACCMATCAACTACTAGCCAGCAAACCCGGCAGGCGCCTTTGGGATTAATCATTGGGTTAGATGCATTGAGTTRTCTRCAGATATCTAAATATTAATCAAATTAGCTAATCCAGTTRGGRCTRAAGTTGTTAATGCCATTCATTTGAATCTGYAGGTTAGCTATTCTATTGCCATCGGTATCACCTTGGAGCAAACCTTTGTCAAAGCGGAGCTCACCGGGAACACCGTTGAAATTGGCGGAATCGATGTAGGTCCAACCTTTACCAGCAAGGCTATTGGTTATACCTAACACTGCATTAATTCCAAGGCGATCACCTTCAATTGCACTGAAATCAAGAATGCGATCAATTACTCCTAGCTGAGCATCGGCCTCAGTAAAACTGAAGAAGTCGGCATTCAATCCGCCACTAAAATATTGCTCTCCGGCTCCGCCTTGCAAAAGATCATTRCCAACACCACCAGAAAGYAGAACATTACTTCCACCACTTATCAACCTGTCGTTGCCAAACTCMCCTAACAACTCCTGCCGAGAACCTTTRCCAATAATCAAATCATTTGCAATGCTTCCCACCACAACGGCAGCGCTACTCTCGATGGTATTAGTGAGTGTGGCGGCTGCTATGCGATTRCTAACGCTATCAAGTTGAAGCTCAATCGCCTTTGCCAGCATGCTGTGTCCGCTGCTGGTTGGATGTAAATTATCAAAATAGAGATAACGTTCAGTATCAACCACTGGCCTTGCAGCCTGGCCCACGGGGGATTGAGCAAAGCCAAGGGTGTTATCAATTCCATAGCTGGCAAAATCGCCAAGCTCGCTGCCAAATTGTTGATATTGAGCTTGATATTCCGGATTGAAGTTAAACAAATTTACGTAGGGGAAAGCCTTCTGAACTTCAGCCACCATCGCCTCAATATCCRCTCGAAATAGATCAACAATCCCTTCATTGTATTCGTTTACCCATTCCTTTAAGAACTCGGGCGCAGTTGGAGAACTTGCAGCCAGTATTAGTCCGGAGAGGAAGGGAGCTTGATATTKAAYGGCATTCACTACACCGGAAAGAGGGGAAATAGCTGTGAGCATGGCATGGCGTGCATCACCAAAACGCAACACCGTCTCAAGGTCGTTGCGCAACTGCRCAACCARTTGRTCTAACGTRTCTGAAAGWGAMKYTTGTGCAYCAAAAGCCACYAAAAGRTCRTTACCTCCAGCCCAWACAACTGCGAAATCACTGCTRTYTAAACGAACGGCCTGTTCRCCAAGTGCRGCRCTGAKYTGAGCTGCMACACCAAGATTCTCWATTTGYAGCTTTTTTGCTAATATTGGTTCTGAGAATTGATACAAAGTGGTATAGCCACTTGTGGCACCACCCATGGCATATGAAGTTCCACCGGTGGTTTCATTAGCAAGGGAAGATGGGCTAACGAGCTCATTTGCGTAGAGGTAATAGGGATCCGCAGGTAGATTTTTCTGATTTGTGAGGCTRCCCGGCTGTAAACCCAATGTTTCGCTGAGGAGCGTTTGCCAATTGCTTTGGCTATTGCTAAAAGTTACGCCACTCCAAGCAGGAGATGCATCCGGGGCAAATAAATAGCGCTGAAACTCAGCAGCACGGGAGCCATAATCGCTTAGGCTGTCGCCGAAAACATACAAGCCAGAGAATACTTCAGGATTTACTGGAGGAATTACAACAGGCGCTGAATCATTGGAGGCATTCTGRTTTGATATAAGGATAATGAATTGAAAYAACAAGGCCACATTATTCTTGAACACTCCCAAGTTTATTAGATATACCAAGAAATCAAATGTCATAAATCAAAAGCTTTTAGATCCTTTATTATAGCAGCTTGATGGCATACGATTAGCCGCGCTACAGTAGGCACTCCAACTATCAGAACAAGCAAAAGRGCCCTCGCAAACAGCTWAACAATAATGCTGAGAGCAATAATATGGTAACATTAWATTTGCAATGTATCTAATGATCCAATGCAGTTAACTCAACGCTCAGYACTTGGATCTGATAAGRATGRTTTTACTGGYAGCTCCATYGATAGCAACAGMAAAGTAGATGTTGTTGTTATCGGAGCAGGCATATCCGGTTTGATTGCAGCTCGAGATCTTGAGAAACAGAATAGAAGCACTACAGTCCTTGAGGCTCAAGAACGCATAGGTGGTCGCTGCCATCGAATGCAAACGATTAACAATTGGTGGCTAGATCTCGGAGGCCAATGGATGGGCCAAACCCATCACCTATTTAAGGCATTAGCAAACGAACTGGGGATCAAAACCTTTGAYAGTTATTTTGATGGCAAAACTGTATTGATTTGGAATGGCAACAGGGTTGCCATTCCGATGGTTGCTGATTGGGATACCACATTTCTTGGAATTGCCTATGGCGAGCTGCCGGTATCAATAAAAGAAAAAGAGGCGGCAMAGAAACTTCATCGTGAATTTCTACAGCTGGTGCAAACTGTGGATGCACAACAGCCTTGGTTATCGCCAAATGCGCGAGCACTAGATACTCAAACGATCGAAACATGGATGCGTAGCTGCACTGATTCTGAGCTCGCCCACTACATCCTGAAGTGGTACACACGTGTTGGTGGCTCGGGTGGTTATGAACCTGGMGACGCCTCAATMCTTCATCTAGCYCAAACACAGAAAGCTTCACCGCAGTCTGAGATCCCTGAGAAATGGATGCTCTATGGAGCAGTTGGACAGATTGCTGATCTGCTTGCCCAGCARATAAAGGGGGAAATTCGCACCAATGCAGCTGCCCAGGCTGTTATTAAACAATCAGACGGCAGCTATCTAGTWAAAGCAGCCGACGGAAGCTGCCATTCATGTAGTGCRGTGGTGATTGCWATACCKCCTGCACTGCGCTCTCGCATCGTGTTTGAACCGGGCTTACCGGCTCAGGTTTCAGGGTTGCARCAAMGGTCYCCGATGGGATCAATGATCAAAGTGCTAACTGTWTATCCCAMTGCTTGGTGGCGCGAGCAAGGCCTAAATGGCTATGCCCAAGGCACTCTGCCCACGATKGAAATGACMGCTGATTCCTCCCCGCCTTCAGGTAAACCAGGAGTTCTWGCTTCRTTTATTGCYGCRGATAAAGCAGTACAACTMGGWTTGAAAGATCCAGTTRYGCGTAAACAGTTAATMCTYAACGACTTGGCTACTATCTGGGGCCCAGAAGCGGCTAAACCAGTYGACTATTTTGAAATTAACTGGGGCGAAGAATCCTGGAGTACAGGTGCCTTTACTTCATTTACAACTCCGGGAACCTGGACAAGTTTTGGGCCTGCGTGGCGCAATTCAGTTGGACGCATAATCTGGGCAGGAACAGAGTGTTCAGCGCGGTGGGCCGGTTATTACGAGGGTGCCATTCAGGCTGGGTTAGATGCATCCAGAACCGTTCAATCACTTTTAAGTTAAGTGAAAGATTGCAGAAGGAGCACAGGCAAGCTCACTACCAGCAAACATGGCGATAAACAATAACGATCAGATTTTTGATCTAGTGCTTTGCGGCCACTTGCTATTCAGCTACTCGCCCCAATCAACTGGAGGCCTAATGAAAGAACCCGGCCTGGATCTTGCCTGGCATCGCAAGGCGCTATTCGAACTTCAGCTCAGCCGCCATGAATATGCCAATGCACTACTTGCTCTGCATCGCGCCAGCCATTAACGAGCCGGTTTATTTGGCGATCCACCATTGCAAAAATTAGTTGCAATAGCCAGGCGATCCCCACCTTTAATGCGCGGGCTATTGCGATCCAACCAAGCCAAGCCGCCGTCGTAACACTGGTTCCACCTTGAAGCCTGGCCAGCAATGGGGCCAAGCGACAAAGCAATAGATACCGAGCTTGCTGTTGCCACCAGCGCCAGAACTGGTAGAAGGTGAGCGTTGATCATTTCTCGAACGCTGAGCTTTCGCCCTTCGTGATCAGCCATGGGAGCGGACGCAGCAAAATTGTTTGTTGCACACGATTCTCACCCATTTTTTGTTTTTCAATGCAATCTGCAACAAACCTTTTGGAAAGCAAAATATTTCTGGGGCGCTGATTTAGGCAAGAATATTTGAATATATCATTACCTGCTTTACATGTTCAATTTTGCATAGATATTTTAAAGAGGCATTACAGCAAACGCAGGATAAATAGGCATGAATTTCATCGGAAAATTTCTCTGGCTTGGTTAAATAATTGCTATTTGCGGCTTATTTATTACAGTATCTATTTATATAATTGTGCTGCATCTTTTTAATAACTCGGCAGACGGACGCAACAACTGCGCCTGGGGTTGGCGAGATAGGGCTGCCGCTAATAGTGGCAGCTTCAAAGGAGGGGTAAAACCAGCCCGCAACAATTGATCAAGTAATGGTGATTTACTTGGAGCCAGCAACCACTCCAAGGGTGGGATAGCAGCTGCAGAAGCAGGCCGCACCAGCAAATTCCACCAAAGCGGTGCACCTTGAATTGGTAGAAACGCCCTTAGGCGGCTATCGCTTCTCAGCAATGGCACTACCGCTCTACTGGGCAACACCGCCGCCTGAGCTTCTCCATTMAGCAGCAGTGTTAGGGCATCTACATCATTAAAACCAAGGGCYTGTTGCTTTAGCTGTTCCATTATTTCGGCTTGGTTGCCGATSCGTTTGGCAATATCCAAAACCACCCTTTGGCTTGCCGGCAACAACAATTGCCCCCGCAAACTGGGGTGCAATAACAAYTGCCATCCAGCTTTATCGGCAAGCGATTGCCATAGATCAGGCCGATCGCGCAATACCAGCAGCCACGGGCCCATCGCCACAGGTAATCCCCAGGGGAGCAAGGCCTGGGCCTCTGGCATCAACAACTCCGTAGCGGCGCTAGCGGGCCAAGGCAGCCAATGGCTGGCTGGTTGGCTGGTGGCCCAGCCATCGGTAAGTGCTAAGGGGCCAAGCCCAGAACTCTGGCCAGGCTTTGGTAATCCAGTGCTCAAGCTGATGCTTTCTGTGCCCCAACCGGCGGGTAAACGCTGCAACCAAGCCCGGGGCAGGGTGCCATTTTGTACGCCAATACGCCGCTTAGGSCCGCTGCAGGCAGCCAGCAACCCAGCGCCTGAWARCAGCGYTARCAACGAACGGCGAGTGAGCGGYACAGTCATSGGGCGACCCTACCGGTATARGAGTTCAGCGCAGGCCAG
>NZ_PXVC01000035.1 GCF_003011125.1 Synechococcus lacustris str. Tous | reverse complement strand
ATAGACTTCAGATCATTAGTGAAACTTGAGAATTTCCGCACTGGGTCATCGTCAAGCTCGGCTGGTACCGCTACAACATGGAACCGACTACCGATGTCTATTCCTGCGGAGCGTGGATTGACCACTCTGAGGCGCGCACGTCGGCGGCGCGAGGGGGAAGAACTTCCTGGCATACATCTGCTGCAATGGGTCTGAGGAGGGATGCCAGGCAGATTCCGCGCTAAAAAATGAACATTTTCCTAATCGGGATCAGCACCTGGATTTCTCYAGAAGTGTCGTCGCCAGGGCAGGGAGCGCTGTGGGAATCCAGACCACGTTTCCTTTCGGGAACAAGCCTCCAAAGATGTCATCGGTCATGGCCTGACGTCCCCATGACCAGTCTGGCAGAGGCCTTTGGACATGGCCGTGGGTGTTTCGGACGCGAGGGCGTGCTCAGGTGTACTGGTACGTTTCCTGGCAGCTACCGTCCACCACGTTCAAGAACTTGAGGGCGCGGCCATCCATCGTCTGATCGAACTGGAAGTCGATTGCCTAGACGTGATGCGGGTATTCAGAGCGCAACAGCTCCATGCCACCTCCAGTAGGCCGGGAGCGCTTGCGCCTGCGAGGCAGGGGCCTTTGCAGACCTTCCTCACGCCAGATCCTTTGCACTCGCTTGTGATTGACGCTCCAGCCATCAAGCCGCAACCGCCGGTCAACCAGGCGTCGGCCCCAGCGCACATGGCGCCGGGCCAGCTCCCTGATCCGCCTGCGCAGTTTCTGATCCTCGATGTCTGATAGCGGGACAGGGCGCCGCTGGGTATTGCGGTGTTGACCTGTCAACCGGCAGGCACGACGTTGAGAAACCCGGAATCGATCATGCAGAACCACCACGGCCCTGCGACGACGCTACGGGCTCAGAAGTTTCCCTCGGCAAGCTCCTTAAGCATCGCCTTATCCAATTCGGCGTCTGCCAATAATCGCTTTAGCCGTGTGTTCTCCAGCTCAAGCTCCTTGAGGCGTTTGGCCTCAGTGGCTTTCATCCCGCCGTATAGCTGCTGCCAGCGGTGGTAAGTCGCCGGAGAAACCTCCAGGGCTCGGCAGACGTCAGCAACGGTCTGGCCCTGATTCAAGAGCTGCTCAGCGGTCCGCAACTTGCGAATGATCTGCTCGGGGCTGTGGCGTTTGACTTTCATGGAGCTTCTCATGGCCAATTCTGGCCGGTAGGGAAGCTCTCATAAGGGTTGGTTCAGTTTCTGGGGTCCACGTCAAGTGCGGCCATCACATTGATCTTGCAGCGGTTTTTCGCCAGGCCACGCAGCCTGGTCTTCTGAAAGCCGAACTGCTGCTTGATCACCCGGAATGGATGTTCGACCTTGGCGCGGATGTGGGCCTTGGCGGTCTCGATCAGATCTTGCAGCTTGCCATCGGGGGTTTCAGGGAGGGCTCGGCGTTTGCCTGGCCGCATCGCCACCCTGAACTCCGCCGAGTTGGCTTCCATCTCGGGTCTCTTGGCAATGCCCTGGTAACCAGCGTCGCCGTACACCACCGCCTCATCGCCATGCAATAGCTCGCCGGCCTGGGTGAGCTCATGCACGTTGGCGGCCGTGGTGACAACCGAGTGGATCAAACCGGAGTCCTTGTCGACTCCGATATGGACTTTCATCCCAAAATACCACTGGTTGCCCTTCTTGGTCTGGTGCATCTCTGGGTCGCGCTTCCCCTCTTTGTTCTTGGTAGAGCTGGGTGCCGCGATCAAGGTCGCATCGACGATCGTGCCCTGGCGCATCGTCATGCCCCTTGCGCTGAGGTGGGCTTTGACCGTCTCAAAGATCTGCTCGCCCAGATCGTGCTTCTCCAGCAGGTGGCGGAAMSTCAGGATCGTCGTCTCATCGGGGATCCGGTCGCTGATAAGCTCGATGCCAGTAAAGCGGCGCATGGTGGGCGCCTCGATCAGGGCCTCTTCCATCGCCGGGTCGCTGAATGAATACCACTGCTGCAAGAGGTGGATCCGCAGCATGGTGGCCAACAGATAGAGAGGCCTACCTCATTTCTTGCTGGTCTTGGGGTAGTGGGGCTCGATCAAGTCGATCAGTACCTGCCAAGGCACCACCTCCTCCATCTCTGAGAGAAACGTCTCCCGCTTGGTCTGCTTCGTGGCCGTGGTGAGCTCGCAATCCGAGAAGCCGAGCTGCTTGCCACCCATCAACTCAGTCCTGGCTGCAATTACGACCTGACTGTCCCGCAGCTGGGCTGGCTTTTCCAGAGCCTTCCCAGACGGCAGAGAATGGCCGTGAATGCCATCCGCTTGTCTTAAATCATAACGCAAGAATTGCGCTGCTGTGGGCCTCATTCGGGCAGGAGGCGTAGAAGAAACGGAAGATAATCTGAACTTCCGTGTCTCCATCCCCCCCCCTAAGCGGAGGGTTTGGCCAACTGCTGATGCGGTGTAAGGTCGAGTCACTAATTAACTAAAAATCGTCGCCATGCCCTACGCCAGCAGCATCCAGGTGGTCAATGACGCCAACGGCGTCGCCCATGGGTTCCTGGCGGACAACGGGGCCATCTGGCAGTGCCAGTGGGATCCCCAGGCCCAGCTCTGGACCCAGGGCCAGCTCGTGCCCCAGGCCTTTGGCGGCGAGAAGCTGCAGGCGCTTTACCTGGATCAGCTCTGGCCCGCGAGCAGCGACAACCCCGAGGGACTCAGCCCTGGAATTGTGCTTGCCTATCGGATCGGTGAGGGAAGGAGTGCCGAGATCTTTGCCAGTTTTGGCCAGTGGGACAGCAATGGGGAGCTGGGCTGGTCGTTGCCGCTCCAGCTCACCCAGGATCAGCTCGATGAGGTGGCCTTCTCCCTAGTGCCTGCAGAGGAGGCCGTTGGGGGCTTCTCGTTGGTGGTACAGAAGCGGCAGGCGGATACGCCAGCAGGCACGTTGCTCGACCAATTGGGCAGCGCTTCGTCAGAGGAGCTACCAGCCAAGCTGGAGGCCACCCTGTCGGGTTCGCGCCCCGATAGCGATCTCTATGTGACCCAGTTCAATCTGGAAGCCAGCGAAAGCTCATCGGCATGGGCTGAACTCAGCATTCCTGGCACAACTTTTAGCGAGTCAATCACGGCTGCACCCTCACCGGTAATCATCGCAGCRGCTCCAGCCCCCTTCGCTGGCAATACTCAACTTTCAAGGCAACAGCTCTCCGCTAATGCGACCCAGCCGCCAAGCACCACTCTCATGAGCAGTAGCTCAGAAGGCGCTTCCGGGGGCAACAATAGCCAGCAATCAGCCAATTACTCAGGGAAAGCCGCCGTTACCTGGAATAAGGGAGGCCAATGGCGAACTGGCATGATATCAGGCTCTAATTTAACGAGTTGGGGACTCGAGACACCTTTTAAAAATCCTTTCAAAGCAAACGTCACCGCTGGTGAAACGGAGTCAGCTTTGGACGCTGGTTCGAGCAACCACTTTCGCCCCCAGTTTCGCTGGGACGGTTCCTTTGGCATAAGAAATATTGGCGCCGGCCTAACCAGTGTCAATACGATGAAGATGTCAGCTGGAGTTGGAAATGATAATAAGGAAAAATCAGACCGCTGGAAAACTATTTACAAAGAAGGCGGAGGTTCAGATGTCACCGGTTACGTCGGCTTGGGCGGCATGCTGTATTCCGAATACAGCTACCAAGGCAGTGGCGGCCTAAAAGCAAACATCGGCCTTAATCCTAGCCAAAAGCTCCAGCAAATTCTCACCCAAGAATCTGTCGGCATCGATTTCATGGTGCGCCTTCGCTCCATAGCGCCGGGTGGCAATTCGGCCAAGTTGATTGTGTCTGAGTTTATTGGCTACATGTGGAGCCAGCAGGTTACCAATAACGGAGATGTTCCTAGTTGGATTGCTGATTTAGGTTACTACTCCGGCATGGTCGGCAATGCAGAGAAAATGGGGAAAGCGGGATATGGGGCGATTCAGGGTTTCAAGGCTGGTTGGAATAAATGGGGAAACAGAAGTTTTTGGGTGGCGGACATGAGCCCGCCTAAAACCGCAGGCCAAAGAGCTGAGATGGAAGAAAACACAGGTATTGGCGATCAAAGCAAAAAAGGGTTCGAAATATTGAATTGGGTTAATGCTTTTTATGGCACCGCTTTGGCGATAATTAACCCGATTGCATTGGCAAGCATCAAGGGCGTGGAGATGGAGAAAAGTTCTGGTATTCAGAACGAAACTGAGATGATTTTACGGGCTCTTTGGCATAGCGTGGTCGGTGTTGAGCTAAAGATAAGTAATGTCCTCCAAAAATTTCTGACGGGTGCTGAAAAAGGCAGCCTAAACGACTATCTCTATATTGCTGCTGGCGGAGCCTTGCCCCTTGGCGGTTTTATGCCGTTGATTAGTTATTACCATAGCTTTAACTCGGGCGCCCAGTCTGCGGATACCGTTGACTATTCAAGCGAGGAAGGGGTCTATCCGAGTAGTACGACTCAAGAGGGCACCTCAACAAGCACAACTGCTTATATTCCTGCCCCTTCGGGAAATGCCTACCCCTTTACCTATGGGCCCTCCAGCGCTAACAATATCTATCTTGACACCAGTGATCAGTCATCCCAGTCGATCCCTCTGGCGAGCCCGGGGGCAGTCGCGGGCCTTAAGAAGCTCACTCTTAATACCTATCAGCTAGGTCTTAATTCGATCTCGGCTAATCCCAGTGACAGTCTTCCCCTAACCCTTGTCAATGCCGGCACGGGGCTGAAGGATGGCACCTATACCAATGTTGCGATACTGGGTGTCACCATCAGTGGCGGCCTCAAGGATGCGGCCTTGGCGGGTTTCACCATATCCGGTGGATCAATTAACCCAGAATCTTTTAAAATTACTCGCTCCGGCAATTATATAGCCCTACCCGAGGCTAGTTCCACGAGCCCGGCCAGCTATGCCCTGCTGCTGGATGTGTTTACAACCGGTATTGCTAATGCGCCCAACCCAAGCAATGCTGCTGGCGGCAATCCCTTTGCCAACCTACCCCTGATCACGGTGGCAGCTGGCGCGAGCAACTCGCCGCTTGCGATTGAATCGATTCAAAGCGTTCAAACCGTTAGCGTCCAGCCAGCCAGCCAGCCAGCCGGTGTCGTCTATCCCGAGTACGACCCCAAGACCAATTTAACCCAACCACAGCCTGCCAATAATAACGCCACCTACATCTATGCAGATGTGGCGGTCAACCTGTTGAATGCTGCAACCCAGCAGCTGATCGAACCGCTTAACCCTGGTGTCACGGCAACGGTTTACTTGAACGCTGGTTTGATTCAACAGGTAGTACTCAGCCAACCGCTCCTCTTTAGTGCCGATACTGGCTCCGCTGCAAACGCGTCCAATAGCTTCAGTATTCAGCTGCAGCTTCCCCCAGCTGTTGTTGCTTCATTGCCAGCAAATACGGCTCAACCGTCCTTCGCGGTGACCCCCCAATCCCAGGCATTAAACAACTTCGTAGAGGATGATCAGTTTTCTGGCCAATCCGGAGCGGCCAATGCCGGTGTTTATCTCTCGGCTGGTCTCAGCGACCAGCTGCCCCTCTACAGCTCCATGGGGAAGTGGCCAGTTCAGAACCGCGTTACCTACGTGGCGGCCTCTGCTAACGGTCAGTCAGTTCCCGTGTATCTCAATGGCCTGCTCAAGTCGGCCGGCGGTGGCTTAGCACCAGAACCAGCAACAACCGCTGCCGACCTGTCGCTTAGCGAGATTTATAGCAACCATGACATCCTATTCACGGCAGCCAGCACACCTACGGCGGCCACGWTTACCGGACCAGCCTCCACTCCCTATGCCAACAAAACATTTGTTGCCTGGGTGGAAGCGTCCAAGCCAGTCATCCCGATCAGCACTGCTTCAGGGGCGGAGAACTTCCAGGCCTATATGGAAGCGTTTTATGGTAATCAGAGAATTAACTACCGCATCAATACCGGCGCTTATAACTGGGTAGCTCCCGAGCTGGCGGGTCTTTACCATCCCAACGGCGCCATCATCAACCATCTGCAGGCCGTAAACGTTGCCGATCCGGCGGCTGCGGGTCAAGAGCGCACCTTGCTGGTGTGGAGTGAGACCTCCATTGCGGCGATCAAGGAGCAGGTGGAAAGCTTTGGTTCTTCGGGCTCAACGACAGCGCCAATTCCCACCACCCTCAAGGTTGCTTGGCTCAATCCCAATCCCAAGAGCGATCAGTGGAACGATCTTTTTGCCGATGCCAACGGCAATTCGACCATTCAGACCATTCCCTGGAATCCCACAAAAGATGTGGGCCTTGGCATCGACGATATCAGCATCGCTTCGTTGCCGCTGCTATCCGCCGACGCGACCAATGGCGCTCTCATCGAATCCCCAGTCATTAGCTGGAGCCAAGATGTGCGCACCCCCTACACCCAGAGTGTGCTTAATGATAAGCCTTCCATTTACCTGAAGTTTGATCAACTGCAAGCTGGCGTCAGTGCCATCAATATTGGTACTACAAAAAATAGCAGCACTACGACTACGTCCGCATCGGCTACTGGGCTTAATTTTGCCGTTCAGGGCGCCCTGCCTGCTTCTCAAGCCACTGCCGTTCAAAACAGCGACGGCACTGGTGTGCTGGCTACGGGTATGGGCACGATCAATCGGTCCGTCAGCCAGATTCTCGATAACATTCCCGCTGACGACCTCAACGACACTCCGGATCCGATTGCCCTGTTCACAGGCTCGATTACTGGCACGCTGCTCACCGTCACATCCCTAAGCCAAGGCAGCCTAGCCGTGGGCGATGTGATCAGTGGCGATGGCATTGCCGCCGGAACAATCATTACGGCCATCACTCCAGGCAATACCAGCGATGGTACGGGCAGCTATACCCTTAATACCAGCCAATCTGTTGCCAGCACGTCCCTGATTTCGACACCAAATTTTGGGGTTTGCTCCTTCACCGGCTCGATCGCCGGCACCGTGCTCACGGTGACTTCGTTAACCCAGGGCAACTTGCATGTTGGCGATGTGATCAGTGGCCAGGGTATTGCTGATGGAACGATCATTACGGCCATCAACCCGAACAATCCCAGCACTGGCACTGGCCTCTTTACTGTCAATAACAGCCAGACGGTATCCACCACCGGCTTGGTTGCTAGTCCTGGCCTGCCAACCGTTCCTTACACCATTGAATTCTGGGCCCAGCTGCAGCCCGATTCGAATCCCGGCGGGGCCGGCCTCGTGGCCCTGGGTCAGCCGTCCAATGGGGCCATTGGTGCTCCCACTCTTCCTGAAGGTTGGCTGCTCACGAGCAGTTTTGTCGTTGATCAAATTACCTACAATGAAGCAGCCGCTAGGGGCTTGATTGAGACCGTCCCTAGTACGGTGACAGATCCTGGCGAAGCCATCTATGGCTGGGGCTGGGCGGTTCTCGCTGAGGGAGCCAATACAACAGCCATGAAGGGCAATGGCGGTAGCAATCTCTATAACAACGCGGTACAGATCACTAATTTTGTGAGTGGCTCCCAACTTGCCGGCGTCAACAGCTTCCTGCAGGCCTATTCCCTCTCCAGCTCTGATCTGATCGGTCTGAATGGCACCAATGCTGCCACGATCGCCCAAGTGCCGCTCAGCCAGCTGCAGTTTTCAAATGCAATTGATCCAACCAGCAAACTGCCCAATTCCAGTCTTAATGCGATTGCCTTAGATACTAATTCTGCAGTCCTCAATCAGGGGATGGTGTTGGCGGGATCTAGCCTGAGCCCAGACCTGCAGACGATGTTCGATAACCTTTGGCAATTTCAACTGAAAACAGGTGAGGCCAAGGTTAACTTTTCGTTGGCGCCCACTCCGCCCCCATCCAGCGCCCCGCCTAGCGCCCCGCCAAGCGAACTTTCTAGCGAAAACTACTCGGGCTACGCACTAGATTTTTCACTTAGTCGCGGTACTGCTGTCTCGGTGAATGGCAAGGGTGAGCTCGTGTTTGATGTGGCTGCTGGCACCAGTCTCACATCTAGCGCCGTTGGTACCACCATCCCCAAGGATCTTCGCGATGGCCAATGGCATTATATTGTGGCCTCCTATCTGCCAGCCTATCAAACTTACAATGTAGAGGGCAATATCACCCAGCTGCCAGGCAGCGTTGGCACGGCAACTCTTTACATCGATAACAAGCTCGTTGACAGCAATGCCAACATTCTAGCTGCCTATGCGCCGATCAATCCCAATGATCAGGCACTCCTGTTGGCGAATAATGCTGGTGGTGCCATCGATCAGTTGGCCTTCTACGACAAGGCCCTCACCAGTGTCGACTTCAAGGCCAATATCAGCGGTCAATGGCCCGCTCCCTCTGCGGCCGATGCCCTAAGCCTGTTGTCGACCACTGGCTACGGAATCGCCAACCAGACCCCAGACCTAGGCACCAAGCCCGGCGCTGTTAATGCCCATTGGTACGCCCGTAATGTCAACCCCAACGATGCCTTGCTGGGCACCTTTTACTCCACGTTCACGCCCAATGGCAAGGGCGGTGGCAGCTGGTCCGAGGCTTCTAACCTTAACCCGACCCCAATAGTCCAGGCTACCCTTCCCAGCGCCAGTCGGCCTGGTTCGCTTCAGGACAATCTGGTGATCGTGGTTCCGGCGGCTAGCTGGGCCACCAATGACTGGATCCTGGGCAACAGCAGCACCAAGGCGTCGTTCAATCCATCAGGCCAACACCTCGGCTCCGTCTCCGTCACGCTGACCAGCACCTCCAATTCAGGCGACACCTCCACCTTCACGTTGCGGCCTGATCAGGTCCTACTGGGTGACCAGACCCTCCAATCCCTGCAGCCGCAGGCAACTGTTAGCGGCGTCAATGGCGCCACCATTACTGATTACAATTATTTCGTTCCCACCAATCTGCCTGCCTTCACACTATTAGTCGATAAAAATCAGCTTCCTGATGGTAATTCTTATACGAGCGCGTCCTATACCTTCTCCTTCATCGAGACTACCGGCGCCACCCAAACCGTTAAACCCTATGGCGGAACCCTGAGCGGAAGCATCTCAGAAAACAAACTCACTGTCACCGAGTTGAATGGCTCCTTGGCGGTCGGTGATCTTTTGAGCGCCGCCAATAACTTGGTTGCTGAGAACACCTTCATCACCGGCATCGTTAAGCCCTTTGATCCCAGCACCAAAACGGGGACTTACACCGTCAGCATCAACCAGAGCGTGGCGACGGTTACGCCGATGACTGTGCTGGCCAGCGTCAACGCTGCCCGCAGCGACCTGGCGAGCGTTAAGAGCCAGGGCTACGCCACCAGTGGCGAGATCGGTGCTAGTCAAAGATACAGCAGCACCATCGCTACCGCTGCGGTGATCGAGCAGGCACCGCTGCAGCTGAAGTATATCGATAGTGGTGAAATTTTAAAAAGTTCTTCAGCAGCTGCTGCTAGCAGCGAGTCCACGGGGTCCCCTGCCCCTAGCTTTGGTACGTCCCAGGTGGTTGGATCCTTCCCCAGCACTGATGTCAACAGCCCTGGCCTCACCAATGGCTGGTTGGCGATTGCCCAACCCCAATCCATCAATGCCGCTAGCAATCCTGCTGGTCGGATCTGGATTCAATACACTGGCCAATACACCGTTACAACGACCAATGGCATAACCAGCAGCAAGGCGAGTACTTCCCCGGCCCAGGCTCCTAATACCTGGCTCAATGCTCTGTCCCAATCAAATTTTTCACCCGATGCTCCTAATTTGCCTTTGTTGGGTGCTGCCAATAATCCCAGCAGCAGCGGTGGCTTGCTAATTCAGGCCGATCCCACGGTGGGTTGGGGTGAGAATTTTGGTCAGACCATGCTTGTGGCTGATGTTAATGACGATGGCGTTGATGATCTTGTCATTGGCGCTCCCCAGGCCAATGGTGGTGGCCGTGTTTATATCATCGATGGCAAGTGGATTGCCGCTAATCTCACTTCAGCGAATGGCAATACGATCCTCAATTTGGCCAATCCCAATGGCATTGGCAACCATGTTACTGTCCTCGTCCCATCGTCAGCTTCTTCGTCCGATAATAGCAGTGCAGCGGGCTTCGGATCTGCGCTTGCCTACAACAGCAACAGCAGCAGTCAAACCCTCTGGATAGGTGCTCCCAATTATCTGAGTCAGCTCAACTCCAACGACGCGACCAATCTTCAACCCGTTGGAGCCCTTTACAGCTATAAGTATTACCGAACGGACTGGCCTGGATACAACGCCATTCCGCCTATTCCCCAACCTTGGGGCAGTGGTGCGGCTTACTCATTAGCCACCTCCATTTTAGGAACGGGAGGCAGTGCCACCAGCCCCGACCTTAGCGGCACTGCCACCACRATCTATTGGGGCAGCCAATTTGGTAGTGCCATCGCGGTTGACCAGGCCAGTGGGGCGATGGCCGTTTCGGCCCCAGGCGTTTATGCCGCCATGGTTTACAGCGGCACCGAGGGTGTGCAGGAACAGGTGGCCAATGGCAGCATGAAGCCTAGTGATACCTACGGCGATGGTGCTTTAATCAAGATTCAGTTGCCAGGCACAGGCGATTTATCCAATGTTTCGATAGCGAATGGGACTAATGTCAGCACCTTCGTTGATATCGTAAACCAGGACCAGTTAACACAGAATCAGAAAGACGGAGAAACGCCTTACATGCAGAACCTGAAAGCTCTGCAGGTTGATAATATTGCCAAGGCAACTGTTTATAATAACCAGGCGCTGCAGGTGAACGCGGTTGGTGCCGTTTATCTCTTTAATTCCTCCAGTACCAGTCCCGCACCTGCCAATGCATCCAGCACCTATTACGGGCCGAACCCCTGGAATGTGCTGGGAGCTTCTGGCTTTGGCAGTAGCCTTGCTTTTGGTGATTTAACTAACACCAACAAGTCTGGGATCCTTGCCGTGGGCGCTGATCAGACGGGCGGCTCGGGAGCTGTCTATTTCATTGATACCAGCGTCCAGCCCCAATCAACCCTGGGCGCCAACCACGACAACCAATATTTGGCACACCTTGCCAGTGGCCTCACCCTTTATGGTGCTCAAGCCCAGGATCGTTTCGGCAATGGCTTGGTCAATTTAGGAGACACAAATAATGATGGCTATGACGATGTTTTGATTCAAGCCTTTAATGCCAGTAGTGGCGCTGGCAATGGCTATGTATTATTTGGTAGTGATAATCTAATAGATTCCAAGAAAGTCAATAATCTTGGTAGTGGCAATGTGGCGCCAGGCTCCATTGGTGATATCAAGCGGGTGTCAGGCCCTGGCTTTAAGGCTTCGATACTCAGTGAACTTGGCTACGGATTGTCCTCCAACACCGGCCAGGGAACCTTTGGCGCAGGAGATATTAACGGGGATGGCCTATTCGATATTCCCCTTGGTTCCGGTCTCAATGGCAGCGCTTACCTCACCTGGGGCCATCCCTATTTAGAGGCGATCACTAATCTTCAGCTCGACAAACTTGCCAGTAATACGGGCTACATGTTGGATGGCCTTGCCACTTACACCCAGGGATCCTTGCGCTCGATCGGTGATTTCAATGGCGATGGCTATGGTGATTTCATCTCCATCGACCCGGGTGAGTTCGTCAACACTGTGCGCATCGAATTCGGTGCCAATACCCAGGCGATCCTCGCTGATTACTCCTACAACTACTACAGCTTCACCGTTTCTGCAGACACCCAGGTTCTCCCTGCTGGTGACATCAACGGTGATGGCCTCGCTGATCTAGCTCTCTTCCTCAACCAGAATGTGAGCTCAGCCGCAGATGGCAACCTGGGTGGCGGCAGCACCACCGGCATCGTTTATGGCCGCAATTCCGAACAACTGCCCATCGGCTCGGCCTTCGGGTTGCTCGCACCGGTGGATCCAGCCACCAACGCACCGCTGGCATCCTTGCCCAGCCAGCAGATCTCAGGCGGCGAATCCAGTGCCAGCCCCGCTGTGATCGCTGTTGGCGACACCCTCTATGCCGCCGTTCAAGGCGTCGGCGACGGTGATACCTCCATCTGGTTCACGAGCAGCAGCGATGGCGGCAGCAGCTGGAGCAGCTGGAGCGACCTCAGCTACAGCAACCCAGCCTTTGCCACCACCGCCGCTCCTTCCCTCGCTTTCTTCGAGCAGAAGCTCTACATGAGCTTCCTCAATCCAGACGGCGAGCTCCAGCTCGCCAGCTTCAATCCCTATAGCCCCTCGCTCAGCGACTGGAGCTCCCCGGCCACCATCACCAGCAGTGATAACGCCTCCGCCTCCTTCACCAGTGTCTACACCCCGCAGCTGATCAATCAGGGTGATGCCCTCGCCATCCTCTGGGTGAATGCCACCGATGCCACTGCTGGCACCCTTTACGCATCGGTCTCCACCACTCCCGATCAGGTCACAACCGGCTATCGCGCTCCCTCCCCCTGGAGTGATGTGCAAGGGGGTTCCTCAGCTGCTACCCCGGCCCTAGCCCAGCTCGGTGACACCCTCTATATGGCTGTGCAGAGCAACGACGGCAGCACCATCTACTGGACCTCCAGCAGTGATGGCGGCTCAACTTGGGCCAGCTGGCAAGCCTTGCCTGACTCGATGACGTCGTATGAGCCACCCTCTCTGGCGGTGTTTAACAATACGCTCTACCTCAGCTTTATCCAACAATCCGGCGAAATTAAAATCACCAGCCTTACGGAGGCCAGCACCAACACCTGGGCTCCTGCCTATAGCCCTGGCTGGTCTCCATCCGCCGTCTTTGCCTCTCTTGTTACCGAAACAATCGAAGGAAGCGAACAACTCGCCCTTTATTATGTCAGCAACGAAACCACCGGCTCAAGCAAAGATCCAACTCGGTTAAGCTATATCACTAGGAGCGCAACCTCGGATCCGACTAGTGCCTCTTGGTCTTTTCCCTACAATGTTAATTACCTCGCTATTCCTAATGCCAACCCTCAAGATAATGTTTATGATCCTCAAACAGCATCCGGCCCTCTTGCCGTTGTCAGCATTAACGGGCAGACCGTAATAGCCTACCAAGGTGGCACCTTAAGCAATCCCAGTAATGAGATCTATCTGGCCACCAGCGCCACTCCCAATAATGGCGATAGCTGGAGCGCCCAGGCTTACACCGATCCCAACCAAGGCACCAACGTTGGCCTGAGCACACACAACGGCCAGCTGATCCTCAGCTACACCAGCTCCAGCGACCCGGATGCACTGCAGCTGGACCAGCTCAGCGGTAGTGGTGGCAGCTGGACGCCCACAGCAACAACCAGCGTTCCCCTTGACGACATCTCCGCCGAGAGCGTTGCCCTGCTTCAGGTGGGCGCGACCGGTCTGCTGTTTGCTGGCCTGAATGGCAGCGAGCGTGACGTCGCTGTGAGCTTTGCACCCAACTACACCAAGAACGTCAGTTGGAACGCACCAAGGCAACTGCTTGAGCGTAGTGAGAGCAATGGAGTGGTGAGCTTCTCGCCCATCAAAGCCACCGCGGCTCCGGCGGCCACCCTGCTTGGCGCTGATCCGGTGATTGCGGTGAACAACGGCGGCACCATCAACCTCTACAGCCCAGGCAGCTCCGGCAGCAGCCTGATCCTGGCTTCCTCCTTCTCCACCAGCGGCAGCGATCCGGCCATCAGCTCGTCTACCCCCAGCGCCTCCATTTTGGCTCCGGGTCTGACAACCACAGACACCGGTCTGGTTCTTACTTACACCAACAGCGACACGTCCGTCAGCCTGGAGCGTCTCGACTTCTTCTCGCTCGACGGTGAGGCCAAAGATGGGGTGATCCTCACTGCCGATGGGTTTAATGCCAGTAAGGCCGGCCTGCAATGGCAAAGCACCAACCTCAATGCCAGCAACAGCGCTCTGAGCACCGTTGTTGGCACCGCTCCCGTGGTGGTGAATGGCAACCTGCTGCTCACCACGATTGATGCCTCCACCAGTGCGGTGCGCATCAGTGCGATTCCCAATGGTTCTGATCCGGCCAGCACCACCTGGCTCAACACCACCATCCAGCTACCCGATGGCAACGGCGGCTGGCTGATCAGCCAACCTGACGCCAACGCCACATCCACCCTGATCGCTGCCGGTGATCTCGATGGCGATGGCCTCGATGATCTGTTGCTCACAAGCGATCAGGTTGCTGCAGATGGCAGTACCTTCACGGGCCTGCGTGTGATCAGCGGCGCAGGATCTCCGCTGGCTCTGGCGGCACGTAATGATGCCACGGCTGCAGAGCAGGCAGTTCAGCTAGCTCCGGCACTACCGGTCAACAGTCCGGTATCCGTCGCCTCTTCTGTTTCCGCACCAGGCGCCCTCAGCCTCACGGCAACCAGCGCAGCCCAGCGTTACGGCCTGAGCGCCTCGCTGAGCGATCCCTCCTCCTTGCTGGCTACTGCTGGTTCCCTCTCCAGCGCTCAGCAACTCTTCTCCAGTGCCATCGCTTCAGGATCCGAAGCTTGGTCGTCCACCTCAACACCACCGCTCAGCGGAAATCCGGCGCTCAACACCGCCTCCACGTTCGGAGATCTCAACGGCGATGGCTACAACGATTACTTCGATCCCGATGGCTCCATCTGGATCGCCTCTGCACCACAAGCCCCGGTCTTCTCCCTATGGAGCATCCGCGCTGCCGGAGATGTCAACGGCAACGGTGTTGACGATGTGCTCCTTGCTCTGACGCCCCAGGGGCCCTCCTACCCTGCCCAGAGCGATGGCAAGCCATCGGCCATCTACTCCGCCCTGATTGATGGCGCTCTGTTCAAGGTCACCAACAACAGCTTCAATCTAAGCGATCTCAAAGCAGCTCTCAACCCCTACAACAGTATCGAGCTCTTTGATGTAACCACAATGTCCTCCAGCGACGAGTACCAGTCGCTGCAGAATTGGTTTTCACCCATTGTCAAATATCAGGCACCAATCGAGATTGAATCGGTACAGACACTGGTCACAGGAAATTCCACCTACACTCAATCAGCTACTTTTGCTTATGCCAATAATTCCCCTGCGCCAACGCTGGTGCACGATGCCTCGGGGAATCTCTACTCGATCACAACACAAGTTTATGCTGGCGGAAGCAACACTGGGATCAACCTAGGCAACGTTCTTTTGCTCGGGGTTGGGCAAAATAGCCTGGAACCGAACGCGATCGAGGTTACGGGGATCGATCTAACGAAAGCCTCCCCTCTTGTCGCTGGAGGCAAGACGTTCCCTTCCAATTCGATAGCTCCGCTAACTCCAGGTGCTGCCATTCATGATGGCAAACTCTTTGTTGCCATTCCTTCCGCCACCAGTGGCAACGGCTATGGATCTGCTACCAACAATATCTGGATTGCCTACGCCGATCTCAACAATTCAGACAAGCCGCTGACTGAGGCAACCAGTTGGACAACCTATCAGGTCCAATCCAATGGTGGCGCATCAGCTGAATACTCCTTGCTCACGCCAACTCTGGTCAGCGAGGGCGAGCGACTTGCCCTTTATTTCCCCTCTGGCTATGAAGGCAATAATGATCAAAACCTGAATATCCACTATCTCTACAGCAATGATCCCACCCAGCAAACTGGCTGGGGAAGTTCCTTCGATTCAGCCACAAACACCTACAACGACACCAGCAGCACCATCTTGATTGATATCAGCCTGAGTACCATTCCCTCGACTAATGGCTGGAATAATACTAGCTCCGGCGTCATCGTCACCTCACCGATTGCTGCCACCACTTACCAGGGGCGCACCGTGCTCGCCTTCCGTGGCTACGGAGATGGCACTGGAGACAACGTCGAGAATGGAGCGCTTCTCCTCGCCTTTGCCCCCACGGCGCAGGGTGCAAAGGCCAACATCGCAACCAGTTCTTCCACTACGGGTTCCTCCACCACGGATTGGACCCTTTGGGATACCGGTACAACAGGAATTAACACGCCTTCGATTGCAACGGATCAGGCCAACCTCTATCTTACCTATACGCCATGGAGTACATCTGCAACAAATGCGCTGTTCTTCCCTGTTGGCCTAAATATCGATCATCTATCGCCGAATCAACAAGTTGATCTCAGCGCCAGCACGCAGATCACCGCCGGAGCAACCAATGTCCTACCCATCACTTTGCAGCAGGCTGGCGTTGACAATGTGAGAATTAGCGGGAATAATACAAATAACGGTATGACATCGCCTTATTACGCTGGTGGATATTTTAAAGACGCTGATACGCAAGCGAATAACATTGGTAATGCGCCCCAGTCTGTTGCGCCAAGCTTTTTTGGCGACGCCCTGTATGTAACCAATCAGATCGGTGAGTCCGCCGCTGTTTTAATCAACTACAACCAGGAAGAAGCTGCCTTTGGCAGCAATCAAATCAACCAAGCCGGTTTTTCCCTCGCCGGCTATTCCATCGATGGCAACATCGACATTAATGGTGATGGMTTCTCAGATGTTCTTCTTTCCGATCCCTCAGACCCTGCCATTGGAGTTAATAATCAGTATGCGCTCTTTGGCGGCGACTATCTCAACATCGCCTCCCAGGTGGGCACCGCGGGCAATGACACGCTCATTGGCACGCCCCTGGCCGATGTGATCTACACCCTTGGTGGCGCCGATGGGGTGCAATCTAAAGGTGGCGCTGATGTCATTTATACCGGCTCTGGTGATGATCAGATTTCGATTGCCGAAAACGCTTTTGTGCGTATCGATGCCGGCTCTGGTTTTGACCAACTGCTGCTGCAGGGCCAGGCCGGTCAATCCTATGATTTTAGCTTGAATGTTGCTGCCCCGCAGTATTTTGCTGGTACCAAACTTAAAGATATTGAGCTAATCAGCTCCGTCGACTACGGCAGTAACACCCTCAGCATTGATGCGGCGGCGATTAACGCAATCAACCCAGATCGTGTCATCTTCCTGACCCCTGATTCCGCTGATGTCATTAACTTCAGCGCTGAGTTGAAGCGCAGCCAAGCCAACGATATCAATTATGGCGGTAGCCTTTGGTATGCCTATGCAGCCCCTGGAGCTGCTGGTCCCAGCGCCAACCCAACCCTGGCCTATGTGCGGGTTCCCGATGGAAACGATGCCCTGTCATGGCTCGCCAGCCAGGTCAGTGTGGGCGCCCAGGGTCAGGCGCCCATGCTGCTGGCGAGTCTTTYGGCTACATCTGCAGCGTCTCCTGGCTCCCAACCTGCCGGGGCTAGTCCGTCGATGGTGGCCGGTAGTACCAACTTTGGCGATGGCTTGACCATCACCGCTTACCGCACCTCCCCCAACTCCGGCTTGGCCCGGTTCCAAATCAGCCGCAGCGGCGATCTCAGCCGTAGTCAGCTGATCAGTTATGTCTCGTCGTCCCTTAATAGCTCAGCCGAGCCTGGTCGCCACTACACGCCAGGGGCGGGCCTGTTGCGCCTTGAGCCCGGCCAGTCCGCTGCTGATATCACTGTTCCCGTTGATGTGGCGGCGATTGCCGCCCTGCGCAATGGGACCCTCAGCCTCCAGGTGGCTGAACTCGACGACCTGGGCCAAAAGCAGGTCCATCTCCTCCTCGATGCGGCCCCAACCAGTGCTGGACTGCGCCCGGTCCTGTCAGGCCTGAATCTGCAGGTTGATGATTCCGGCAAGGCGCCTTCGATTGGCTTCCGGGCTGATATCAATCAGGCCGCCAGAGCCAAGGGTTTAGCTAGCACCTTGAATCTCAAGGTGCTGCGCAGGCAATCGGCCGACAGCTCAGCTACCGACCCGAAGACACGATCTCAAAATCTAGTGATTAGCGAAGGGGACCTCGCAAAATTCGACCAAGATGGTTTGAATAATGGCCAAGTTGAGCTGCAATTCGGTCTTAATGCCACCAACGGCTCGATCCAGTTGCAGCCTGCCAGCTCGCAAATGAATCCGCTTCTCTTAAGCAAATTAGATCCCGCTAGAAAGTCCATCACGGTTGGTATTGACCTCACCACCACGACGCTTGATGCGTTGCCGATGAAAGAACCTCCTGGCGGAGTTGTGCTCAATAAGACGGCCGTGGACTTTACCGTTTCTGCCGATGGCAATGGGCAAGCCAAACTCTTCTTGGATCTCACCCAGGTTGGCGATGATCTTGTAATTAGTGAAGATCAGAATGGGGTTCTTAAGCGCAAGGCCAATAGTCTTTTGGCCTATTATGGCATTGATAATGTCGGGAATCTAACGCCCCTCACCTACAATGCCATCCATCGTGCTGGAGCCCGCTTCTACGACACCGATGGCGATGGCATCGCCGATTCTGTCAGCCTCACTTTTAAAGATGGTGGCCTGGGCGATATGGGTCCAAGTGGTGATAAGAAAATTCACGATCCCTCCACGGCTGGCACAGTGGATCTTGGTAATCTGACTCTGGATGTTGTTGATAATCAGCGTACCTTGAAGCCGTCCGCTTCTCAAAATAAGGAGGCTTCCGCCAGCTTGGTATTAAGCGCCGACCTTAAGGGGCGTGCGTCAACGTCAAATCAGATTGGCTACGTCGTGCGAGATGCGTCAGATCAACTGACGTTTGATCAAATCTTTGCTGACCTGGCGGAGTTGCGCGGGCGCGCGCAGACCCTTTTCTCTACCTTGGAATCGTCAGATGTCACCCTCGCTGCTGGTACGTCGTTAAAGCGGGAAATTCTGCTGATCAGTGGCCAATCGGTTCGCTTTTTCGAAGTGGTTGATAGCAGTTTGGACCTGCTTAGTAGTGCTGGTGATTCCCGTCTCCAGGTTTTTACTTCAGTTGGCCAACCAAACGGCCCTGTCGAGTTCTCCTCTCTGAGTGGCGTGAGCCTTTCGCTTGCTCTAGTTACCGACCGCGATCAAGGCCTCAATGCCCTGATTGGGCAGGAACAGGGCCTGGCTCCAATCCTTGATTTCACCAGTTTCACCGTTGACCAAAAGGTTGTTGGTACCTATTCACTGGCCCGTGAGGCTTCCTTGGACGCCGTCACCGGCTTCTATCGCGCCCTCGACATCAATGGCACGGTCTGGATTGATCCAACCGACCACAGCAAAGGCACCCTCACCCCTGGCCAGGCAGGCACCACCGCTGCCGCCTATGGAGCTGCGGCTCTGAAAAACATGGTTGACTCCCTCACGGACCTATCGGTGGGCAATCGCCAAGCAACTTCTGATGTTGCGATCACTCTGCAGGAATCGTCCTATCTGGCGCCAATCGCCCAAGTGAACGGCAACACCTTTGTTGCCTATGCCCAGGGCAACCAAGATGGCATCGCCCACTTTGCGAGCCTCGGCAACACCACTTTTGGCCTCGAAGATCTGCTTGGCGGTGGCGACCGTGATTTCGATGACCAGGTAATTGGCTTCGTCTTTAAGTCGGTGACCACCGTGGTTTAGCTCCTGAGGGCTGAGCAGCCCCATGTTCAAACTGGCCCCTTGTCGCTTCTCAGCCCTTTTGATTCTTAGGGTATTTTTGGGTACCCAGCCCCAAGTGTCGTCATCAGATGGCCTCTTTGGGGTTGGTTGTCCTTGCTTCTGGGGGAGTGTTGTCCTGATACGCAAACCCCTGAGAAAGTGAATTCGGGCTCAGCCTCAACAACAATGGATTTTGGTTGAGTCCGCAGCCCGATCATTACGCCGCAGCTATCTAAGGCTCAATGGCACAGTGCAAATACTCCAACCGCCTTCATTGACCAGTAGAAGGCGTAGCAAGGCCGCAAAAAGGACAAAAAGAATTCAAGCAGCTTTTCGAGATTGATCACCAGCACATTCCGTGCAATGGTTGCAAAGGGGGAACTGGGATGCATAGTCATCTTCCAATTCGTCCCAAGGGATCAGCTCGGCCAGCTTGATCCAGCGATTGTCACCTGAGAGTTGTCCACCAAATGGCAGGAAGAAATCCTTGAACGAGAGCTGATCACGATGCTCGCGCCGATACATGTGGAAAACCCTGGGCGGCTTTTGGGCACAAATGGCCCTATTTGCGTACATTTTACCCCCAGAAACTGCCCAGATCCATTGCGGCGCACCTGGTCTGGCCTTATTCAGGAGGCCCTAAATTAACCCCTTCTGCTAAAAGTTTTATTGCCTTAATACGCTCCTCTGCTGCTATCAGGTCTCCCTTTCCTGCGGCCAGAGGCTGTCGAACTTTTTTGTTAGTAAAAGCAGCGCTGCTGCCATGGCCTACGGCCCACTCGGCTAAGCCGAGTAAACAGCAAGTGCCTTTTCCTTTTTTTGTAGTTCCCGCTCTAGGCGCCGATTTTGGCGTATCAGCTCCTGGTTTTTACGCTGCAATTCCTTTTGATCCGCCATGCTCGGTGCATCTAATCCATTTGCATACTCTGCTGCTTGGCGCCACCGAGCAAGTTGTTGGGGATAAAGACCTCTCTCTCTGCAATAGGCACCTAGATCAGCACCGTTAAGTCCAGCGGCTTGTGTTACAGCAGCCAACTTATCGCTTGAATCCCATTCTTCTGCAGAGCTACTTCTGGCAGGCACTAACTCCCCTTCTC
>NZ_PXVC01000034.1 GCF_003011125.1 Synechococcus lacustris str. Tous | reverse complement strand
ACTCAGCTCAGTGGCATTAAACCCAGCTGTTTCTACTACCACCGTGAATTTATCTGCAGCACTCCAGCTATCTGGGTCTTTMTCGGATGCTGGCACCACCTCCCCCTGCAACCGCCAGTTACTGCGCCATTTATAAAGCGTGGATTGATGAATACCTAATTCCTTAGAAATTTGAGGCACATCCTGCCGATTTGGCGGGCTCATCCTTTTTCTCACATCAGCTTGAACAGCACTTCTACATAAWCAGCCCAGCTGTAAGCAGTCATTAAATTGCTCSATTAARCCCCCAAGGATTCAATTAACAGGGGTGACAACTTTGTTGGCAGAGGGGGCAGGGAGGCGGGGCCTCCCGCCGGCCGGTCTCCCCGGCCGGTTTAGTCAGTGCTGACGTTTGATCTGGTGGATTGTGTTCTGGGGAACCTGGCGCACCCCAAGGTGGCACGTGAGCAGCCGAAGACAGCCTGTGGGCTAGCAATCACGAAGCAAGCGTGGTTTGAGAAGAGCAAAACAAACAATCAACCTTAGGGAAAAGTCATTCAGACTCCTCCCTGTTCGCTAAAAATAGGGATTCAAAGATAAAGGAGGTATAAGCATTCAAGATCAGACGGGAGGAGTAACCACCTTGCTGAAGGCAAAACCAATAACTTGGTCATCGAAGTCTCGATCGCCGCCCCCATAGAGATCCTCGAGGCCAAACATATTTGAACCAAGGGAAACAAAGTGGGAAATGCCATCAGCGTTACCWCTGKCAAAGGCCACAAAGGTATTCCCMTTWACCTGTGCAATCGGCGCGAGATARTTGCTCTCCKGGAGWGARATGGAGMGGTTACTGGTTTGGCGATTGYCCACCTGGAGACCYGTGAGCCCATCGACCATATTTCTAAGKGCAGCAGCTCCGTAATCCGCGGCGGTCGTACCGACTTGGCCGGGGGYAATAGTGCCTTTGCTCTGAKCAGAAGGATCGCGCCATACGGTGCCTTGGAGGTCGAGGGTTCGGTAGAAACCAGTGACAGCATCAAAGGCAGCCTCACGCGCAAGGGTCACGGTGCCCTCAATCCTTTGATCAGTGGTAAAGGCAGTGAAATCAAGTACGGGGGCAAGACCCTGCTCCTGGCCAATCAGGGCACCAAGACCTTGATCACCGTCAACCAGTGAAAGAGCAAGGCTGACGCCACTTGTGGATGAGAGATTTCCAGAACGGGAACCAGTTGAAAAACCACCGGTAGAGAAGACACGTAGCCGCCCATCAGTTGCGCTAGTGATCTGATCCAGGGTGCCATCAACCACCTCAAAGAAGCTAACCAATTGACCATTGATCAGCAAGATGTCTCGACTTAATGACGAACCAGGCGCAAGGGTGACATCTGTTGATTCCAGGCTTGTATACAGGGTCTGAGACCGTTCCCTTAGCTCATCAATATCAGCAAAGATGGAATCAATGCTCGCGGAATCGGCAATATCATGGACCACATAGTAGATCTGATTAGTGGTAGCAGAACGAYGATTAAGGGTTGCCCGCAACACCAGGCTTGCAGGGGCAACTTTGTTGACCTGGTCAGCAGCCTGCAGGGTGCGTGAATCGACGGCGGTCAGCAACACATTTTGGAGATCTACTGTGCCWGCAGTGGAAGGATCGTGGACTTTTCCATCACCTTTTTGACCGATATCACCCATACCGCCATCAACAAACGTAAGGCTGACGAAATCAGCAATGCCATCACCATCGGTATCGAAGAAGCGGGCTCCGGCTTTGTGACGAGCRTTATAGGTTAGGGGCGAAAGGACACCTTTCTCGTCAATGCCGTAATAGAGCAGGTGGGTCTGGTCTTTACGCTTAAGGACACCATCCTTAAACACGCTGATGTCAAGATCACCTCCAACCTGGGTGAGATCAAGGAAAAGTTTGGCTTTACCACTGCTATCAGCATCAACCGTAAAGTCGATAGCTGTTTGGTTAAGCAAGACACCAGATGGAGGTGTTGCCACTGGAATGGCGTCGAGAGATGTGGTTGTCAGTTCTATGCCAACCGTAATTGGCTTTCTAGTTGGGTCTAATTTGCTTAAGATCAGCGGATTAAGCTCTGTTTGAGCTGCCTGCAACTGGATAGAACCAGTAGTGGTGTTAAGAACAAGCTCAAGATGGACCTGATCGTTATCTAAACCATCCTGATCAAACTTGGCGCGCAGGCCATCGCTGATGGAAAGCGTCTGATTGCGGTTGCCCAGATCGTTAGCAGCAAGGTCGGCCGAGAGCCGACGACGCACATTGAGGTTAAGGGTAGTAGCAAGACCATCCTTTAGAGCATCCTTGTTGGCATCAGCCCGGAAACCAATCGTTGCCGAAGAACCGGAGTCGTCGACTTGCAGATCCAGGCCTGAAAGCACCGGTCGGAGTCCACCACTTGCCTGATCCACATCGAGCAGGAGATGGATTTGCTGTTGACCCCGGTCGTCGAGTTCAGCAACCTTCAGGCTGAGTGTGCCATTGCGCAGGGCAGCGACAGCACTTGGATCAACCGGAACGCTGATGTTCGCAGAGGCTTGGCCTGCCTCCAGTCGCAAAAACCCTGCCACTGGTGTGTAGTGAAGTCCGGGCTCAGCGGAACTGTTAAGGGAAGACGAGACATAACTAACCAGCTGGCTGCGGCTGAGATCGCCGTCACGGCTAATTTGGAAAAGGGCAACACCGGAACCGGGTGTGGTGCTGTAGCCGGTAATAAACAAGCCATCACCAAATGATGCACTACCAACAGTGGACGAGGCTCTCGGTACTGGAGGCTCACTTACAGAGGGCTCCGATTCATTGAGGGCAAAGGGAGTAGCCATACCGGCAACGGAGACAGAAGCATCAACCGTTTGCACATTGTTTGCGAGCCAGTCACTCGCAGACTCACCAACAGGTGCGCCCACGTACACCAAGGTAGGGTTGGTGCTATCAGGAAGAGCAATTCCCGTTGTGTAGGCATACCAAACAGCGCCACCGAAACTGGTATCAAAGCCACTGTTACGCTCAAATTCAGAAGTAAGATGAATATAATCCTCTGCATCTGGTACAAGAAATAGAATTCGATCGGGGTTGATCGCGTTGACAGCAGCCGCATCAAAGCTGAGGGTGTTGCTGCCATAATCGAGGGAGCTAATTAGCTCAATGCCGCGCAGCTTGGTGCCAGCGAAATACTCAGGGCTGGGCACATTGAGGCGGAAGTCGTAGGGCTGGTTGGCCAGGCCTTCCAGCTGCAAGGCATCAAAGCCGGAGCCGGCGTCGATGCGGAAAAAGGCATTGCCTGTGATCGAGATCTGATCATCACCGGAACCGGTGTAGATCACATCAGCGCCGCCATTAGAGATCACCTCATCAGCGCCACTAATGGTATAGATCACATCAGCGAGAGGTGTACCAAGCAGGGTGTCATTACCTGCAGTTCCAACCTGGGAGGCGATATCTAGATAATCACCACCAAATAGAACGTATTGGTTATTAACCCCCTTGTTTGGATCAGACGGATCGGAAAGCAGAATATCCGTGAAGCCATCGCCGTTGACGTCGATGTTTCCATCGATGGAATAGCCGGCAATAGATTGCTGGCTGGCGCCACCAATGCTGAGGGTGAGTTGTGAGATCTGAACGTTCTGATTGGTATCGGTCCAGGTGCCCATCAGCTGCCCGTTCAGCATGAACGGGTTGATAGTGGCTACGCTGTAGGTCGACCCCGTCGACCCCTGCTCTTGAAATTTAGGGGCCTCATTTTTGTTGTACAAGCTAGTATTAAGGTCCTGACTGGGGGAGCTGGTCCAATTGCCGTCCGCTTGCCCCGCTGTATTCAGGCTTGGCGCCAGTTCGTAGATTACAGAGCCAGGGGTACTTGCACCATAGTTTGGGGATGATGTCAGATAGAGCAGGGACTGATCTGTGGCAAGGCCGACGCCATTAACATTGTTGAACCCGGTATTGTACTCCTGCCAGGAGACCGTAGATGTCGGAGTAGTTGCCGTCGCGGCGCTAGCCACTTGGGTGAGGAGGATGATATCGCCGTTGGCGACATTGTCTCCAGGTCCAGTGTTGTAGTTCCTGAATGCGAGCACAGTGCGGCCTTGGTAGTTCGTGGCCGCAATAGGCGAGGTGACCTCGTAATTATTCAGCTGACCACTGATTCCAGAGAAGCTCCCGGTTGCTGAATCAAACGATGATCCCCAGCTGCCATTGGAAGGATCATTGCTATAGAGATAGCGAAGCGATTGGTAATTTGCATTCCAAGTCATACTCATATTGGGTAATGGTGTATTGGAGGGGAAATATAGCGCTAGGCGTCCATTCTCGGCGATGAGAGTTGGCGAATAAGCGGTCGACTCGTTGACCGTGGTGTAGACCTTGTAGCTGGTCCAGTTGCTTGCGACTTGAGGGGATAAGCCCGAGCAGACAGCAATGTTGATATCCTGGTTTATATCGGTATAGGCGACATACAGTTTGCCCTGGAAGTAGGCAGCGCTGGGGGTGGTGTTGTTGGAGGTGCTGGCCACACTCAGGGAGCTTTGTTTCCAGCTGCCGGTAGGCCATCCATCCTGGTAGGCCATCCACAGGCCACTGGCATAATCGGTGCCACTGGTGTCCGCCCCAGAGAAGAACAGAATGGCCTGCCCCTCTGGAGTCACAACCGCGCAGGGTGGTGAATAGGATAAAGCCGAATCAGGGTTGGTGGCAGTTCCTGTGAAGGCCGCAAGCCCGATGCCCGGCGTGAAACCGAGAATCGGATCAAACCAGTTCTGCAGCGAGGTCAAATAGTTGGTGGTGGATGTGCCAGCGACGTCGTAGAGCTGAGCCCGGTTGTAGGGATTGAGAGGCGTTTTGAGCTGATCCAGTTGGAAGCTGTTGGTGGCCTGATCGACCTTGAACAGGGAGCCATCCACCAGCACCGATTGGAGAGCAGTGGGTTGGCCACTGCTCGTCGGGACGTAAGCCGGACCCTGCGGTGCGAGCGAGAGCAGCACATCATCAACGCCATTGCCATTGACGTCCCCGGCGGCGCGGATGCTCCAAATGCTGTAGTTCAGGCCCGGGATGGTGGTGATGGCGCCGTAGGTAGCAGGATCGAAAGAATCGGGCCGTCCATCACCGTTGAGATCGCCGTAGCTGCCCGTGGCGTTCAATGCCGCATCACCCCAGCCATTGCTCTGCAACAGGGTGTTTGGTGTGGGCTCKAACCAATCCAGCAACGCGCTGGCCTCCGCCACGCTGCCTGAGGGGGAGGTCAGATCTGCCGCCGACACCGTGGCATTGAAGGCCGAGACGGCTGAGCCTTTGCGGGCTGCGATGCCGAGATTGAGGCTGCCGTTGGCGGGATTTACGCCAGTGATCGACGACACCGGTGCCTGGCTGCCCTGACTGAAGGGCGCGGCCAGCTGCACGGTCTGGCTTGCGGATGTGCTGTTGTTGTTGTTGACAAGTGCCGTGCTCGTGGCGGCCCCTGTGATCACCCGCAGGCCGGTGTACGACTGGTTGCCATTTGCGGTATTGGCCGACACTCCGTTGGCGGTGACCAGCAGATCGCTGTAGCCATCGTTGTTGAGATCGCCCACGGGGGTCAGAGTTGATCCCGCCTGGCCAGGGGTGAGGGGCTGCTGGCTGATGCTCCAGCCACCCTGTCCATCGCTGAGCTGAACGGTGGAGTTGAGCCAGGTAGTGCTGTCTGGATTGGCGAGGTTCGGCACGGCATTGAGCCAGATCCGGTCGTCCTGAGCTCCGGTGGACACATTGACGAGCAGCAAGTTGCCATCAACGCTGAGCGGAACGGTGGCGAGATCACTGCTGACCCCACCCTCGCTCGGGCTGAGGGTTGTGGAAACCCAGGCGAGATCACTGCTCAGAGGATTGCCCTGTGTATCGACGAAGTCGATACGTTCCAAGTGAATCGCGCTATCGCTGCTGCCGTAGGTGAGGGCCAGCCCGGTGTCGGTGGTTGCAAGCACCGGAGCAGTGGTGATCGCTGCCTCCCCTGATCCGCTGGTGAAGGAGGTGACTCGCTCCCAGCTGAGGCTGTTGGTAGCGGGTGTGAACACCTGGATCGCTCCGTCATCGTTAACGGCCAGTACACCTTGCTGACCGAGCCAGGTGAAGGAGGGTGCGGCCGAGGCGCTGATCGGCTGGAAGGTGATGGTGCCGTTGGTATCCACCCGCTCGAGCAACTCGATCGGAGTGCTCCAGTTGGGGGCTAAATCTGTGCCAGAGAGAAGGCTTGTCTGAATGGAATAGAGGTTGCTCTGGGTATTAATCCCTGCCAGGAGTAGCGATAGGGCGCTGCCGGAACTGAGGCCAAGGATGGCCACCTCATTGCTGAGGGTGCTCGGCAGGGCATTGGCATAGCTGCCGGTGATCGACCAAGTGCCGGAGGCCTGATCCAAGGAGAGCTCGCGCAGCTGCAGATCTGATGGTTGGCTGGAATTGCCGTAGCTCAGGATCAGGCCGCCGGGGCTTGCTGTCAGACCAAGCCCTGTGGTGACGTTGGCATTGAAGGTGCCCTCGGTGCTCCAATCGCTGCCGATGTTGGTCGTGCTGGCTGAGGAGCTGCTGGCGAGATAGATCAGTTCACTGGGGCTGGTTGTGGTGCCGCCCTGGTAAGCGATGTAGGTCTGACCATTGAAGGTTGTGACGGCCAGAGGTCCGGAAGCGGTCTGAAGACCGGTGCCATCGTTATATTCAACCTCAATGTCGGATGTCCAGCCGGAGGAGCTGGAGGGGGTGCTGCTGTAGGCCTTAAGGATGCGATCGGTGGAATCATTAGAGACGTAATACACCGCCAGCTGGGTGGTGCTGCCGATGGTCTCGCTGATCAGGCTGGCGTAATTAGCGGACTGGCCTGGGATCTGGTATTGGGTGCTCCAGCTATTGGTGCTGGCATTGGACAGGGTGGTGATATTGATCTCGTTGTTGTCATCCCCCAGATAGCTCAGATAGAGGGTGCCATCGACCACCGCCAGTGAGGGAGCACTGGCGGTGGTCATGGAGTCAGGCAGAGCCTGCCAATCGGCCCAGTTGACACCGCTATCGGTGCTCATGGTCCAGTAGATGTTGGTGTCGCCATTGCCCCGCACCGCCATGTAGACGGTGTTGCCATCACGGGCCAGTGCAGGGATCGCGGGGGATGAGCCGTTGTCAACTACCGCCCAGGTTATGTTCGCGGGTCTGGTGGACGCCGCGCTCATCAGTTCGCCATCGGTATTGACCCAGATCAGTCCGAGGGCATCGCCACGGTCGATCAGCTGTGGGCTGAAGGAGCTGCTGAAGCTGGAGGCGGAGCTGTTGCCGTCGCTGATCTGCGTGGGTGCACTCCAGGCAGCGGGGTTGTTGCTGGCTGGATCCCAGCTGCTAATGGAGAGTGCGGGTGTGCTGTCGGTGTTGAGATAGGCGAGGTAGAGCTTGTTGTTGAAGAAAGCCAGCGAGGGTGAGGTGCCCGAGGCTAGATCTGAATAGGTATTGGTGATGTTGCTCCAGCCGCTCCAGCTGTTGCCGCCATCGGTGCTCTGGCTGAACCAGAGGCTGGTGTCATCAGTTTGATAGCCCTTGACGACGGAGTAGATGGTGTTGCCGACAGCAATCACAGCCGGAGCAACATCTGTCAGGCCTCCGGAAATATTACCGCCGGGCAATGCCATCGCCGGTTGGCTATCGCTTTCAACAGGAGCGAGGAAACCAAATCCGGAGCCGAGAGGCAGGTTCTGGCTGTCCCGGCCATAGAGGATGCCGGTAGTGCTGCCAGCGCCCTGGTTGCCCTGTGCTGCGGAGCTGAGGTTCTGGTCGAGGAAGAGGGCGATGTCGTCAAAGCCATCCCCATTGATATCTCCACCGGGGAGCACCTCGGTGCCACTAGGAACGGTGAAAGAGTAGTAGTTGTAGGGATAATCAGCAAGGATTTCCTGGGTGTTGGCTCCCAGCTCGATCCGCACGGTGGTGAGTGCATTGTCGGAATTAATGGAGATGAAATCGCCATAACCATCACCGTTGAAATCACCCAGCGAACGCAATGAGCCCTGGCTGGTGGTGGCTAGGCCATCCAACATATAGCCCGTATTACTGGTAAGTTTGTCGAGTTGGAGGTTACCAATAGACTCCAAATAAGGTTGGCCCCAGGTAAGGTAGGCACTGCCATTGGGTCCGGAGCCAAGCATGACGTCTTTTAACCCATTACCATCGACGTCACCGGCACCGAAAGTACCTTGGCCGGTATAAGTGGAAAGTCCATAGCCAAGCTGACTTAGAATAGCTGCCTTATAGGTCGAGTTATCAGCCCTAGTAATCTCTCCAATCGAGCCGGTTGCAACGCTACCGACACCAGGATTTACTCCCCCAGGGTTTGCTTGATCTGTAACGATCAGATTGTCACTTCCAAACAAGACATAACCATTGCCAGCACCACTACTTGCATTGTAGGCTTGCATCAGCAAATCATTATAGCCATCATTATTAGTGTCGCCTAGGTCTACAAGTCCGTTGCCAAAATTATCTTGCGATTCAGCGCCGTAGAGTGTAAGCCCACTAACCAGATGGGCTAGGTATTGATTCGAACCGAGAGTTGAGGATGGCCAATCAGAGGTTGTATCTACCATGTAGACAGCGCCTGAGCCACCGGTTTGATTAGCACCAATGGCAAGGATCGAATTGCTGTTTGTGTTTTTTAAATCACTAAAAGCAAGGCTACTACCGAAACCTGACATCCCGAGAACATTCCAGGCATTGGGGCCATAGATCGTGCTGCCACCTTGATCCTCAATGGCGGTGGCGCTGATGATACTTAAGTTTGCAAAATCAGCAGAGTCATTGATTAAATAAACGGCTCCAACCGCATTAACCTGAAGAGCCTGATTGTAGTAGACTGTTGCGTCAACAATATTGTCTGCCTGCTGCTTCTTAAGGCTCTGCATGTAGGCAGACTCTTCATTGCCATACTTTTTGCCATTGTTTTGTGACTGATCAACTATATCGACAAGGGTTGAAGTACTGGAAGTGCCTCCAATAATAGAGACGCTGGGCAGGCTATTTACTGCGGAAGTAACTGGGGCCTGGAATTTGATTAATGCACCGTCGCCATAGGTAGAAGTGGGATCTTTTTTGCCATCAACGGTCTGCTGCTGAACTTGATTAGTACCGCTATATAGCATGCCTGCATAAACACCAGGTGCAGAAATTGCTAAGGCACCACTTGTACTATTAACAGCTATCGAGCTACCAAACTGACCGCCCCAATAGGTGGTCGTAGGTGACCCGGTGGGATCGAGGCTTTCGGCAGTACCACCGCTACCAAGTACAGGGTTAGGAAGAGGGGTGGGCTCGCCAGTTCCCCAGCTACCTGAGGATGCGCTATAGCTATAAACGGCGCCAATTGGCACCAAGGAATTAAATGCTGCACTGATATCTACAGGATCAAGAGTAGTAATACTGGGATCAAGTTGGCGGAGGTAATTTGGTGCTCCAACCCAGAGGGTATTGTTGTAAAAGGCGAGGGCACTTCCAAAGCCTGCAACAGTGATGTCATCGGTGCTGATATTATTTATAGCAACCGATGGCGTAAGCACGGTGACATAGCCCTGACCACTTGCATCTGTTAAATTATTGGGGTTAGCTAGACTAAGAATGGTCGTGGCATCACTAGTTGTGAGGTTGTTTTCAATCCATTGTCCATTAATAATATAAACACGCCCTCCTCCATTGGCCTGGGGAGCGCCAATGACAAGATCTAAAACTCCATCATTATCTACATCAGCAACCAACATGGTCTGACCAAAATTATCTCCCCAACCCACGGTGGGATCGGCCTCTATTAAAAGTCCGCCCGTGCTACTGGGATTAAAAGCATTACCCAACAAAGGAAGGTTGGGTGAATCAGGGGTAAAATTAGACTCAGCTAAGGCATTCAACCAAGTTTTTGGAGCATCAGCCACAGTAGTGGTAGGAGTACCATCCTTTGACTGTCCGGTGTACTGAATCCAGACACGACCGGCTGCGTTTCTGTTCGCATTGGTTGACTGGGGTTGAGCTATTGCCAGCCACCCATAGGTATTACCATTCCCCCCTGATGGAATATAAGAACCAAATACTTGTGAGGCACCAAAGGTGTTCGCAGGAGATGAAGCGGCAGGAGTGTTAGCCGCCGCAGTGGATGAAGCGCTTTTAAATACTTCACCACTATCGATATACTTGAGTTGAATTGGGGCTTGTTCAATTACAGCAGCCGTGGCTATGACGCTATCACGCTTTTGTAGGTTTGAGAGCTGGTTTGCACTTCCAGTGCTGCTCGTGATCGTTGAGATCGCTGCTGCACCTTTCTGGTTAACCACCACAGGCTGGGCATTGGATACCTGACTAGTAACAAATTCAGTAGAGTTACTCTTGGTAGTAAAATTAAATGTATAGGTTGCCTTGTATTCTGATGCTAATTTATTGCTTCCAGTGGAAGGCAACTGATTCTTGGGTATAACAAGATTGAAGGCAGGCGCATTGGTAAGAACTGTATAGTTAAAATCAGCAGCTGTGGCTAAAGGTTGTAGTGCTTGGAGTGTGTTACTTCCGAGCAACACCTGCTCTGGCGTCAGCTGCAGCGTCTTAGTGGCATCATCGTTGGAATTGGTCAAAGAGACTGTTATGCCTGTTAGCTTGTCATGTGCAGGATTAAAAGCTTGGGATGCTGTTTGGTTCACCGTCCAGTTAGCACCACTCCAATCTGTGGGTGAAATGGCAATCACCAGATCATCCTGCATCGATCCAGGTTGACTTGCACTGGGGATAGTTGCTTCTAATTGCGTTGCGGGGTTGAGATTGGAAGCGTTCGACCATGAACCACCAGTACCAGTGGCATCCGGTGTAAAAACGGAATAATATGATCCAAGTAATGCATCATTGGGATTAACATTGCGGGACTCCCAATGTCTCGTCACAGCACCAGGAGTAGCTCCTGGATCTGGGGTTTTGGTGTCTATGCCATAGCCCAGGGCGGCCAACATAGCCAAAGCATCCTCTGCTGAAGGGGAAGGCCAGCTGGGAATAGCAACAAGGGATGAAGAAATGGCAACAGTCTGGCTGATATTGACCGTAAAACAACTGGATCCAGATTGTGCATTAGGAAGGATCCCGGTAATGGTTGTTCCTGGAGTAACTCCCTGTCCAGTAATGGCATACCCTATGCCCAAGGGATCTTGGCTTTGCTGGGTAACTGTGAGGGTAGTTCCAGAAATCGTGGCAGCGAAGCTTGACATCGCAAGCCGAGGTGATACCGATAGTGCCTCTAGGTCTTGAGGGGGGGTAGCAACTGTTTGACTGGTGTTAAGAACGTACGTGCCCAAACCAGTTGTAAGATCAACCTGGCCAACAGCGCTAATGGTGGTACCTGCCGTAATGCCAGGTCCTGTAACCACATCACCAACATCTAAACTGCCAGATGTGATTGAGGTAACGGTAAGGGTATTACCAGCGATCGATCCGGTAAAATCAGCAGTTGCTATCCGCGTAGGTCTTTCGACCATGGAGAGCGCCTTGTCATAAATGGCCAACTGATCAATCGCACCGCCAACGTTGTTGGAAAGCAATAGCGCCTGATCATTAAGATTGACCGGCGCATAGGCATCGATTATATTATTTTGAACTGCAAAAAGTTGATTATCGACATAAATAGACGCTGTGCCGACGTTGGTTGGCAGCTGAACGATGCTGCCAGCAACTGTATAATACTCATAATTTGGCAGGTAAGACGCAACGATATAGTGCCACTGGCCATCCCTCAAATCACTAGAAATACTGGGATCGGAAGCAACACCCACAAGGCTTGTACCATTGCCAATATCAAAAACAAGCTCACCGTTACCGTTTACCGAGACTGCCGTACCCCGTGAAAGAGAGAAGCCAAGCTCGTAGCCTGCATAGCTCTCACTGTTAAATTCATTCGGGGGTGTTCCTACGGTTCCCTTGCTATCAGGAGCTAGTGAAAAATTAACTTTGGGCTCACCTGTTTTTTGTTGGAAGTCCCACAGGTCTTGGAACATGGCCTGCAGATTTTGATTGTTTTGCGCATCATTGGCTGAAACAAAACCCTGATTTAGAACCGAAGAAGATGTATCGATGGCAATGACATTGAGAGTAGAATTCGCCAGACCAGTTGTTTGGTCAACCTCATTACTAAACTGAAGATCGGTGATCGGCGCCTGGGAAATGCTTGTAATAGTATTGACACCATCAGTGCCCAGCAAATCGGAACTAGTAATTTGGTAGTTATTTAAAAAGTCAGTGACACCTGGAATCGTGCTCCCATTGACCAAGTTGTTGATATTCAGGGCATTGCTGTAAAGGTTATTGCCACCATTACCTCCCATGGCTGTGGTGTTTGCTCCATCGGCAACCATCGCCCAACCCCATCCATACACGGTAGTAGACGGGGATGTGATGGAACTTGGGATAGACTCAATCAATCCCTTAGCAGCAGCCTCGTTGTAAGTAATCTCATCGACCACAAAGCTGCTAGTTAGCAACCAACCTGTAGGAAGGGATGAAGAGCCAACCGCTGTGATAGATGGCTGGCCAAAGGCCACCAAGCCAGCGCCATTGGGATTGGAATCCATGGGCAACTGGGCCCAGAATTCAATCGTGTAAGGAACAGTCGGTGTGCCAGGACTGGCTACCAAAGCGGAGCTTGCAACGCTTTGGCTTTTGTTGACAGTAAAACTTCCGGTGCCAGAATTGGCATCAAAACTACCAGCAACAATGGTGGTACCAGAGGCAATACCCTGGCCACTGACCACATCTCCAAGGTTGAGGCTACCTTGAGCAACGGTGCTAACGCTGAGGTTGGTGCCATTAATGGAACCAGTGAAGATCGCGATCGGTAACTGGCTAGATGCAGGTAGGGCCTCCAGCTCAGTACTTGCAACATTTTGCTGCTCATTGAGGTGGTAAGTACCAAGACCCGTTGCCGCATCTACCGAATCCAAAGCGGTGATCGTCGTACCGGCAATAATCTCAGGACCGGAAATAATGTCGCCCACATCAAGACTTCCTGATGCAAGAGAAGTTACTGTAAGGATTTTATCTGCAATGGATCCTGTAAAGGCCGCAATCGCATTCGCAGATGCCGACGTTAAACTCGACGAGGGTATGTTGTTAGTAATCTGTAAGATTTGACTATAGCTTGTACCCGTTCCCGTACTCAGTACACCCGTGCCATCGCTGTTTTGCACCGCCGTGGACTGGGATGCGGACAGGGCACCGGGTATAGAAAAATTAAGGCCGGTGCTGGAGGCAGCGGTGTAAGTGCTAGTGGAATCCACTGAACCAATATTGATGTCACTTAGCCCACTTTGAAGCTCTCCAAACTGCAGGTAAATAACAGGACTGCTTTCAAGAACACTTTGGCGATAGGGGGTACGAACATTTTGGCTCCAGCTAATGACGGGGGTTTCTGTAAAAATTCCATTGACCAACTGGGGAAGCGAGGCAATAGTGATCTCCTCAATGGCAAGGCCCACATCTTTCGTGGGATCCCATGGAATCTCCTGAATTGTAAGACCATTAGCATCGCTAAAAAGATCCTTCCACTCATATGTTGTAGCGTTTGGGTTGATCCATCCAGCCTTAATCACAGCTGGGACAAACGAACCAGACGCCAATGCCTCCTGTTCACCTTGGATTGCGGCAAATGCTGTCTCGCTCCAAACCAAAAGGGTTCTCTCTTGACCTAAGTTAGAGGGATCGGCAACATTGAAAGCCTTGAGATGCCGAATAATTTTATCTGTCGGATAGTACAGATCCGAAATTTTTGGAGCTTTCCAGACCCCACCTTCATTGATTCGATAATTGATCCGCTGGGCGCCATAGAGTCCTTCCATGTAGGCCTGGAAATTTGCCGCGCCACCCTCTGTAGTGCCCAAAGGAATAACAGGGCTCGAAGCCTCCACCCAGGCAACGAAGGTATCGCCTGCAAGTGAACTACTAGAACCCGAAGTAGAGCCAGCTATGGTTGCGGCCGTAGGGGTACTGGCAGCAGTGAAGAAGTACTCGGCATTGTCGGTAGTATTGTTATTGGCATTGATGTAGTATTGCTGGAGGGATAGGTCAGATGGGTAGACTGCAGGAGTAGATTTGTAGTCATATTGACCAGGGCTATCCTCAAGCGAATACCTTTCGATGCCATTTAAATAAACAATATTGTTCGTTATTTTTGGTTGTCCATCTACAATACTTTGCTCCTGTGTGATATAGGCAACTCGGTTTTGAACCGCATGGCTGCCCATAGATGCGTATAGAGGCAGCTGATCGCTAATACCAGCAGCAAGGTAAACACCTGAATTGGCTGCACCAGCCTGAGCCGAAAATTGGTCTTCATCTACGAAATTATTATAACCGAGATATTGAGACGTGACTGAGAAGGTTGGGCTCCCGTTGTTGCCCAACACTGCTTGGGGCAACCCAAGCTGAATTGTGTACTCACCTGGCTGATTCAGTGCTGATCCTGTGGGGGGTACAAAAAATAGGGGTTGATTAAGATCAACACGTACAATAACCCCATTGCTCAGATGCACAGTTGCAGTAGGGCTGTCATTAATGGGAGCAATCGATGCATTGGAAGCGCTATAGAGGCTTACCGGGACATTGCTGTAGCTATAGCTCGAATTGTTGTTGCTTGGTAATTGGCTGGTGGTGCCTGTAAACGGGTTGTAGGGCAAATAAACAGTACCTGTTGATTGGCTACTGTCAGTGCCTGCTTGGGAGACATCGATAAAATCAACAACTTGTATATTCTGAGGCTTTAGCGGAGACGAAGTATTGCTGCTATCAAGGGTTATCAACGGTAAATTCTGAAACGGATTTCCAACACTTCCGTTATTTTGGTCAAGTGGATTGGCAATGCCGCTTGAAAAAACATCTAACACCAAATCGTACATACCACTATTCGACGTGTTTTGCGGCAAGGCCAAGTAGTTTCCCTCATTGGTAATCTGGAAGCTACTTGCGACAATACTGCCGTCTGCGACAGTAAAACTTGCAAGGGCCGCGCTGCTGAGGCTACCATCAATTGTGGCGCCTAAAATTGCAACATCAGTATAGTTGCCGTCAATGAGATTTGCGCCCTGGTTGTAAAGCGTTAGCGCATAGTTAATGCTTGGTGAAGTCGTCGCGTATGGATTAATAGCGCCAATATTAGTGGTGCCCAACGTCAGTTGCTGCAGTAAACTTGGTTTGGCACCCAGAGCAACACCTGAGTTAGCAGAAGAGAAATAGGAATTACTGCCGGCTGCAGGCGCATAGGTGAGGGGGTAGTTAAGCCCTTTTTCCGCGGAGTTATAGCTACCTTTACTCGAAAGTTCAGAAGAAGTATTGCCATCACCTTCAGTGGCGCCTAAAGTTTTTGCCGAATTAGGAGTATTGTTTTTTGTGCCAAGACTCTCTTTCCAGGTATGATAATAACTCACCAGTGGTATCATCCCGCCTAGGGGCAGCGCTGCACCAGCATTGAAAAAAAATGCGTCGGCCCAGGTGCCCTGATTTGTGCCGGTTCCCGTGATATTCGGATAAAGTGTTGTTCGATTGGCAAGGTTAACCTCAATGCCAGATATTCCATAAAAAAGAATTGCAGCCGTTAAACGCTCACCAAGTTGCCAACCGCTAGATTTAGACCATTGTCGACCAGTTTGCTCAGTTTGCTTGGCCGCGACTGGAGCTAAAACCGGTCCAGTTACCGCAATTGCCGTGCCAACGAATGCAGAAGTTACGGGAATTCCGTTGCCTCCTTCACCGCCACCAACAGCACCATTAACTAGTCTGTTGGCTCCTATATTACCAGGATTTTTTAAAGATTTGTAAGCATATCCCACTCCAATTCCTGTTAAAGACTTTCGTGCCAATTCACCAAGTATGCCATCGGCATAGCCTACACCCGCTAGCCATTCAGGTAGTTTATCGCTTGAGAGATATTGGTTCCATTCGTAACCCGTACTCAGTGCTCCGGAGATGCGGATAACTGACTCTGCAGCCGGAGACAGCCGTAAAGTTCTGAAGGAAGCATCCAAGCTAACTGACTCTCTAGCGTTGAGACTCGTCAGAGTTGGAGATTGTATCCAACCATTGCTATATTGATATAATGATTGTAAGGCTCCGCCAACGCCAACATTCCATGTAGTTAGTGAGTTGGTTTCGCCTGTTAAAGCTAAACTTTGTTTAACAACAAGCGACCTAGCATCCTCATCGCCATAACCAAAAACAATTTTAGCAGTACTTAAGCTGGCAAGCCCGCCAGTACCGTAATTAGCGATGCCAAATGCGCCCTTCCATTTTACATTGATCCCCTTCTCACTGATTACGCCAGTATTTGATTGAACTTTCTGCCACGAAGGCAATGACGAGCCGCTAGCTAACATATTAGAACTACTTGAAGCGTCAAGGAATGGTACCCTCCCGCTTCCATCCTGCTCGACAGGAATTAAGATCTGGTTGCTTTCCATCTCGACAATATCAAAATCACGCGCATCTGCAAGTAATGATGCATTCTCGTCTCCAGCCAGATCGAAAGGATTTAAGATCATGCTGATTTCACCAGGTCTTAAAAATCTCAGATCTGCGTCTGCGTATGGATTTATGTCATCTTCCTCGTCATCTTCCTCGTCATCTTCCTCTGTTGCCAGGTTAGTGTTTGCAGGGGGGGGAAAGTTTGCAGGGATATTCAACTCCCAGCGGTAGATGTTCTGCAGTGGCATAGGACCATATTTCAACGTTCCGTTAAGCAAACTGGTCTGGCCTGACAATCCACCTTTCCAGCTCTGGCTGCTTTGCTCAGAAGAAGTTTGCGGTGAACTCGATTCAGCCGATGGTTCACTGCTACCCAAAGCAACAGGGGCCTGCATTGCTCGCATGCTCGCAGCTGCTGGCGCCGTTACCGGCATTTCCCCGGCCTGTAATTCTTCCCGAGACAGCTGCGTATTGCCACCAAATGCAGCAGCAGTTGTTGCTGGCAGGGGCTCTGCCTGTGCGCTCACTATTGTCGTTGTCTGCGTCGAGGCATTGCTCGTCAGCACCACGTCTGTCGAACTTGGATTGCTTAGCTTCAGGTTGAACTGGATGGCATAAAGATCGCTATCTGGGTTAATCCCACTCACTGGCGCATCAAGTTGAGACTCAAGAGCATCCCAATCCCATGATGCGCTTGCCAGTTGATCCAGCAGCGCATTCACTGGCGTGCCCGCTTGCTTTTTTTGCACCACCAATGAGAAGCCACCGCTGGAGCTAGGCGCCGCCACCAATGAGAACGCCTGGTCATCAACCTGGTCGTCGGTCAGTTGTACCGGCGCCGACCATGACAACTCCCCATCGCCGCCCCACTGGCCAAAACTGGCATAGATCTCCGCGCCATTCCCCGATCCCACCCGATACGCAAGCACAATGCCAGGGTTGAATCCTGACTCGTTCTCAAAATCAGTAGGCCAAAGGTTATCTAGGTACAGCGCCTGCAGCTTCTCTCCCCCAAAGGCCTGGGGCACCAGCTGGCCCTGATCCCACCGCTGGGCCTCGGCATTCCACTGGCCCTGCAAGATGGCCCCGTTATCAGCCAGAAACGCGTGCGCTGCGCCGTTGGCGTCGTTCACGATCTGGATGCTGCTGGCGTAGGACATGGTGCTCGGTTGAGGAGGGGATGGCAGCGTGGGCGCGGTGGTCCGCTGCATATGTACCTCTATCTTGAAACTTTCCCTCTGTTTTTTGTACCCACCGAATGGGGGGGGGCAGGGCTGATTTAAAGTCCGACACAAGTTTGCTTGCCGGTGCTGTCAGCATGAATTGAGGTCGGCGGAATCGCCTCCTCCCTGTGCTCAAAAGCGACTCTGCTGCAACCGATCTCGACCTGATCAGCTACCTCAAGGCGATACCGGATGCCCGGATGCGCCGAGGCGTGCGCATTCCGGCCTGGTACCTCCTTTTGTGGCAGTGCTGGGAATCCTGAGTCGCTGTCAGAGCCTGCGGGATCTGGAGCGTTTTACCATCCGCCACCACAGCATCCTGACCGAGGCACTCAGCCTGGAGCTGCTGCGTCCGCCGTCGGATTCAGCTTTCCGCTACTTCTTCCGTCAGGTTGATGTCGCTTCCCTATGGGCAGCGATCCAGGACTGGACGATCGCTCAGATCCCAGGTGGTGCAAGCGAGCTTGACCAGCTGGTGTGTGACGGCAAGACCCTGCGAGGCCCTATCGAGCCGACGGCCGGCGGCGGCTCGGCATTCATTGTGATCATTGGTTTTCATGGGGTCAGTGTAAAAGCAACTCTCTAAACACTGTCCTTGAAAACGGGGGAGGCTCACATAGTGACTGCAGAGAGCGTGATAGCGGGGGGTGATGTCGGCTGAAAAACTGCCGTTGCGGTTACGGCACGCCGCCGACAACCGGTCGGTGCGCAGTTCATCTGGCACTCCACCGCAGGATGCCAGGGCGTTCTGCAGACCCTCGGAGAGGGCCACGAAACTCTCGCCGCCCTGAACCTGTTGCGCCTGACTGGGTTTCAGTCGATCCGGGCCGGCTTACAGACGGTGATGCACGACATCAAGGCGCTACTGGCAATGGCGCGGCGACAACCAGAATCCAATCCCTGCTGAGACTTTGAATCAGCCCTGGGGGGGATGTCTTTATGGATCTGGCCGCTCAAGGCTCAGATGGGAGACTCGAGCCTTGTTGAAACGCCGAGCCATCCAGCTCTGGCAAAGCCCTGCTTAGGGGATGCGTTTCTCCGGTGGTCTGGTTTCTGGGTCGTTCCGGGTATCCCTGAGCTGCAGCCGCCTGGCCACGAGCAGCAGCACCGCTGCGCTGGCCGCCACAGCCACCCAGCGAGCAGTTAACGACAGTGGGCTCAGGTTGCCCCGCATGGATTCAGCCCCAGTCGCCCCTGCCAGCACCATCAGGGCAAAGCGTGGGATCAGGGCCAGCGAGGCCAGGGCATAGGGCTGCAGCCGGGTGGGCCCCAGGGCACAGCCGGCATTCACCAAATTCATCGGGATCAGCGCCAGCCGCAGCAGCAGCAGAAACTTCAGGCCGGCTGGTTGCCCGATCAGCGGCTCCAGCCGCCTGGCCTTGGGCGTTCTGGCCAGCCAGCGCTCCATTTTTGGCCGCAGCAGCCCACGGCACAGCCGCCAATTAAGCACCAATCCAACGGCTTCTGCAAGCAGCACGGTGAGCAGCCCCAGCCCCGGCCCAAACAAGGCTCCAGCACCCACCACAAGGGCACCGGCTGGCAAACCCAGCCCCACGGCGGCGCTCAGCAGCAGCAGATACAGCCAGGGGTTGATTTCTGGCATCAGGGCAGCTTTATCGGCCAGCCCCGTCTTGCGTGCTGTGCTGCAACAACAGGCCCAGCTTCATCGCAGCGCCCACTGCCATGGTGCGATTGCGCGCATTCAAYTTCTGCAGCACCGACCGGGTGTATTCGCGGGTGGTGGTTTCGGCGATGCCCAGGCGTTGCGCAATCTCCCGGTTCGATAGCCCCTTGGCCAGTTCCTCCAGCGTTTGCTGCTCCCTTGGGGTGAGTTGGGGCTGGTTGCCGAGGGTGTTGGCCTTAAGGGCGGAGAGCAGGGATGGGTCCACGTAGCGATGCCCCTGGTTCACGGCCATGAGAGCTTCAATCAACACGCCACTGCCGAAGCTCTGCGTTTTGACCACGGCGTCGAGCCGATCCAGCGGGTAGGCATTCACCTTCAGCCACGCCGTGCTTTCCAGCAGCAGCACCACCGCCGGAGGGCGCGGCAGGGCGCCCAGTTGGTTGATCAGCGCTTTGCCATGGTCGGGCGCGATCGAATCCACCACCATCAGCAGGCAACGCTCCTTGCGGCTCTCCACCAGATCCATCACCTCCGCAGGGGTGACGCAGCTGCCAATCATGCGATCTAACTGAGCGGTGAGGGCCGCGCTCGTCATCAGCTGCGCTTCCAGATGGGAGCCTGACGCGCCGATCAGCGTCCAGGGCTTCAACAGCGCATCGACCGCTTCGCGGCGGGCGCGGAAACCTGGATCCAGCGGGTCAAAGCGAGGCAATGTTTGGAGAGCGGTTTTTCCACGAAACCAGTAACCTGGTCACAAATAAGTTTCGCATCCACCTGATTGTGGAGAAGTTGTTAATGAACCTAAATACCCAACATTTTGATAAGAATCCCACCTTACAGGTGATTACGCCAGAGGATAAAGGAGTTGTCTAATATAGATATACATTTATAATTAATTGTTATTCAGCAGCATGATGACGGCTGACTGACGGCTGAGCAGCTGTTTGGTAAAAGCTATCAACATAGAGTTGATGGCTTTTACCAAACTCAATTGTAGCATCTTAGCAAAAAACAAACGGTATCAATAGCCAAAGCTGTCCGTTTATGTCGCCGCGCGAGGCAACAAACTAGTTAGAAATAAAGTGATTTCAACTCCTGGCGCAGCGGGCAGTTGGGTAAGGCGGCGGCGCAATGGAACTAGCCCGCAATTTGGCAGTGCAAAACAAAAAGCAGCCGCCAGAAGCTTGCGTAGTGCTTATCGATATTGGTTGTGAACGCCTTTATTAAGCAGCGATATTATCTTGATATTTAGTTCTTTTGCGCCGGCGTGCTTGAACTTCTAGCAACCTTTGTTCACTATTAGAATCTAGTAAGGAATAAATAGTTTGCTTATTTTGATCGATATAGCTTTCTAATTTAAGATCAATTGGAACTACATTTAATTCACGTTTGCTGCCATCACGCGGCAAGAACAAAGGTGACATTTATCAAAGGGGCATTTGCCTTAAAGAAGAACAATCCAAACAAAGCAAATCCAGCAGGGTCTATCAAGGCAGTGATCAGCAAATCAAATCACAAAAGCTAGATCTTGCAATTTACGTGCCGTGGCCGTTGGAATAAACCATTTAGGTAGTGCTGTACTACCGCTGGTTCCTTGCTGCCCTGCTGAAACAGGAATGCTGCCACCGACGCTTGGACCAGGCGGTATTGATCCCATTCAGGATGTTTTTCGATAAAGGCTGCCATTGCGTTGAATAAATCTTCTGGGAATTCGTTTTCCACACTCACATGGGCTTGCATCAAATCTGGAGCCACAACCATTCAACGCACAAGCGATCACTGCATCCATCAGCGCACACCCGCCCTGCTGCCGTCAAAGCAGCCATAAAAAATGCATCGCTGGTATAAAAAACAACAAAATCAAGCAGCAGCAGGCCTTTACCAGTTTTTAAGCCAGCGCAAAAATCAGGCCAGAGCTTGCTWTTGCTTGCTGTCAAGGGGAAAGAGCTTTTCCCAGATGTCGCCTGCAATACCAGCTGCACGCTCAYAAAAGAGCCCTGCAGGCTGTGGAAAARCTGTTGAAAACTACTGGCCTGCTGTGAATTGCAGCTCTGTTTAGCAGTGCTGATCACTGCTGTTAACGGCTGCTTTTAAGTGCTGCTGCTCGGCTTTCGGATCGGGCCATCAAGGTCTGAGCGATAGCTAAGCGAGAGTTCTGGCAGCTGCTTTTTAAGGCTTGCAAGCAGCTGCTCTAGTACAGCTGTTGTTAGTGGTGCCCGATTACCCATCCCTTCTGAACTGCTGCAAAGCAATACGCATTTACCAGCACTGTTTAGTTCAACAAGGATC
>NZ_PXVC01000033.1 GCF_003011125.1 Synechococcus lacustris str. Tous | reverse complement strand
GGATTGATGTGGTTGCCTTCCTTGTTTCAGTGGATCAGCCAAATTGGGTGGCTTTTGAAATCACCACCAAGGGCATGGCCTGCGGCCCTGTGTGGAGCACCAATTGGACGGTGCTTGATCTGAGCGACTCAGAAGCCGGCGAAGGCGGCTGAATGATCCAGCCCCGCCCGCAAACAGTGCCATTAAGAACAGCTATGCGCAGAAAGATGCTGCAAAGATGCCCCGATCGGGCATCACAGGGCTTTAATAGTCATGCGGCCAAACCCTTGCCCCACCTGCCATGCGCGTCCCTAAGAATCCAAGCAAGTGCAGGGCGAGCCAAATCGTTGATTTATGCAGCCAGCGCATAAATAACACCAACACCAACAAATAAGGGGCGATTCTTTTTATGACCCTCAAAGAGCTCTGCACTCCGCGACCCTCGGTCTTCGCCGCAGACCGGCGCGCGACGGTGCTCAACCTCGACACGTTCCTCAAGGGCGAGGTGGATGGCGTGGCGTTTTTTGAGGAGAACTACTTCACCAACGGGATGCTCGCTCTGGTGGAGCGTGCCTTCCGTCATCTGAGTGGCTCTGGCGCTGGCTCCTCAGTGTTTCAACTCTCCCAGGCCATGGGTGGAGGCAAGACCCACAGCATGATTTCGCTGGGTCTGCTGGCCAGGGATCCCCACCTCCGGGAGGAGGTGTGCTCGCAAATCGAAGGCGGTAATCCTGCCCCGAACTTGGGCGCCTGCCAAGTGGTGGGCTTCAACGGCCGCAGTACAGATGCCACCGGGGGGATTTGGGGTTCGATTGCAGAACAGCTTGGCAAAGGCGAGCAATTCGCTAAGTACGTTTCACCCCTGCTGAGTGCACCGGGCCCGCAGGCGTGGAAGGAGCTCCTGGGTGAGCAGCCTCTGGTGATCTTCTTGGATGAGCTGCCGCCATATCTGGAATATGCGGTGGCGGTGCCGGTGGGCAACGGAAACCTGGCCACGGTTACCACAGCGGCGTTAGCCAACTTGTTTGTGGCCGTCACGGAGATGCCCAACGTCTGCCTGGTGCTCTCCGACCTGGGCGGCACGAACTACTCCGGTGGACAGGACAATATCAATCAGGCGGTTGATAAAGCCATCCAGCAGCTGACGGGTGAATCGCGGCGGATCGCGATGCCGATCACGCCTGTGAATCCCAATGGCGATGAGCTGTATCACATTCTGCGCAAACGCCTTTTTGCCGAGGTGCCACCCCAAAACGCCATTGATGGGGTGGCTGGCGCCTACCGGGAGGCGCTACGGGAAGCGGTGAACATGGGGCTCACCACCACCACACCAGAGTCTCTCTACACACGGGTTCAGGACTCCTACCCCTTCCATCCCGACTTGCGGGAGCTGGTGGGTAAATTTAAGGAGAACGAGGGCTTCCAGCAGACCCGTGGCGTGATCCGCCTGATGCAGATGGTCGTCTCCGACCTCTGGCATTCAGGAAAGGCAGCTGGTTTGGAGCTGATCCATCCCTACGACCTTGACCTCAACAAGGATGAACTCGCCTCAGAGGTGCGCACGATCAACCCCAGCYTGAGTGAGGCAATCGCCCACGACATCGCCCATGGCGGTGATGCCGAAGTTGAGGTGATCGATGAAGCCAACGGCAACACAGACGCCTCCGATGCCGCCCGCCTGATCCTGGTGGCCTCTCTGTCCACYACKCCTGGTGCCATCCACGGGATGCGGGAGTACCAACTGGTGGACTGCTTGCAGCGACCCGGCCGAGACCTCTCGTCGTTCAAGCCCAACGTTCTCGACAAGCTGGCAACGCGGGCCTGGTACCTGCATAACTCACCGGACGGCCGGCTGTTCTTCAAGAATCAGCAGAACCTGGCGGCCAAGCTGCGCTCCACCGCTCAATCGCTCCACAACGAAACCGTAGAGCGAATGCTGCGGGAGCACYTACAGGACTACTTCGAGCCCAGCCTGCGCGACTGCTTCCAGGTGGTGAAGGTTCTGCCGCCCCCGGATGAGGTGCAGCTCGATCAAGAGAAAACCACCCTGGTSATCACCCGYCCSGGSGGKCAGGCCAATGGRYTKCCGGTGTCGCAGGACTGGCARGACTGGTGGCAGCAGCAGCCATTCAAGAACCGSGTGCTGTTCCTKAGCGGCTCGAAGGACACCTATATGCGCATTCTTGAGGCCGCTCGACAAGCGCGCGCCCTAGAGAGCATCGAGGCTGACCTCAAAAGCGAGAACACACCTGCAGATGACCCTCAATGGCGCGCTCATGATTCGCTACAAGCCCGGATTGGCTTGCAGTTTTCTTCAGCGCTAAAGGAGACTTTTGATCAGCTGGTCTATCCATCCAGGGAAAGCTCCCTGCGTCCTAATTCTGTGATTCTAGATTTCGCAGGAAACACAAATGGCGAGGCCACGATCAAAGAGACCCTGAGAGTTGCCAATAAATTTACGGCCGAGATATCAGATGACAAATTCCGCGCCTTTGCGGAAGCTCGTCTCTTTGGTTCAACTGAAAGTGCAGTAGCTCTGTGGAGTGATGTAAAGCGGGCAGCTGCGACCCGCACCGACTGGCCGCTGCATAAGCCGTCGGCACTCGATGACCTGAAGGCCGACGCGATCCAGCGCGATCGCTGGCGGYYTGAGGGCAACTACGTGMGCAGGGGGCCYTTCCCTCCRCCGACCCCCAGCATTGAGATWCGAGAAGGCGCCCGGGATGAARACGGCGATGGCCGCACCTATYTGCAGYTGATCCCGCTGCACTGCGACAGCATYGTSTTCGAAAGCGGCGAGAGCGAGCCCACTACCKCCTCATCGCCAGTGCCTTCRACGGCCAARTTYGAGGCCAARGGCCTGCAATACAAGTTCYTGGCGTTTGACAGCGAGAACCCKGAGCGCCAAAGCGARGTGAAGACCTGGACMGCGACGCTGCGWCTCAAGAAGCAGCTCCAYGACCGGGGCGATCACTACGAGGTGGARCTGTTGGCCTTCCCCMGGGCCAATGGGGTGAGCATCCACTACACAACGGATGGCTCCTCRCCGATCGGCAGCAATGCGGCGGTGTACGACGGGTCRATCCGYGTGCCKGACAACTGCCGCAAGGTCTGCGCCGTGGCCCAGGCCCCGAGCTACTCGCTGACCTCCCAAGGGATCGTGCAGGACATCCCCAAGCGCGGAGAGGAGGTGCGCACCATTGATACCACTCGCCCGGCGCGCTGGCAGAAAGTGAGCAAGCTCGATGACTCTGGGGCGGTATGGGACCTGATCACCCGGCTGGAGCAGAACCCAGKTGTGCTGGCCTACGACGTGGAACTTTCTGCCAAGAGCAGCAATGGCGAGCAGATCGTGGACTACTCSGGCTCGCTGGYCAACGGWTACGGCGGCGCCGAGCTCAAGACGGTRGCTGRCAAGCTCCAGGACATCGTGCAGGACGGGACGYTGCGGATGGAGATCGGCAACTTGGGCTTCTCCACYGGGCAAGCCCTGATCGACTGGCTGAAYGCAACYAAGGARSCGTTCAACCTCAGCTAYGTGGACCAGGACTGAGCCATGGCCAGAACCCCCGTAGCTTCACGCAAGAGCATCGGCCTGGGCTTTGTGCCAGATGAGAGCCGCCATGGCTTTCTGATCCACATCCCCAAGGGCGCCGCCAAGGGCGACCTGATCTCGATCAGCGAATACCGGGGCGATCGGTTTAGCGGGCTAGATGTCACCTCTCTGCCGGCTCCACCACCAACCGATCCTGCATTGCGGTTGGCCTTGGACCGGGGGCGTTGGGCCGCTCTGGCGCCTGCTTTCTGGGAAGAAGCCAACCGGCGGCTGCGGGCTAACGGCCTGGCCACCGCCAAGCTCACCAAAAGCCCCACCAAGCCAATCCCTGTGCATCCATCTCTGGGCAAGGAGCTCTGTGTGCTGTGCTGGGCGGTGGAGGAGGCCTCGATCGACGACATCCCCAATGCCCTGCGCAACTGGGAAGCCCTGGCACCGGAGGAGCGTTGGTGGCTCTACACGATGACCGTGGCCACCACCGGCCAGGCGATGAAGAAGGGGGTGGGATGGCGCAAGGCACTCCGCGCCGCCATCGCCGACAACCCCTTCGTGAAGGGAGAGGGGATGTCACCCAAAGCCCGCCGTGAACTGCTTGGCCACTCCCAACTAGCGCTCGAGATCTGAGATGCAGAAAGCCTTCATCGAAACCCAATTCCCGATTGCCCGGCTCTCGGCAGAGTCGTACAAGGAGAGGAAGGCTGGATCAAGTCAAACGCTGACTGGACTGGGCAAGTGGTGGGGGCGGAAACCGCTGATCTTGGTGCGCGCCTGCATCCTTGGGATGCTGATGCAGGCATCAAACGATCCGAAGAAAGATCGAGAGATCTTCCTCAAGATCCTCACCATGGATGACGACGGCACGTGGCAGCGTCAGAAGGGGGACATCCCGGTTAAAGCCTGGCGAGAAGTGGCCCCCGCAGAGATTCAGAACAAGTACTTCGGCGCACGAGGCTTCCAACGCGGAATCAGCGACGAAGAGAAGGAGTTTGTGCTTGCGGAGATCTGGGAAGGTCTCGGCGATCAACAGCGCGCGCGCCTGGATGAGCAGCGTAAGCGTCCCATCCCAGATCGCACTGAGTTTGACTCCCTGCCGTATTCCGAGCGACTAGACATATGCGAACGGCCCGAGAATATAGCGGGTCCCTTGGACGCCGCCTGGGATGACATCAATACACATTTAGGGACAAGTGCAACCAGCCTCGCGGAACTAGCGCAAGAGCTGGGGCATCGCAGATTTGGCCACACTCCAAAGGTGGGTGATGCTTTCTGCGGAGGTGGCTCGATTCCTTTTGAAGCCGCCCGCATTGGCTGCACAACCTATACGTCTGATCTTAATCCTGTGGCAGGGCTTCTTACGTGGGCCAGCCTAAAACTAATCGGAGCTGACAGGTCTACCCAGGGTGAGGTCTGCAGAATTCAAGAACTGGCTTTTTCGGAGGCAGCCAAGCAAATTAACCAATGGGGGATTGAGCGCAATGAAGCAGGAGAACAAGCCGAAGCATTCCTCTATTGCGTAGAAGCCAAGCCAGAGGGATGYGACTACTACATTCCGTTGGCGCCCAATTGGGTGATTGCCGAGAAGTATAGGATCGTTGTCGACTGGGAGCGGGAAGAGGGATCTAATCGTTTGCAGCCCAAAGTTCATCCTGTGAGCAGCTCAGAGCTCAAGCTGTACAAAGACAAGCAAGGAGCGACGATCCTTGATGGCCGCATCGTTGATCCCTTTGATTCAAGTCGGACCTGGTCGATCGAGGCGTTAAGAGGACATGAAGGCTTGCGCCGTTGGACCAATGATGACATCCGCCCCCGGCCTGAAGATGTATTTCAAGAGAGGCTGTATTGCATTCGCTGGGGCGATGCAAGTGGAGGACGTCGATATGCAGCACCATCTCCAGAGGATATGAAAAGAGAAGAAAGAGTGTTTGAACTACTGATGGAACGACTTCATGAATGGCAAGGCATGGGATTTGTGCCCACAAAAAAAATAGTCAATGGCTACAATACAGATCAGCCCATAAGAGAGAGAGGCTGGACCCACTGGCACCATTTGTTCTCTCCGAGACAGCTTTTAGTTCACGGAACAATTGCCAAGAAACTTGCCGAATACGACAGCAAGAGCCCGCAAGCGCAGGTCGCCTCTCTGCTCGCTATGGGCATGCTTGCTAATTGGGATTCCAAGCTATGCATTTGGAACAAGAACCTAGCGAAAAGCGGCGGAATAGGTGCATTTGAACAGACGTTTGCAAACCAAGCCCTCAATACTCTCTTTAACTTTGGCTCTCGTAGCTTCAGCGCGCTAGAAGGCTTTAGGCTTTCAACTCTTAATCACGGGAATCTTTCTTCCAGCGAAGTAGAGGTACAGGACGCCCGCGACATATCTACTGAGTGCGATATCTGGTTGACCGATCCCCCCTACGCCGACGCCGTTAATTATCACGAGCTAGCAGACTTTTTTCTGGCATGGATGGATAAACGGCTTGAGAGTGTTTTCCCTGGCTGGATTGCGGATTCGCGCACTGAACTGGCCGTTCGAGGCGATGGAGGTGATTTTCGCCGATCAATGGTTGAAATCTATGGGAATCTTGCTTCGCTGATGCCAGACAATGGAATGCAGCTGGTCATGTTTACCCATCAAAATCCAGCTGTTTGGGCAGATCTGGGAATGATTCTGTGGGCAGCGGGGCTTAAGGCAACAGCCGCCTGGACGATTAGCACAGAAACTGCTGCTGGCCTCAAAAAAGGGAACTACGTGCAAGGCACTGTCTGCCTTGTGTTACGGAAGAGAATCGGTAATGAACCTGGATTCTTATTTGACATCTACCCCATTGTTGAGGACGAAGTTCGCGCTCAGCTTTCATCGATGCAGGCGCTGGACGAAGAAGGTGAGCCAAACTTCAGCGACTCTGACTACCAACTGGCTGCTTATGCTGCGGCTCTCAAAGTTTTGACACAGTATTCGACGCTCGATGGCAAGAACGTCGTTGACGAAGTCTTTGCAGTCCGCTCAAAAAACGAAAAGAGCGACTTCGAGCAAGTCATCGAACGCGCCATTACGATCGCCTGCGATGCGCTGATCCCCAAGGGTCTCAACGACTCCTGGCGCGAGCTCAGCCTGATCGAGCGCTACTACCTCCGCGCAGTCGACATAGAATCGCGTGGCGAACGCCGCAAGGGCATGTACGAAGAACTCGCCCGTGGCTTTGGCGTAGCCGACATCAAACCCCTCCTCAAGAGCGATAAGGCCAACGGCACCTGCGTGTACACGCCTTCGGGGTTTGGCACCAGCCTCCTGGCACCCATCGACGGCGCAGTGGAATCAGCTGCGGCTTTGCCACGTCAAAGCCGTGCCAGCGCCAGTGGCCCCCACCCCTTTGCYGCCAGCCCCCTGCGCCATCTGCTCTTYGCKATYTGCGAGACRGCKGCAGCCGACAACGATCCCAATCAAGGGCGYCAGTACYTRCRCGACACCTTCGCTCAGACCTAYTGGGGMCGCCGGGACGCGATGGTGCGCTTGCTTGATTGGCTTACTGCCCTCGGCAATTCACAGGACACCGCCGGTTGGGCCAAGGATTCAGAAGCAGCGCGCATCCTGGCTGGCCGCTTGAGAAACGATGACGCCTGATGCTCAAACACCACTCCAGTAGGCGCAGCCGGCTCGACCAGGGGGTTCTAAACGAACGCCTGCARGGGGCGGTGAGTTATGACCGCATTGCCGGCTACTTCCGCTCCAGCCTGCTGGAAGTCGCCGGAGAAGCGATCACTGGGGTGAGCAGCAAGGTGCGGATCATCTGCAACTCCGATCTCGATCCAGGCGATTTAGCTACTGCAACGGCAGCCCAGGCCGCTATGCGCCGCAGTTGGTGTGCGGGCCAACCGGAACTAKCGCCYYCTAACGCCCTTCCTCGCTACAAGGCGCTATACGACGCCCTGATCAGCGACAAGATTGAGATCCGGGTACTGCCCGATACGGCTTTCGGTTTGATACACGGCAAAGCCGGGGTGATCCGCTACGCCGATCGCCCCGCCACGGCCTTCCTCGGCAGCGTCAACGAAAGTGCCAGCGCTTGGAAGCTCAACTACGAACTGCTCTGGGAAAGCGACGAGCCAGAAACGATCGCCTGGGTGCAGGAGGAGTTCGACGCTCTCTGGAACGATCACCGCGCCCGCTCCCTGGCGGACTGCCCGTTCATCCAAAACGACGTGCAGCGAATCATTCACCGCCAGGTAGTTGAACCCGAGAAGCTGCAAACCAGCTCGGTAATGGAAGCCGCCGCCGCCGCCGCGGTGGAAACCCCGATCTACCGGCGAGAACAAGGCCTTTGGCCTCACCAGAAGTATTTCGCCAGCCTGGCCCTGGARCGYCATCGCMTTGGCGGGGCTCGCCTGGTGCTTGCAGATCAGGTGGGCCTGGGCAAAACCATCCAGCTCGCCATGGCTGCTTTGCTGATGGCTCTGGAGGATCCCCAAGGCGGCCCGATCCTGGTGCTCGCCCCAAAGCCCCTGCTGCAGCAGTGGCGCGATGAGCTCATGGAGCTGCTGCAGCTGCCTTCTGCCTACTGGAACGGCCGCAGCTGGGTAGATGAAAACGATGTGGAGCACCCCTCAGAAGGGGTGAAGTCGCTCAGCAAGTGCCCGCGCCGCATCGGGATGGTGTCACAGGGCTTGATCGTGCGCGGGATGCCGGATGCGATCCGTCAACTGCTCAACCAGCGCTACACCTGCGTAATCGTCGACGAAGCCCACCGGGCCAGGCGCCGCAACCGACCCAAAATGGATGCCGGTCAATCGGAAGTTGACGAAAAGGCAGAGCCCAACAAGTTGATGGCTTTCTTATGCCAGATCGGCGAAAAGACCAAGAGCATGCTGCTTGCTACCGCAACGCCGGTTCAGCTGCATCCAGTGGAGGCGTGGGATCTGCTCTCGATCCTTTCAAACGGCAACGAAGGCGTGCTTGGTGGCAACACAAAAACCAGCCGCTGGTTCAGCGCCTTCCGCACGATCCAGATCGCCACGGGTGAGCAAATGGTTCCCATCGATGATGACTTTGAAGGCTGGCAATATCTGATGGACCCCATGCCAGCTTCAACGGAAGACCCAGCTATCAAAAAGATCCGGCGGCAATTGCGGGCCTCAGAAAAAAAGTGGCAATTTAGACCCGAAGACCTTGAGAAATTGCCAACCGCCATCCGACAAGTACAGCTAAAGAACAGGCTGCTGCCTGACTACGGCGAGCGCTTCAATCCAATGCTGCGCTGCATTGTGCGCCGCACCCGCAGCTATCTGGAACAAGAGATCAACCCCGCCACCGGTGGCTACTACCTCCCCAAGGTGGAGGTGAAGCTCTTCGGGGAGGGTGACAACGACGCCATCAGCCTCGGCGGCTATCTCAAGGACGCATACAAAGAAGCCGAGACGTTTAGTGAGCTCCTGCAGAAGCGGATGCGCGGGGCTGGCTTTTTCAAGACCCTGCTGCTGCGCCGTTTGGGCAGCTCGATGGAGGCTGGCCGCAACACCGTGGCCAAGCTGCTCAACGTCTCGCCAGACACAGGTGACGACGAGGACGAGGACGACATCGACGAAGACCTCTTCGGTAACGAGGGCCAGCCCCAGGGCTACAGCGAGTTCCGCAACTTCTCCACAGACGAGATCACGTCCCTGGAGCGCTGCCTCAGGCTGCTGAAAGAGGGCTGCAAAAGCGACCCAAAGCTGGAAGCCATCCTCGGCTACCTGCTCGGCACCAACCCCAATGTGACCGAACGTTGGGTGGACCGGGGCTGCATCCTCTTCTCGCAGTACTACGACACGGTGCGCTGGGTGGGCGAGCAACTGGCCCGACATGAATCAATCCCRAGCGATCTGACGATCGGYCTCTATGCCGGCAGCAACCGTTCTGGGTTCTGGTTGGGCGGCCGTTTCCAACGCTGCGACCGCACCCTGCTGAAGAACCGTGTCCGCAGTGGTGAGATCAAGCTGCTGCTTGGAACTGATGCCGCCTCMGARGGCCTCAACCTGCAGCGGCTCGGCACCCTGATCAAYATYGACCTTCCTTGGAACCCCACCCGCCTGGAGCAGCGCAAAGGCCGCATCCAACGCATCGGYCARGCCCGCAAYCARATCTGGATCGCCAACYTGCGYTAYCGCGACTCYGTGGAAGAYAAGGTGCACCGSGTRYTSGCCGAACGCCTCCAGGCCATTCATGAACTCTTCGGCCAGATMCCCGACACMCTKGAAGAYGTGTGGGTRAAGGTTGCCCTCAATGATCAAGCCGAGATCGCTGAACTGATCGATCAGACCACCGCTACCCGCAATCCCTTCGATAGGAAGTACAGCAAGGTGGAAGATGCTGATTGGGAGACCAGCCCAATAGTTTTAAATCCGATTAGTGTGCGCGAATTAATGGAATTGGGCTGGAGATAGGAGATTGGATGCCGGCGAAGTGATGCTCACATAGGCTCAACAAACACCTTACTTCTTTCGGTCACTTCGTATTCATCAGTGCCCCACCGTAGACGCACAAAGTCCAGACCTTTCTCGAATGTCACGAGGCAGCAAGATTGATCAGCAAATATGATCTTCAATTCACGCGCATGATCAAGTCTGGGGCCAGGCACATCGCAATTACGCCAGGATAAGCGAAAGYTAGGGTGATYCTCTATCTGTTTCATAATCGCATGCTTACGCGTTAAGTCATGTCCATCCTCGAACTCCTCTCTCAGTTGGTTGGTATGGATAGTGATCATGCTTTCACTTGACAGCCAGGGCCCGCTTAGCAATTGCGCGAACAGATGKGCATATCTCCTCCTCTGCTTATCAAAATATCTATCACAATAATCCGCAGAGAGYAGCTTCTTACCWTGGAGGATAGACTCAAGGCCCATCAAACTGCGGAGCTCATCAACRTTGTATGATCGGCTAGWMATGTTAAWKCCAAARGCTTTTGTGCCTGGATCTTCCAGCTGAGAGGAAGCAACKAGCTTGCATGACTCTGCMAGTGACTGAATCTTCAGGTACGCATCYCCAACTCCTTGTCGGCTCCTTGTTATGATACATTTCTGGTCATGTTCAGACAGAAATAGGACTTGACCAGCTACACCATTAGCGGAGCCATGACCAAAGCAGAAYRTCTCCACAGAAGATTTAGGATTATGATAAAGATCTACATAGCCAGAGTCGATCCAGTCGGCCAGCTTTCGCCGAGTGAACTTGTTGGCAGTTTTYCCGTCATTGGCAGGGATTTCACTTAGAATACATAWTATTGGTTGATCATTATCCTTGTGTAAATCTATTGCCCGCTCCAGCTGGCTCATCGAAAGGTAGCTCTTGAGATCGCGGAGGACAAAAGCTGTGCCTTGACGTGCTGATGTTAGATGCTGAGTCAGTAGTTCTGGTAGTTTCTCCACGTCGTAATAACTGGAGTGCCGCGCGAAGGAACGTTGAAACTCATCTGGGTTTAGCTCGCCGACAATTGGCTCCAATCTACTTCGAACTAGACCGCGATCCAAATCGGCATGAAAACTCTGGTTCGAATAGGTTCGCAGGCAGTTATAACAACTTGCTTCACATGAACAGGAGCTRACCAGTTCAAGAGTTCGTTTGAGTACATCATCAAACATCTCGGCAATCTTCTTGGTATGACCAGCTCCTGACGCCACATTGTCATAGAGGATAATTTCTGTAGCGTTATARTTGTTTTCTATGGGACGGAAAAGCCCGTCAAGCTCAGACCGGTCRATATCAATGACATCAGAGGCAGCAGCAAGCAAGGCGTAGGTCAAAGAGCGCCAGAAGCTTGACCCATCCCGAGCGATCTYATTAGTCGCCTCCTCATCTTCAGAAACAGAGTCAACGCTGTTTCCAGACTCGATATTCTTGATTTTTTCAAGGAGGCTAGGCAGGTTCGCCTCATCGGTAAAGCGGATCCTGAGGAAGTCACTTCGAAACTGATGGGCAAGATGCAATAAGGTTGCCTTGCCAGTACAGGGCTTGCCAGTTATAGGATTAACATGCTCTGACTGACTTCGCTCAGAAKTTTTTTTATTAGTTTTKGATTTTGAAGATTTGACTTGGGAAGAAAGGTCTAGTCCGCAATATTGACATAGCCAGTACCCGCTTGTTGCAAATGAACCAGATCGGCCGCGAGGTCCTTGATTTGATAAGAAGAAGTCACCGCCTTGACTGGTAACAAGACTAAAGAACTGAGTAGATCTAGATGTACTTACATGATGATTACTTTCCGGATTTTCCTGAGCATCCTCCGGCATGAGGAAGACCTGAGATGTTGGTTGTCGCATTGGCTTCCTAAATGGCGTAATCTTTGGTGTTTCTGACCAGTTTGTACTGAAGGATCGAGGAATTACATACGCACGGCCAACACCTAGCCTTCCCTCGTTAACCGCTACTCCACAGACACGACATTCCAGTTGACCTGAATTATTAGTTAAATGCTTCTTGATGTCTGACTGAATACTGCTATTTACAAACACATTGCAATTGTCACARACCCAGTAATATCGAGTTGGAAGGTCGATCGGTCGTACGACAGCAACTGACCGATGAACCCGATCATCGACAACGACATCCTGGCCAGGTGCATATTCGGTGAGAGCCATGCGACGATCGCGCTGCAGACGATGGCCTCCGCTTCCCCATGGCTGTCGGGTGTCATTTCTCTGAGTCAGCAGCTGCACAACATCAATCGGGAAGCCATAGATGGGCAGAATGCTGGATTGTGCCAGCACATTATGCAGCTTGAGAGCACGTAACTTCTTCAACTCACCAAGAATTGCATTACGAGCCTTATTGAGTCGATCCGCCTTCTTATTTGACTCATCATCATTGCGATCACGAACCATTTTCCATTCATCAATGACTTCTCCGAGGTTCTTGACTTGTCCGTTCCAGTCCTTGACTTGGTTCTTGGCAAATTCTTCAGTCTCGATTACCAGACCCTTGAGAATACCCTGCTCAACAATGTTACTTCCCAAAAGTGACAATGTTTTACTGCAATATGCCTTAGCTTCATTGCCGCCGAGCCAAAGATGGAGCTTTCTGTAGTAGGAACCTAGCTGTTTACTGTCGACTTCAACTGCCTCCTGACTATTTAAGTCAGGAAGACCAAGAAACTCACCAACGGTGAGATCCTCTGTTCCCAATTGGTGATTGGATCTTAGAAAGTGCCCGATGAGCTCTGCTTGTGCATGCCGTTTGGTGATTGAATAATTACTAATATCCAGACTGGGAACTTTGTTAGAGCCAGCAATCAAGTGACGAGGCTGCTCGAAGAAATAGCGATCATGAGGGCGACGTTGTCCGTACATCACTGTGACCGCCAAGCCATCTGCTCGACGACCAGCTCGGCCAGCCCGCTGCTGGTAATTACTCACGTATGGAGGAAAGTTTCGGAGTGCCACAACCTGCAGCTCGCCGATGTCGACTCCGAGCTCAAGAGTCGTTGAGGAACTCAACAGATTGATCTCGCCAGCTCGAAAGCGATTTTCCCGCTCTGATAATTCTTCAGGCTGAAGCTGAGCTGTGTGTTCTTCAGCTGTCAAGGAGATGGGCCGGCGCTGGATTAAGGAAACATAGTGTTGCTTAATTTGATTCTTATCACTACGCTTTRCCAAGACACCATGGCATTTGCTTGCCGGGCATAGAAAGGCAACCGGCACCTGACTTGCATCCAAACTACTTAATCTAGGCTTGTGAAAAATCTGTTTGCATTGAGGGCACTCATACCAATCAGAATCTGATCTGGTCAGGCAATTTAAGCCCCAAGCAAGTTGAGAGCCTTGTCCGTCATATTGTTTTAGCAGCTTACTCTCTACTAGCGCATCATAAAGATCCCTCATTATATCTACGCTAGGCATGAAGCCAATACCCTTTTCAATCAGTCGAACAAGCCTGTTTTGGATCTTATGGAAACTCCCATCATGGTTAGTACGTGGCTCGAATGAAACGATATCTTTTTCTTTATCAATTTTCGCTTTTTTTAGAAAGACTTTGGGCTGGCCCTTCCTTCCAAGGATTCCCGACCAGCTGGAGCCGTCGCCACCTGTCTCGTTGTAATAGTCTGAAGAATCCTGGATGTCGACAGCCCCTAAGAGTCTAATCTCATCAGTTAATCCAAACAAAAATACCTCACACCACGTTTTACACCAGCTTTCCTTCCAATCGAAAATTGAACAAGTCTGTTCAACAAGCTGATCTGGGATTCGTTCAACATGACAAGCCACCAACCCAAGCGCTTCCATCGATGTCCTTCTAGCCGAAGGAACGCCGAATTCACAGAGGAGAATCTCCCGTGAYCGACTCGTCGCAAGACTGTCTAGTTTCTTTGAAGTGAGGCTAAGACTAAGATGCTTATTCGGCTCATTGCTAGCGTAACTTTTATGATGATAGTCAGATTTTCTGTCGGGATTGGGAATGGATGCCTCACGCAGTAGCTGCGTTAATTCTTCCTCGACATCGCTTATGTCAGCAGTTCCATTGACAGCGACTCTATTGAATGCCCGCCAAATGCATTGCCTATATAGGAACTCTGTATGAGATCGCTGAAAGTCTGAGGCAAAGTATGCTGCATCTTGGCGACCATCTGAAAATGTAAGAATTTTGGACTTTGGCTTGTCAATCCTGTCTGTCTCCTTTCGATTTGTGCTGGCGGAGCGATCATTAGGTTCACTGAGAAGATCAAATAAGCGGTCGATAACCACAGACAATGGTGCATCGGTAAATGATGTGAAGCGGCTCATCCACTCTTGTCGCTGCCTTCTCGCACCACAGCCTGGGCAGCATTTGGGAGCSGGATCAGACTCATCAGCGTTTGGCTTCGAATTAGGCCTGATATACCTGTAGAGCTGATAGGCCCCATCCCCAGGYATGACAACGTCCTTTAAGGTAGTTTGTTGCTTTTCCTTTACCCGCCACTGGCCATCGTCCGCTGTKATGARAATKGGCTTTAGTTGGAAGCCACCATTCAGGGTAATGGTTTCGTCAAATGTCGATATCCCTCCATCGATGAGATTGCCATCATCTGCATCTTCATCGCTGCTCAGTAGGTGCCTCTCAACGGGAGTTARATGCAAGATGSTCTCGCTCTCCTCGATATTCTCGATGGCACGCGGCACCTCTACCAGAAGATTAGATTTGCTAACCGCRATAGAATAAACTTCTCCACATTTACGGCATGARGATAATTCTAGGACGGGACCCTCGCATGATTCGCAGTGTGTGCGCCGATCGAGGTACAACCTCCCATAACCGATCAGATTTMGGTTCTTTTCATCAGTTGAGGGAGCACCCGGGCAACGTGGGTTGATGCATGCAAATAGCCCCTCCATGCTTCGGTACAGCAAATGTAACCGAATGGGAAGGAGGGGCTGTTCATCGGGTCTCAGTCGTGCACTGGTCACGATCTGCACCAAATTGGATAGTGCTTTCAGAGCACGCGGAAGCTCCTCTGACTCCACGTCCCCATCCAGTGAACGAGGAACARTCCACAATTCAGGACTTGTCGCGACTTGGGTCCACGGTCGGGGGCCGCTACCAAGCACATTCATCAGGCGTCGAATATGTGGATGGCCAGCGAGAACATGCCAGAGGAAAACATGCACATCAGCACCTGATGCTTTATGCGCAGCATTCAGTTGCGTGGGCGGAACTAAATCCCTGAGAGCCTCCTTGCAAGCCTCTACGGATTCAAAGATTGAATTAATATCTAGAGATTCATACCGTTCATAGAGTTCATCGTCAGGAAGCTCTTCAACAGCGTATGTAGGGCCAAACCGCTTGTCCGGGCTGACTCTGGTACCCCAGATTAGATGGTCTTCACTGAAGGGCTCATCGAACAGCTGCGAGGCAAAGCTACAAACTTTCTGTCTGATACCATCCTGTCTCGGATCACCCAAGGAAGCACTGGTAGCAATAGCTTGAATCTTGCACGTCTCTTCAATGCCCATGGAAAGCTTGAAGCGCCGCAATAGCATCGCCACTTCTGTTCCTGTCGAGCCGCTATAGGTATGCGCTTCATCCAGAATCAGCAAGCTGAAATGCTTGGATGCCTCAAAGATGTCCCCTCTTTCTTTTGGCCGCATGAGCATATGCTCAAGCATTGAATAGTTCGTTATCAATATCTGTGGAGGTGTTTTCCAGATATCTTCACGGGAGATGGCCTGAACACGCATTATTTGCCTGGCGGCCTTCTCTACAAGTTCGGCGTGAGGAAGGCCTAGCATTCTATTTCTTTCTGAATCATCAAAGAGAGAAAGTATCTCTTCACGTTCTGTGCCTATCAGTTCACGACGTAGTGCTTCTTCACCTTTGGCATGAGTCTTTTCAGTACGACTTGTATAGAAGCCAAATCGAATCAGATTTGGACCGTCATTCTGTTTACATAACAGCTTCCGTAGCCTTTTGACTTGGTCGTTGACCAAGGCGTTCATCGGATAAAGAATCAACGCTTGCATGCCTGGCCGAGGATCCTGAAGTAGCCGCTGAAGCATTGGAATCAGGAAACATTCCGTTTTGCCAGAACCGGTTCCAGTCGCCACAACAATGTTCGCCTGGTCCTGTACAGCGGCTACGACTGCTGCCTCTTGATGCGCRTACAAAGGTCTATCKGCTTCAAATAGCTGAAGCATCCTCTGATCGAGGAGTCCTTCGTCCGTCAACTGTCGAATGGTCTTGCCAGCCTCATAGGGTTGGTTTCCCTCCAGGTAGGGATCTTGAGAAATAGTCCCCGGTTGTCTCAGTAGCTGCTCAAAGCCGCGCCTGAGAGCTGCGTCGTTGATTGGGTAGGCAGCAAGAAGATAGTCAACCAGGCTGTCCCGGGTGGCGGTGGCTGCAGAGACGGCGTCGAGGGGCATGGGAGGCGTGGCGGGGGGTGAAGAGAGGTCTTTTAGTTAATTCATCGGCTTGTTAATTCCSAGYTTGCTCTCGAGTAGCTCCGCTAATAATTTTTTGTACTTAAATTGKACTCGCAGATACCTGGCGTTGCGTTCATTACTSCCACTCCCTGCCTGCCGGTYAAACGCAATCTCATCAGTATACCTTTTCAAGAACGCAAGATAATCTATTGGCAATTGTCTTTTTAGTTCGATCGGAATTTCACTTTCTATGTCAAGTAGTCGTGCGGYATTGGCATCAAGATCAATACGGTACATGGCTAGCAAAGCTTGTTGTCGTTGCAGTCTGTATAGCTTGTCTGCAATTGCCCAAATATATATTTCYGAGGATTGACCGAAGCGGAACGACTTCWCCTTAATGCGGCGAAGTTGACTCATCTCACTCGGCCGMGCCTCGGCAAGCCTGAACCATCGCTTATCGAAAAAGTTCATGCGACGAGGMACATASACCTCCATRCYTGTRCTGATATCMTCCTCACAAAGYTGCTCYGCCATWGAKAKTTCTAYCTGMGTTGGYAGCTGTGGCTCMGGYAGGAAYYCAAAAAGCATGTTCTCTGTTTGAACCGATATTCCACGSGATTCAAGGATKTCYCTGGATTCATCTGCACTCTTRYTTGWTTCAAYAAKYCGWGTCTCCATATCACCAAMAGCAYCGAKCAGYTCAATGACTTCGTTTATGTACGCCCGATCACCTACGTACTTTGCGCGAAGTGGAGCTTCCCTTTCAACTATCAATGWCGGTGGKGCCATTCGAWARATCTTTCTTCCTTCTCCTTTTGATRCGATCTCGAATTCACTCTGAAGAACTTCAAGCTGTTCACCAATTCGCTTAACCAATGACTGCCCTGCCCGTACATCTTGATTGGGTGGGGTSAATGCCTCAATTCGCTCACTGATTTGTCGGCAGGTCATTCCCATAACCTGTCTAKGATCATCAGAATTACGAGCACTCGATAAAAGCGTGATGATAAGCTTCTTGAGTTCGGATGCTCTCATTCTTTTGCTCTGCTCCACTCTACACTGATAGCAAGACCAGACTTATTTCTCATTTTACTAACCAACGAATCTAGCTCATCTCGCAGCCTCTCTCTGGATTCATTATCAATATCGGCAAAGCTCAGCCTATGAAACACAAAACTCGTCCCCCTTGCAAATCTTCCACCTGGATAGGCTGTTGACCTACTGTCTAGATGGCCAAATCTCTCCCCTATAAGCTCATCCAAGTCATCAACTACTATCTTCTGTATGTCAAAATTTCCTCTATTGCCATGTACGACTAGATCTACTCTGTAGACAAGCCTCCTTCGCTGAGCCGGTCGCTTACGCAGTTCTATAGTAGATGGCTCTTCTTCTTCCCTGATTTTTTGGTCACTAACGGTGGAAGATCTAATTAGAACCGCCAAATCGTATTGACTGATAAACCCCTGTCTCTGGATGGATAGACTCGCTGATTCTCTCGACAGCAGATACGGTTCGAAGGCGGAAATCGGGATCTTACAGCTACCTAAGTTATCTGCAGAAAGAACTGGTGAGAAATACTCACCATCCCCATCTAGGCGAACCCGAATTTTTTCGTCTGCCCACAAACCACGTATCAGCCAATCGGCATTCCAAAACTCTTGAGACTCTTTTAATGCTAATGGTGACACATTCCTCTCAAGGTCAATAACTCTCGTTATCCCCTTGAATCTGTATTCGGCTTGCAATGATATCGGGGGAAGACTCTTGATGTCGAGCTCTTCAGCTATCAAAATCTGTCTAGACCATTTCCGTGTCTTATCGCTGGAGTCATCGAAATAGGATATCTTAACTGAATAGAGGCCTGGGCAGGTAATMAATTTCCGTACTTCTGCCTGCTGCCAGCCTTCCGTAGAGTGCACCTGAATAGATCCAAGGGGCATGTAGAATTCATCATCCTTAATCTTAAATAGTTCAATCTTTGCATCTGTTACTGCAGGTGGAAGCCATAGTTCTGGACTCTCTGCCAGCATAACGAATCCATTGGCTTGCCCTGGAAGACTCAATCCTTGAAGAAGTGGCCTACTGTTCGATTTTCCACCCCCTGGCACGACCCAGCAAATTTCACACTCATCGCCGTTGACATTGGCAAGGGAGATTGTCTCAGGTTTCTCTAGTGGGCTCGTTCTCGCTAGTTGAAGAAGACGCCATCCCCCGAGCCCTGATACACTTATTGGGTCATCGGTCTCAGCTTCAATACCATCTGAAAGAACAACATCCCAAYTACGTCTGTACAGGAGAGATRAGCTGCTGCCAATCAATGCTCCGTCGTTAATGATTTCATTTGTMTCGKAATTAAATAGGAYRTAGGGGTTGCKGGKCGTYAAGCCGTYGCAGCTCCATTCAGCAAGAACCGCATTATCAAGGCCTTCGTGTCGAAGCCTTAAAACATATTCCTTGCCTTCTTCTTCAATCTTGACACGTAGCTCTGGGACAATCAGATCCTCTTGTTTGCCATCAATATCAAGTTCTCGAACAAGTTGCGGCACTTTCTCCTTGGTTTCAAGGTTGATTGCGCAGTATGTCTTATGGCTGASGCTTCTTGACTTCTCGACGGCAACTGATTGGCTGGGAAGAACCAACTCGAGATAACAGTCATCATCGTCAAGATGAAGCATCATCTTCGGACAGATTCCTTTCAAGTCCTTGGTTTTTACCTTGCGCTCTGATTGGTCTTGACTTGTCCCTCGCGCTTCGATCTCCCGTTGAATGAGTGCTGATAACCATTCTTCTACTTGGCTACCTCTCTGTTCAAGATCAATCTGCTGCTTCAGTGCGGCTGTGAACTCAGGAGTGAAGCCACCTTGATAATAGATCCTAGAAATAAGTTGTAAGTCGATACTGTCGTGCGAAGTGTGCCCCTCTTTGTCTCTCCCTACGACTTCATGTAATCTCTTGCGATCAGAGCGACAAGGGAATGAGAGCTTCCAGGAATGCGAAATKATAGAACGTCTGGGATCTATATTTGGCAAGACTAGTTGCCTGTGCTCCTGCCCATCAAAAATATCATTCCTATCAAGCCATTTTGACAGTTGAATCCAAGCTGCAGGGAGATTTCCGCTTAGGTATTGGCTTTCATTGGCTCCAAATACATCATCTCGCTCATAGCGTCTGTGAAACTCACCATGCTCGAAGGGGGATGGGAAGCCCTGTGCAATAAGACATGTCGTCCATAGGAAAGCAAAATATCTTGGCGGGCTAGGGCTCTTGTAGTCCCATGTCTCTAGTCTCTTGATGAGAAGCCGCGCAGGCGATAAGCCGTGATTGAATGAGAACTCGCGTACACGGTCTACAAGAGCTTGGGCTACATCGGCGGGAGCAGAATCTCTATCRCCGGTCACGAAGGCAAGGTCTTCTTCGGTTGACGGAAGCCCCTGACTGCTGGCTTCGTTTGCCTTTTGAACGAAGCAATAATCAAGGAGCTTGATATTCCAGTGCTCTTCTGACCAGTCCGACCACTGCACCGGTATCGCTCTCAGGTATGGAGCAAATTGCTCGGCATCTTCAAGGTCAGCATCCAGATCTGCTTCCTCCAGTTCATCTTCAGATTGATCATCTTCTGTATCTGCCCGTTCAAGCTTTCTGAGCCTCGCGAGCTCTCGCCGCTCGTYTCTTTCCTCTTCCCGGCTCCTTACCCCGGTAATACGCAGGGATGGATTCSTTGATGATTGCTTTTCCGAAAATGAAGTCTGTTTCTCTCCGACCTSAGTTTGAACGTCTTCTGGRCACTCTCTAGGTAGCTCGAATCCTTCGGATAGATCACCGCTAACTGATKCTAGAGACTGTCTTTCTGAATTAGATCTGGATACATTGTTAAGYACTTCCGGTTGCGCTTTATCATTGGCCTGTCTATCGGGTTCTTTGCCTGACTCTGGTTGTCCATGCATATTCCCGCTGGGAASCTGCTGACGCTCAGTATCAGTATTGTCCTGGTCTTTTAATCTGGACGTCGAGCTATTAGACGCGGCGTCTTGATTTWTTTCTTCTGCGTTAGGTTTATTTTCTTGTTTGAGTGGACGAGCCTTAAGAAACTTCTGAATCTGCTCAGCAAGATCTTTTTTCCGAATCTCTTCGGCTATTCGCCTTTGCTTCTCAATGGCCTTTCGTCGAGTCTCTAGATCCTTTGACTTARTGTCTGGCCTATTTTTCAATTCTGCTTCTCTTTGCGCTTTTTCCTCARCTTCTTTCTGYGCCTTGGYCTCAGCTTCTARKCGTGCTTTCTCRGCAGCGGCYTCTTCCTTRGCCTTGCGMTCAGCCTCCTTGCGCGCTTTTTCCTCAGCTTCTTTCTSTGCCTTGGYCTCAGCTTCTAAKCGTRCTTTYTCRGCAGCGGCYTCTTCCTTGGCCTTRCGMTCAGTGTCTGCTTTTTCTGCGTACTTGGAAAGAAGTTGCGCTCTTATCTCTGAAACCTTATCCCTGTCAGATGAAATCGGTAACCTGATGCTCTCCATTCGGAGTAGCTGATTTGCGATTCTTGTCTTCAGTCGGTCTCGTCGTTCTGGTGATGTGATCCGGTAGGTGAGTTCATCAAATATTCCTAGCATCCTAAAAGCTTCTGAAGCCGAGAACGACTTATCTGCTAGATCCTCAAGTTCTTCTARAGAAGACTCTATAAATGGCCGTCTGTCTGATGAAGTAATTGCGTTATAGAGCCATCTGCCCAGACTCCTAAGTCTCACGTCTCATCCCTCCTCTTTGCTATTGGACGTAAGCACACTTGCCGTTGGTATGGTTGTACGGGGTCCACATCCCAGAGYCGCCGAACCATACGGAACAGGGGCCTGGAGGCTGTTTCCTTGAACGCATAAAGGGTGCGCTTGCCCAGCACGTTCTCCTCCACGATCGCGGTCCGATAAGCCTTGGCCGGAGCGTCCGCTGGAATCGCCGCAAGCAGGATCTCCGGCTCTTGGAGCATCAGGGTCTTGCTGGTATGTGGGCCGCTGTCAGCCACCCAGAAGCCCAATGTCACCAGGTCGACCTTGTCGCCTGAGACCTTTGGATGCTTGACACTGGAGCAACGGGCAGGCATGCGGCGGAGGGCGTGGGCTGCCCTGGGAGGGCCCTGGTGGAGGTCACACTGCGGTTGTCTGCGCATGCAGCTCAGCAGCGTTCTTGCAGCAGTCTGGCCCCTGGCATCGGTTTCAGCATCCTTTCACTTTATATATATTAAAAATTTTTGCATTTCAAAGTGCTAAATATAAATAATTGAGCTTCACTCGCATCGCAAAAATCAGTTCTAATTTTAATGTATTTGCAATGAAAATCTATTGCCACAACTTGCAGTAACAAGTCATTTTAGTTTGCACTAATAACCCCTTAATTCATTTGATCCATCCCCTTAAATTCCTTTAGCAAAGCCCGATTCAGTTTGTTATTACAGCCAATCAGCAACTGCGGGTAGATACTGCCATCTTTATAAGGTGCGTAAGCAGCAGCGCAAGCAGCCTTGGCTGCCTCTTGCCATTGCTGATAAATCGCCGGGGGCAATTTGCTATTTAATTGTTTAGTTGATTTCTCTAATTGCACTCCAGCGCAATAGCGCATCTCCACAGTGGTTTCACCAGGGCAGTTGAGTTTGGTTGGTTGGGCCCTAGCAGCAGTAGATGGCAGCAGCAACAGGCCTAGTAGCAATAGCGTTTTCATAGATCCTTTAGCCCCTTGAGCAGCGTACGGCTAGTTGCTGGTGGGGTAGGGGTAG
>NZ_PXVC01000032.1 GCF_003011125.1 Synechococcus lacustris str. Tous | reverse complement strand
AGATTGCTGCCGCCAGAGACCAGTTTGAAAAAGCTAAAAATCAGTATCTAATTACTCTGCGTGAATTGCGCCTGCAGGCAGCAACTGCCTATTTCTTGTTGCAAAATGCCGATGATCAAGTGCGGATTGGTAAATCTGCGGTGCAATCCTCCTCTGTTAATTTGCGCGATGCCAGGGCGCGCCTGCAGGCGGGTGTTGCCACCAAGCTTGATGTGATGGAGGCCGAAACCCAGCTGGCCCGCGATCAACAAAAACTCACCCAGGGTTTATTGCAGCAGTCTGTAACCCGCAGAGACCTAGCTCGCTTGCTTGACCTTCCCCAAAACATAACGCCCACTGCCGCTGATCCTTCAACCCTGCTAGGGGTGTGGCAACCATCCTTGCAAGAGAGCATTGTGGCGGCCTATGCCTTCCGCGAGGAGCTCAGTAATTTGATCCTTGATGTTTCTATTGCCAACTCCAACGCCAATAGTGCCCTTGGTAATGTTCAACCATTTTTAAGTATTTTCAGTACATCTGGTTGGGATAAAACCTTTGGCGAGGCAAACGTTGATGGCCCTGCCAATATGGGTTTGGTTGTTGAGCAGTTGCGTGAAACAGTAGGCCTCAATCTCAAATGGAACATATTTGATGGCGGTAGATCAGCAGCCCAGGCCCGCCAGCAGCGCCAACTCGCAACCGAAAACACCTATAAATTTTCAAGTCAAAGGGATGCAATTCGCTATGAAGTTGAGCAGGCCTATTTTTCTCTGCAGGCTCAGATCCGCAATTTAATCACCACATCAAGGCAAGTTCTATCCACCCGCGAATCCCTACGCCTGGCCCGTTTGCGCTTCCAAGCTGGGGTTGGCACCCAACGCAATGTTGTTGATAGCCAGCGGGATGCCACCACCGCAGAGGTTGAATATTCCAACGCCATTGGTAGATACAACACAAATGTGGCCCAATTGCAACGGCGCACCGGCCTTGATCGGGTGCTGCGCTGCACCCCAGCCCAATTACCCACTAAGCCCACAAGGGATCCAATCACAGACGTACCTGTTATTCCAGTGCCTACCAATTCCCCTTGCCTAATTCAAGCGGCACCCAAATAGCTTCGAAAATCTTGCCCTCTTCCCGCTTGCTGTTTTTAGCCCTCAGGCTTGGTTTATTTCAGGCCTGTTTAGGTGCCCTGGCAGTGCTCACCCTGGGGATATTTAATCGTTTATTGATTGATGATTTCCAGGTGCCGGCTGTGTTAACGGCCCTTGCCTTGGGTTGCCAGCAATTGGTTGCTTTTACGCGGGTGTGGTTTGGCAAGCGCTCTGATCAGTGCCGGCTCGGTGGTTTACGCCGCACCCCATTCATCCTTGGCGGTGCAGCAGCTTTTTGCCTTTTGTTTTGGCTTGCCGGCAGCACAGTGCTGTGGGTGGCGGCCGCAGCCCAGGCAGGCGATAGCGCCGCGGTGCTAACGCGCTCGCTTGTGCTGGCCTTGGTTTTTCTTCTCTATGGCACAGCCATCTCCGCCAGTTCCACCCCTTTTGCTGCCCTTTTGGTTGATGTCACCAATGAACGGGAACGGCCCGCCCTGGTGTCGGTGGTGTGGTCGATGCTCACGGTTGGCATTGTTGTGGGTGCAATTTTTGCCAGTCGCTTTTTAGGTAGTGCCTGCGCCAGCACCGATTTAAGCCTGGTGATCTCTGCGGTTCGCGAGCTCACGGTAGTAGCGCCAATTGTTATTTTTGGCTTGATTTTAGTTGCCGTAATCGGGGTTGAACCCTCGCTTACCAATGGCCCAAAACCAGCAACTGCGATCTCACGCAAGATCCAAGAGTTGGGTTTTAGTGATTCGATTAAATTGCTGCGGGCCGACCCACAAGTGGCCTATTTCTTTTGTGTGCTGTGTTTATTTACCTTCAGCTTATTTCTGCAGGAAGCCGTACTTGAGCCCTATGGCGGCGCCGTTTTCAATATGACCGTATGTGATACCACCAGGCTAAATGCCCTCTGGGGCATGGGTACCTTGGTGGGTATTGCCAGCACCGGGTTTCTCTTGGTGCCAAGGCTTGGCCCCCAACGCACCGCCCTCATCGGTGGGGTTGTTTCGGCTGTTTTTCTAGTGGCAATTGCAGCCTCTGGCCTGTTGCAATCGGTGGCGCTTTTTAAATTTGCCCTTGTTCTATTTGGCTACGGAGCAGGTGTTGGCACAAATGCTTGCCTCACCTTGATGCTTGGCCTCACCTCCCCCCAACTGGCGGGCACCTTTATCGGCCTGTGGGGATTAGCCCAGGCCTATGCCCGGGGGTTTGCAACCGTTGCAGGCGGTGGATTACTTAGTTTGTTTGGCGGTTTCTTTGGCAATCAAAACAGCTACGGCGCCTATGCCAGTGTGTTCCTGCTGCAGGCCTTTGGTTTGTTGCTGGCGGGAATCCTGCTTTTACGAGTTGACACCGCCTTATTCCAGCAAAGGGTGCAACGGGCCCTTGGCGATTTACTTGCCCTAGACCTTGATGCCTGAGCTGCCCCCCTCGCCCCAAAACACTTTCCCTGTTGATCACCAGTGGCAAGCCCTCTTTGAATTGGTTGATCTGGTGGCTGATCGCCAGCGGGAGGATTTCGGCCAGATCAGCAGTGCCCTTAAAGCCGATGGCAGCCTCGTTACCGCCTGTGATCAATGGAGTGACAGCACCTTGGCCGCTGGCCTTGCTCGGATTTATCCCGGCGATGGCCTTTTGAGTGAAGAAGGCAGCACCGTGGTGCCTGCGGAAGATTGTTACTGGGTGGTGGATCCCCTTGATGGCACTACAAATTTCTCCGTGGGTTTGCCGATTTGGGCAATTTCCATGGCCCGTTTTGCTGGCGGTCAACCCGTGGCGGCAATTTTGGATGTGCCGCCCTTGCGTCAACGCTTTGTTGCCATCAAGGGCAAGGGGGTGTGGCGCGATGGGGTTTCCTTGGCTAGCCCCGGTGGCCCGCGCCACGGCTGCAGTTGCGCCAGCCTTTGCACCCGTTCAATCAAGGTTTTAGGCAGCCTTAAGCAACCATTTCCAGCTAAAACCCGCATGCTTGGTGTGGCAAGCCTCAATCTGCTTGGGGTTGGTTTAGGCACGATGCTCGCGGCCTTGGAAGCTACGCCAAAGGTGTGGGACATCGCTGCGGTGTGGCTGATGCTGCAGGAATTGCAGTGCCCCCTGCGCTCAATGGCAGCACCGCCTTTCCCTTTAACCAAGGGATCTGCAGAAGCTGATGCCAGCTATCCAACCCTGGCGGCCTGTAATCAAGAGCAATTGGAGCGATTCATGCCCTGGGCCAATCAGTTGGTTTGATTAATCAATCAATTTCCCAGTTAGGGATTTTCAATGCCAAGCTCTAGCCACACCGCCTGCAGCAAGCTGGTGAGGCCATATCCGGTGGCGGCTGAAATCAAGGCAACCTTTTGTTGTAGAGCTGTTTCCAGGCTTGTTTGAATTTCTTTTTGCTGTTCCGCATCTATTAATTCGCTTTTACTTAGCACTGTGATCCTGGGCCGCTCTGGTAATCCATGGCCATAGGCCTGTAATTCATTTAATAGTGTAATTGCATCAGCTTGGGGATCATTGGTTGAGCAATCAACTAAATGAATCAATAACTTTGTGCGTTCGATGTGCCGTAGGAAATCATGGCCAAGCCCAGCCCCCCTGGCCGCCCCTGCAATTAAGCCAGGGATATCGGCAAATACTGTGCCATCGCCGCTGGGACGTCGCACCACGCCAAGGTTTGGCACCAGCGTAGTGAAGGGATAATCGGCAATTTTTGGCCTGGCACTTGATAACACTGAAATAAGGGTACTTTTGCCGGCATTTGGCATGCCCACTAAACCCACTTCAGCTAAAAGTTTTAGTTCTAATTGCAATTCTCTTTGCTCGCCCTCTTTGCCCTCTGTGAACTTCTCCGGGGCCCGGTTGCGGTTGCTCAGGTAATGGGCATTGCCCAGCCCCCCCTTGCCACCCTTGGCGATTATCAGTTTTTCCCCCTCATCCACCAAATCGCCAAGCAACATGCCGCTTGGTAACTCACGCACTTCAGTGCCGCAGGGCACTTTGATCTCAAGGTCGTTTGCACTGGCTCCGGTGGATTTGTTCGGCCCTCCCCTGCGGCCATCATTTGCTTCAAACAAACGTTTGTATTTGAAATCAAGCAGGGTTTGCAGATTGCTATCCGCCACCATCACCACATCACCACCCCAGCCGCCATCACCGCCTGAGGGACCCCCGGCTGGCACATATTTCTCCCGGCGAAAAGCAGCGATGCCATCGCCCCCCCGGCCGGCCTTAACGGCGATCTTGGCCTGGTCGATGAACTGCAAAATGCCTTAGCCAATCCCCCATTAAAGTTGAACATCTCGCCCTGCCCATTTGGCTGAGGTTGAATTTCAAAACCTGCGCAAGCAATATCCCCCCCGCCGTGGTGCTGCTGCGGTTGAGGTTTTACGCGGAATTGATTTAAAGATTAAAGACGGTGAATTTTTAGTACTTGTGGGCCCCTCCGGTTGCGGCAAGAGCACCTTGTTGCGCCTGTTGGCCGGTTTGGAAACCCCAAGCGCAGGGGAGGTGTTGGTGGGCGGGCGCACCGTAACCAACCTGCCCCCTTCCCGCAGGGACGTGGCAATGGTGTTTCAGAGCTATGCCCTGTATCCCCACCTATCGGTGGCGCAAAACATTGCCTTTGGGCTAAGGCGCAGCGGTCACCGTGGTTGGCAGCAACAGCTGCGGGATTGGTTGGCCCGCAACACTGCATTTGTGCATTCGCCCAGGGAGCAAGCCATCACAAAGCAGGTGCAGCACGTGGCGGAAATGCTCAACCTCGGCCCATTGCTGGATCGCTTACCAAAAGAATTATCTGGTGGTCAAAAGCAAAGGGTGGCGCTTGGTAGGGCGATTGCCCGGGAACCGGCTGTGTTTTTGATGGATGAACCGCTCAGCAATCTGGATGCAAAATTGCGGGGTGACACCCGGCGCCAAATCGTTGATTTGCAGCGTTCCCTTGGGGTTACCACCGTGTATGTAACCCATGATCAAGTGGAAGCGATGACCATGGGCCATCGCATTGCCGTTCTCAATGGCGGCTGTTTGCAACAGCTCGGCACCCCCATGGAGTTGTATCAAAAACCATCAAATTTATTTGTGGCTCAATTCATTGGCTCACCGCCCATGAACCTGCTCAAGGTTGAAGTGGTTTCAGCAGAGCAGGTGCTCTTGGGGGGGCGCCGCATAACCCTGGAGCCAGCGGCGGCCGGATTGCTGCATAACCATTTAGGGAAACAACTTACGGCTGGTTTACGCCCGGAAAAATTGCGGCTTGCCCCTGCCACCAACCGCAATCTGCCAGCGGAGGTGGAACAGATTGAAGCCCTAGGTAATGAAGTGCTGGTGGCGGCGCTGCTGCAGGAAAGTGGCGAAAAAGTGCAGTTCAGGGCCCTGCCGGCGGCGGCTTTGCAATTGGGGCAAGTTATTCACCTGGAGGTGGATGCCAGCGGCTGGAGCTTGTTTGATGCAGATGGGCTTGCCCTAGGGCAGGTTCTCTAGTTGCAGGGTTGAGTGGGCGATGCCGAGTTCAGCCAGGGCTTGCTTGGCCTGGTGGATTAATTCCATATCGTTAACGGCTTGGGGATTCCTGAGTAGATGGGCGGTGAGGGCGGTTTGGGATGTGCTCATGCCCCAAACATGGATGTGATGCACGTTCACCACCCCAGGTAGGGATGCCAGGGTGGTTTCAACTGCTTCCATATTTATGCCTGGGGGCACCCCATCTAGGGCAACTACCACGGATTGACGCAGCAGTTTCCAACCGGTCCAGGCCACTGCCAAGCCAACCAAGATTCCGGTGAAGGGATCCAACCAATGGATGCCGGTGAATTGAACCAAAAGGGCACTCACAAGAACCGCTGCGCTAACGGCGGCATCGGTTAACAGATGGAATACTGCGGCTTTTTTATTTAAGTCGTGGCCGTGGTTATGGCCAAATAAGCGGGCGGAGCCAAGATTTACAAGGATGCCGATGAAGGCGGCCACCGCCACCGGGCCCGCTGTAACTTCCACCGGTTTTGCTAAGCGCTGGAGCCCCTCCACAATCACCACAGCGGAGGCCATCAAGATCAGTGCCGCATTGGCCATGGCAGCCAGCTGGGTACTGCGGCCAAAGCCATAGGTGAATTGTTTGCTGGCGGGCCTTGCACTTAATTGTTCGGCGCCCCAACCGAGCAACAAACCCGCCACATCGCCGAGGTTATGCAAGGCATCACCGATCAGGGCAAGGGAGCCAAAGCCGATGCCAATGGCTAACTGCAACCCTGAAAGGCCACTGTTTAGGAGCACACTCCAGCGGAAAGCGGCGGGATTGCCATCCCGATGTTCGTGTTGGATTTCGTGGGGATGAGCCAATGGTGGGGTTAACGCAGCCAAACAACGCTGCATCCTGGTCCGCCTTCATCTTGGTTGGCATCACAAACTTTGTCCACGTAATTGAGCCCCTCCAGCCAGCTGCGTAGGCCACGCTTTAAGCGACCGGTGCCAACGCCATGCACCACCCAAAGGGTGCCGCGGCATCGGCGCAGGTGTTCTTCCACCACTGCTTCCGCCTCATGCACCCGCATGCCGCGCACATCAACGCTGTTGTTGCTGGTGCGCGGGCTGCTGCTGGCAGCGCTTGACTTAACAACTCTTGCTGGAGTTGCAGCTGGAGCTGGAGGTGGTGCCACTGGCTTTTCACCGTGCAAACCTTCGATGCCATCAAGGGGCACCGTGAGTCGCAACACACCGCAGCGCAATTGCAGGCTGTTGCCGCCATCGCCAATGGCCAGCACCTCAGCTGCTTTACCAAGGCTTAGCAAGCGCACTCTATCCCCCACCTGGGGCAGCCAGCCCTTTACTGGTGGGGGGGCGATTTGGCCGCGGTGAGCCGCTTCTAAAACTTTCAACCTCTGGCCCGCTTGGCGGGCATCCTCTCCGCCGGCATCACCACGGCGCAGCCGTTTAATTAATTGCCGCACCTCTTTTTGGCCTTCGCGAATCGATCCCACCAGTTGGTCGCGGGCCAGGCCCTGTTGCTCGATTTTGATTTGTTGTTGTTGCTGCCAGCGTTGTTGCAGTTCCTCGTGCAACAGTTCTGCCCGCATCAAAAGGGCGGCTGCTTCTTCAGCGGCCTCCTGTTGCCTTTGCCTTTGCTCTTCAAGGCCAAAGATAACGCTATTAACTGAGCTGGCACCTTGGTTTTCAAGCATGGTTTCAGCTGCCTGCAGCACCGGCTCAGGCAAGCCCAATCGCCTCGCTACCGCTAGGGCGTTGCTTCTCCCCGGAATACCCCAAAGCAACCTGTAGGTGGGCCTAAGGCTGGCTTCATTGAATTCAACCGAGGCATTTTCAAAGCGGGGGTCGTTGTATTTGAGCGCCTTTAATTCACCGAAATGGGTGGTGGCAACCGATAACTGCACCGTTGCCGCCAGCTGTTGCAGTAGGGCGGTGGCTAAGGCACTGCCTTCACTGGGATCGGTGCCAGCGCCCACCTCATCTAGCAGCACTAGGGCCGGAGCTAGGCCACCGTTAGCTGCCGATTGCAGATTGGTGATAGCAGTAAGGATTCTGGCAATGCGTTTCACATGGCCGCTGAAGGTGGAAAGGTTTTGCTGAAGCGATTGTTCATCGCCGATATCAGCTAATACCGCCGCACACCAGGGCAATTTTGCAGTGCCTTGGCAGGGTAAAAACAGCCCCGCCCTAGCCATAAGTGTTGCTAGGCCAAGGCTTTTAAGCGTTACGGTTTTTCCGCCGGTGTTGGGGCCTGTGATGGCAACCACCCGCAAATTGGGCTCGATCTGCAAACTCACCGGCACCACAGGCGCACCCCCCTCCTGCCGCTCCTGCCACACCAGTAGGGGATGACGTAATTCCAATAGCTGCCAATGCTGGCTGCCAAGTTCTGGTTTCACCGCCCCAAGCCAGGCGCTGTAGCGGGCTCTTGCAAGGGCGAGATCCAACCGGGCCAGGCAGTTTTGAAGGGCCGCGAGGCCATCGGCTTCAGCCCCCACCGCTTTGCTGAGGTTTAGCAACACGCGCCGCTCTTCCTGCCTTTCTTGCCCTTCCAGCTCGGCGATGCGGTTGCCAAGGGCCACCACCGCTTGGGGTTCAATAAATAGGGTGCTGCCGGAGGCAGAGCTGTCGTGCACCTGGCCCTGGATTTGACCAACGGCGCTGGCCTTCACGGCAAGCACCGGTCTGTTGTGGCGTTGCGAAACCACGTTGTCTTGCAATTGAGCTGCCCAGCGGCGGATTAATTCCTGGAGGCGCCGCTGCCGCTCGAGCCGTTGGGCTGCCAATTGACGCCGCAGTGCTTCTAGGGCTGAACTGGCGCGATCCGCCACGCGACCGCCCTCCTCTAGGGCAAAACGCAACTGTTGTTCCAATTCCGGCAGGGTGCGCAAGCCCACCAGCAATGCGGTGCTAACTGGCCTGAGCAGGGGATCATCGATTTGACGCCGCAGGCGCCTGGCGGCAGCAAGGGTGTTTGCTAATTGCAGTAGGGCTTCACCATCACTGCAGCCGCCTTTGGCGCATAACTGCACTGTGTCAGTTGTGTCTGCAACGCCAACAAAACTGAGTCCACCCTCTAAAAGGCCGTCTAGGCCAAGTATTTCAGCGGTTTCCTCCAGGCGCCGCCGCGCCTCTTCAAGGTTGGGGGCAAGGGGGATGGCCTCGCATAATTTCCGCCCCAATACGCTGCCGGCGAATTGGGCCAATTGTTGGCCGAGCCTGCCCCACTCCAGTAATTGGAGTGCTTCTGCTTCGATATCAAGCGTGCTTGGCATCCCTTTCCAGGTTGCTGGGGATGCCACCGGGGGGCTCGTAGAGCATTTCGAGCCAGTTGCCTTCCGGGTCTTGGAGGTAGAAGCTGGCGGTGCCATCGCGATGGTCATGGATGGGCCCACAGCTATGGCCTGCCGATTGCAGTTCTGCGTGCAGGGAATTCAATTCGGGGCGATCTTCAAAATGAAAAGCAAAATGGGGCCCAGCTGCTTTGTAGCTGGGCCCTAGTAGGGCTAAGCCGTCGGCGCCTGCCATCAGGTAGGCCCAGTCGGGGGCATCCCACACCAAACGCATCCCTAATTGTTGGTAAAAGTGCTTAGCCCTAGCCATGTCAGCCACTCGAATGGCCACATGGCCCAGCCTTTCCACTCCCATGGCAATGATGCGATTACTCCCATTGTTGAGGCCAATGGTGCCTAGTGGTGATTCCAGGCAAACTGCAAGTTAAGTGGCCTGCTTTTTTGGTGTTTGATGCCCCTGGCTATCGCCCTGTGGCGCTTTCCCTCACTGGGATGGCAGCCCTAACTGCCGCTTGGGTGCTGCTGTGGCCTGTGCCCACGGAAGTTGTTGGCCGCGGGGTGTTAACCGTGCCAGGTGATGCCACCTTGCTGGATGCCAGGGCAGCCGGCCAGATCCTTGATTTATTCATGGAGCAAGGTCAATTGGTGCGAAGGGGGCAACCGCTGCTGAGGATCTATCTACCTGCCTTGGAGCAGGAATTGCAGCGTCAAAACCGTGATTTAGCAGAGCTGATTGCGATCAACGCAAACCTCAACCGCCGGGATGGCAGCCGCTTAAGGGCAGCCCAAAACCTTAAAAACACCGCCCTGGTGAAGTTGCAAAGCGATGCTGCCAATTTGCGCCAGTTGAAAACTACTTACGACCAAAAACTTGCCGATTATCGCTACCTAGCTGCCCGGGAGGTGGTTGCACCATTAGCTGCTCCTGTAGTGAGCACAGAGGATCGTTCCACCCAATTAGCAGTAAATATTGCTGATTTGCGCATTCAGGAGCGGGCTGCCCAGGATCAATATCAAAAGATCAAACTTGAGATCGATAGTGAACAGCAGCAGCGCGATTACCGCATCAACGATTTGCGCCGCACGATTCGAGTAACCCAGCACCGGCTTGCTTTTGAAGGCACCCTAAAAGCAAATAGGGATGGCAGGGTTTTGGACGTGCAGGTGGTGCGCGGTCAAACGGTGAAGGCCGGCCAAAGGCTCGGCACGCTCCAGGGCCTACGGCCCCTGCCCCTGCGGGCGGTGGCTTATTTCTCCCCCGCCGATGCCAGGCGTTTGCGGCGGGGCTTGCCTTTGGAATTAGTGCCTGATTGGCAGCAGCGGGGCCGCTTTGGCGGCGTAGAAGCGGAGGTTGAAAGGGTGAATTTGCTGCCTGCCACTGAGGAAGACGTGAATACAACCCTTGGTAATCCCCAGTTGGCCCGGGAATTGGTGAAGGATGGCCCCGTAATGCGGGCTGAATTGTTGTTGAGTCGCAACCCTGCCACAAAAGATGGCTACCGCTGGACCCTTTCCGCCGGCAGCAGGGTGTTTCCGCTTAGGGAAGGGCTTACCCTCACGGCCCATAGTTATGTGGAATGGCGGCCGCCGATTAGTTATTTAGTGCCGGTGTTGCGCAATCTCACCGGTAGCTATCGCACCCTGCGGCAATTGCGTTGGGATCGTTCAAATCTGCGTCAAAATCCAGAGGAACTCTGATGAATTGGTTCCACACACCATTGCGGCGGGAATTGCCTTGGTTGGCGTTAGCTGCTGTGCTTTTAGTGGTGCTGCTCCATGCCAACGCCCCGGAGTTGTGGTTTTGGTTTGTATTGCTGGTTTTGTTATTAATTTGGCGTGGGATTAATTGTTGGTGGCAAGCGAATCAAGTTGATTCAGGGGAGGGCTAAGTTCCCGCAGCAAGCGGGCATAGCTGAGGTTTGCCTGGGTAATTGCTTCTGCTTTTGCTTCCATGGCCACAGTTAATTGCCGCAGGCTGTCGCTCACATCGCTGTAATCGGCAAGGCCCACCCCATAGCGGGCCCTGGCATCCCGCAGGGCTTCCCTGGCGGCGCGGTAGCCATACCGAGCAGCCACTACTTGCGCTAAAGAAGCTTCGTAGTAAAAAAATGCGCTTTCCAATTCTTGGCGAATGCGATTGCGTTCCCTTGCGCTGGCAAGGCTCAACCGTTCAGCTGCGGCGCGGCTGGCGGCCACCTGGCCGCTGGTTACACCACCATCAAAAAGCCGCCAATTGAATCGCAAGCCTGCGGCCCAATCTGCCTGTTGGTTTTGCACTATGGGGATGTGGGTGGCAGCGCAACAACCCTGAAGTTTTACGCCAAAGTTGCTGATGTTGTTTTGGCCGTAGCCCCCTTCCGCAAATAGGCCCAGGTTTGGCAGCAGCTGGGCAGCTTGACTATCGGCTTGGCGCAAAAGGGCATCCCGCGCTGCTTTCAGGGCTAGCAACTGGGGATTTTGATAGAAGCCCTGCACCAGGGTGTTTTCGAGGCTGAGGGGCCAGGGGGGTTGCAGATTGATGGGCCCGGCGGCGCTGATGGTGGTGTTGAAGGCAACGTTGAGCAGGTTGGAAAGTTCCCGCTGGCTGCTGCGGCGATCAGCCATTGCTTGCAACAGGCGTCGTTTGCCCTCCTGGCTACGGGCTTCGATGCGGTATTGATCAAGCCGGGGCACTAGGCCTGCCTGCTTAAGGGCCTTTACCTGGCTTTGGATCACCAGGTCGTTTGCGAGCACCGCTTCGCGAATCCGCACCAACTGTTGAGCTAGTTGCAATCTGTAAAAGCTGCTGCTCACCGCTAATTGGGTGGCCCGCAGTTGATCGCCATAGCGAGCGATCGCTTCTTGGCGTTGGGCTTGCCTTGCCGCCAGGGTGGGACCACGGCTGAGATCTAAAAGGTTGTAATCAAGCCGTAGGCCAGCCGAAATATCAGCAAAACCAGTGGTGAGTGCATTCCAGCCATCGCTTGTAACTCGAAAGCTGGCACTGGGGGCATAGGTTTTGATGCTGCTGCCATTTGCTTGGCTAACGCTGCTGTATTCGGGATAAAGCGAAAAGTTGTTTTGGGGAGCGAAATTATATTGGCTTTGTTGGCTGTAACCACCTCGGGCCCGAAAGCCGATGGTTGGTGCAAATAAACCCTTGGCACTTTGCACATACCCTTGGCTTTCGTTTATTTGGGCTTGGCGTTCCTTTAGGGCTAAATCATTTATCAAAGCCAGTTCTTGTGCTTGGGCCAGGGTGAGGTGCAATTCCTGGCGAATCGTTAGTGCATCGGCTTGATTTGGTATGGCTGAATTGGCTGGCGCTAACAAACTGCCAGACGGGGCATCAGCTAAGGAGGCAAGGCTGGTTTCTTTGCTGTTTGGTATTTCCCCAAGGGCCCTATCTAGCTGGCCTAATTCCCGCTCTAGCTGCCCTAGTTGACGCAATAGGGCAGCAGAAGCTGCAGGGGCTTTTGCTTGTATTTGCGCTAATGGCCCCACCATTGCCAAGCCAAGGCTTGCCGCCACCAGGATGGCTGCGGTCACTTTTGATCCTCAGCTGAGCGCAGGTTGTGTAAACCCAAGCTGGTGCGAGCTAAGCAGCCGATGCTGAAGCAAATCAGGCCGCTGCCCAGCAGCCCCCAATGCACTTTGCTGCGCTGGTCAGCCAATTTCACAACCGCCAGCAACACCACAAGGGCCGCTACCCAGGGGAGGCTCACAAGTAAACGCAGCACCTGGCGGTTCATGGCATCAACGTTGCTGGGGGGCGGCTTTGCTGAGCTTGGCTAACCCCCAAGACACCTTGCAAACACAACCAATGCTGAAGCAGATGGCGCCATTACCGATCAAGCCCCAGCCATGGCTGTGTTCACTGAACTGGTCGATAAAAAGCAGGCGCATAGCGATCAGTGCGCAGGTGGCAGCAGCCCCCCAGGGGGCATAAACCCAACCAACAAAAAAGATCAGCCTTGGCGGAGCCATGTTGCTGCGTCGCAGGCGTGATAAGTGAGGATTAAATCAGCACCGGCCCGCTTGAAACAAAGCAAAGTTTCAAGCACCACGGCTTTTTCATCGATCCAACCGCGTTCGGCGGCGGCTTTAACCATGGCGTATTCCCCACTTACGTTGTAGGCAGCGATTGGTAGTTCGGTTTCTGCCCGCAACCTATGAACGATGTCTAGGTAGGCCATGCCTGGCTTCACCATCAAGATATCGGCACCCTCCTGTTCATCCAGCAGTGCTTCGGTAAGGGCTTCCCGGCCATTGGCGGGATCCATTTGGTAGGTGGATTTATTAGTTGGGATCGGCTTGGCTGTGGTGCTCCGCGGGGCTGAATCCAGGGCTTCGCGGAAGGGGCCGTAGTAAGCGGAGGCGTATTTAGCGGTGTAACTAATGATGCCCACATGTTCAAAACCCTCAGCATCTAGGGCTTCACGAATCGCCCCCACCCGGCCATCCATCATGTCGCTGGGGCCAATCAGATCGGCACCGGCCATGGCTTGGGTAACCGCCTGGCGGCAGAGAATTTCAACGGTTTCATCGTTTAGCACAATTCCCTCTTGGCTAACAATGCCGTCGTGGCCATCGCAGGAATAGGGATCGAGGGCAACATCGGTCATCACCGTCATGGCGGGATGCACTTCCTTTATGCGTTTGATTGCCCTGGGGATAAGGCCGCCAGCATTGAAGGATTCACTGCCATCTTCAGTTTTAAGGCCATCGGCCACCTTGGGAAATAACACCACACAGCGGATGCCTAATTCCCAAGCTCTACCCACCTCATGGATTAAGCCATCCAAACTCCAGCGCTGGCAGCCGGGCATGGCGCCGATCGCTTCATTGGTTGCCCCTTCGTGCACAAAAAGGGGATAGATGAAATCAGCGGGGCTTAGCTGGGTTTCCCGCACCATTGCCCGCAGGGCAGGGGTGCGCCGGAGCCGGCGGGGACGGTAGGAAAGTTCCATGGCATAAAACCTGACTAGGGGGAATCCTAGAGAGAGGCGGAAACGGCGATTAAACCACTGCCAGCAATAGCACTGATTTGGTAGATAAGATCTATTCGATTTATTTTTAACATAACAGTTTGCTGCTGTTCTGCTGGAGCAGTTTCGTATAAATTGCTGCCCCAAACAAATAGGGCGAAAAGAACTATAGAAGCAATATATCCAAACAGATAGAGCTGATCGATGAAGGTGATATAGCTGAGTTTTGGCAAATCTGAGCTTGTGCCAAGTTGCAAAAACACCAGGGTTAAAAGGGCGGTGGAAGGAATCGCTAATCGCAATTCCGTGAATTTACCCTCAAGGTTGGGCGCTAAAATTAACATTGCCATCACAGCAAGCCAGGGCATTATATATTGGTAAAAAGAGGGCCAAAATTCCGTTGCGTAGTTCACGGTGTAATCAACTCGGCTAAATTCAGCTCCCTTTTCGCCATTGCTTTCACCAAAGTTAGTGCTATAAGCATAAATTGATTTAGTTAAAGATGAACCCTGCAGCTCAAAGCCATTAAGGCCTGCATATTGGCCTAAAACCCCTCTGGTGCCAAGTTTTGGATAGAGGCTGATTGCTTGATCGGCCATTGAAAATATGGTGGGCCTGGTTTCAACCGTGATCGGTAATTCAAGGTACTCAAAGGGAAAGCGCTTGAGATTCTGAGCGTCGTCGTAAAATTTCGCTGAAAAACGCACCAGTTGCAACCTATTTCCATCAGCCTGAAGTTCTGGTTCATTGCTATCTAATTGAATATTGGAATCCCAGGTTTCCACTTGATTCACTAATTCAACAATTTCTAGAATAGGTATTTTGTTTTTGGTAATTATTTCCTGCACCGCTTCCGGCCACTTCAGCCAAAACCAACCCTCAGCGTTAAATGTTTTATCTTTCAGGGATAAATTGTAAATATTTTCAATATGCATGCCAATTTCGATATCTCGCTTGGGATCTAATGGTCTAACAGCTAAATCGGATTCTGTTTGCCTAGGGGCTGCGGCAAAGCTGTGGTGTTGAAGCCCTAAGCCAAGGCTAAAACTGAAGAATACGCCAATAAAAAATAAAATAAAAACTTTTTTAATACCCATTTTAATCCGCTTCCCAGGCTATTTATAATTCAATAATATCACAAAACACCATTTGCCACCAGTTGATCCCTTGGATTTAACTTCAGGCTTTGGCGCAGCTGGCGCAACTGTTCATAGATTCGCTTCTCTTCCGGGTTTAGTTCTGATGGGATTTGAACTTGAATAGTGAGCAGTAAGTCGCCCCTACCTTGGCGCAGGGGCCAGCCTTTTCCTTTTAAGCGCAGGCTGCGGCCGCTATTGATGCCAGCCGGCACTGTTATCAGCGCCTCCCCATCGGGGGTGGGCACAATTAATTCACCACCAAGAATCGCTTCTTCTGGGCTTAGGGGGAGATCAGCGCGCATTAAATCCCCCTCAAGTTCCCACACTGGATGGTTGTCTAATTGGATATTGAGGTAGAGATCGCCCCTGCGGCCACTGCTGGGTTGCAGGTTGCCTTTTCCTTTTAGCCGTAGCCTGCTGCCAGTGCGTACTCCTGCTGGTATGCGCACCTGAACTTTCTCTTGATTCACCTGCAAGCTGCGTTCGCAGCCGCGAAATGCTTCCGCAAAACTAACTTTTAGGTTGGCGGAAGCATCAAGGTTTGGGCTAGGGGTTGAGCCAGCCCCAGGGAATCCACCCATGCCAAAACCGGCTGGGCCTCCAAACCTGCCCAGGAGGTCGTTGATGAAATCATCAAAATTGCCGTAACGGCCGAAATCCACATCAAAACCAGCTCCTGGCGCCGCACCGGCCTGGTTCCAATATTGGCCAAATTGTTCATAGCGTTGGCGTTTTTCCGGATCTGAAAGCACTTCATAGGCTTCACTTATTTCTTTAAAGCGAGCTTCTGCGCTGGCATCTCCAGGGTTCACATCCGGGTGATATTGCCGCGCAAGGCGTCTAAAGGCCTTTTTTACGGCATCAGCATCAGCCCCCCGCTCCAGTTCAAGCACCTTGAAATAGTCGCGGTAACCACCCCCTGCCATCACCAACCTGCAAAATCCATTTGCCCCAGTGTCTCAGCTTTTGGCTAAGCAAGGGAGGCGGAAGCCCGAACGCTGGCCTATTCGCCTAATCTGCAGGCAATTGCCCTAAGAGGATGGCTCGTTTTGGCTGGGCTTTACCCCTGCTTGCTTACTTGTGGGTAGCGCCCCTTGAAATGCCCGCTAGGGCAGGCAATTTAGGCGATGCAGTTAGCCCATCTACGGCGGAGCAGTTGAAATTTGCAAAGGCCCTAAAGCAGGCGGGGGCAATTTTTTATGGTGCCTGGTGGTGCACCCACTGCTTCCATCAAAAAAATCTTTTTGGCACAGAAGCAGGCCGGGAATTGCCCTATGTGGAATGCGATAAAGAAGACGCCGGCCGCGAACGCTGTAAAAAAGCAGGAATAAAAGCCTTCCCCACCTGGACTCTGGGTGAAAAACGCAAAGAGGGCGTGATGAATCTCAAGGAACTACGCAGCTGGGCAGAGCTATAACATTCAGCTGGGTGTGATTATTTAACTAATCTAGATTTACTCATTTAAACGCCACCCTGTTATATTTTTGCAAATTGCCCATCTCTGCATGCAAGCCCAATGGAATGGCAAGGTTATTGCCAGCAGCAACAACATTGTGATGGTTGATGGTAATGCTTATTTCCCATTAGAAGACCTTGACCAGGTTTATTTTGAGCCTTCCAGTCACACAACTGAATGTGGCTGGAAGGGAACTGCCAGCTATTACAACATTAATGTTGATGGCAAGGTAAATGAAAATGCTGCTTGGTTTTATGCAAATCCAAAAGAAGCAGCAAAGCAGATCAAGGGAAGAGTTGCTTTTTGGAAAGGGGTTGTTGTGAATTAATTTTACAACAGTAATAAATTAAATGTTGTACTAATTCAGTTAATAAATTCTTTTAAAGGCATTAAATAATCTTTAAAGGGCCCTTCCAGGCCCAATGAGTTATTTGGTTGATAAGGCTAACTTCACCCCATCTCCCCTAAGGGTCAGGCGGCCACGGGGGCGGCTTGACGGGAGAAACGAACGATGTTGTTCGCTGTTACGGTTTTGCTCTCACCGAGCAGGCTTCAGTCATCCGCCTGATGCCCCGTCGAAACCATTGCAGCCCCTTGCAATAGGGGGAAATGGAGCTGAGCGGAATCGAACCGCTGTCCGAAGCACTGGTGTGGATCACCTAGTTCGATCGAAACCGAACCCCATCATTGTGGCAGCAGCTATGGCAGTAGTGGAAGGAGCTGAATACAGCTGCATAGCAGTGGTGCCCCCCGGCCTTGAGCTAGCAGCTGCGGCTGAACTCACTGCCTTGGCCTGCACTGCCGTAAAAACGCTCCATCGTGCCGTGCGTTTTCGCACTAACCAAGCCGGTTTCTATCGCGTTCATCTCCAAGCCCGCTTGCCTTTTCGTTTTTTAAGGGAGCTATCCCATTTCCCCTGTCGAAACCGTGAGCAGCTGCATAGTGGCGTGCAAGCTGCTGCCGATTGGCACCACTGGTTGCCCCCCAGCCGCAGCTTTCGCGTGGAGGCAACTGGCAGTATGCCGGGTTTAAGCCACAGCCACTACAGCGCCTTAGCTGTAAAAAATGCCCTGGTTGATTGGCAGCGTGAGCATTGGGGTGAACGCTCCAGCATTGAGCTGGATAACCCGGATTTGGTGTTGCACCTGCACCTAGGTGGAGCAGATGCAAGCCTTTATCTAGATGGCAGCGGCGAAAGTTTGCACCGTCGCGGCTATCGGCCCGCCATGGGCCTTGCTCCCCTTAAGGAAAACCTGGCCGCTGGTTTGATTGCCCTCACCGGTTGGGATGGTTCGCTGCCCCTTGTGGATCCCCTATGCGGTTCGGGCACCCTTTTGATTGAGGCAGCTGCCATGGCCCTAGGCCGGGCCCCTGGCCTTGAGTTAGCCCAAGCCGGCCGGTTTGCCCTGCAACGCTGGCCTGATTTTGAAGCCTTGCTATGGCGTGATGAGCTGGCAGTTGCCACGGCCCTAGGGCGCAGCAAGCTGATTGATGGCAGCCCCATGGCGCCAATTTTCGGTTTCGACAACAACGCCGCAGTGGTGGAGCAAGCAAAGCAAAATGCCGCTGCAGCTGGTGTTTCCCCATGGCTGCAATTTGAACTGGCTGATTTTCGTGATTTTCAACCACCCCAGCAAGCGGGGCTAATTGTGTGCAATCCCCCCTATGGCGTGCGTTTAGGTAATGAAGAAAACCTTGAGCAGCTTTTTTTTGATCTCGGCCAGATGCTGAAGCAACGCTGCTCTGGTTGGCAGTTGTGGTTATTGAGTGGTGATCCCGCCAGCACTGCAGCGATGCGGCTAAAGGCCCGCCGCCGGATTCCCATTAGTAATGGCGGCATCGATTGCCGCTGGCTCAACTACGAAATCCGTTAACGGCCCAGCAAGGTGCGGGTGGTGCGGCTGATGCCAGCAGTTGTTTGCGGTAGGTAAGGCCCCTTAAGCAATTGCCCGCCAAGGCGCAGCAACAGGCCAGCCAGCACCAAGTCAACGGCACCAACAATTAAAAAAGCTGCCAGCCAGCTCCACTGCCACTCCTGCACCAGCCACAGCAGCGCAGCGCCATGGACCACCAACAAAGCACCGCTGAGTAACACAAGCGCAGTGCCGATCAATAAAGCGCCAACAATTAAACGTCTTTTTTCGCGATCCGCTTCCTGCAGTGCAATGCGCACATGCAGATCCATCACCGATGTAACCAATGAAGCCAGCCTGGAGCTGGTGCTGCGGGGAGTTGAATCAGCCATGGCGATTAGCGCCTACGGCCGCTTAGAAGCAGGCCGGCCAAAAGTCCCACCCCAGCGGCTAAACCCAATGCCAGTAGGGGGCGCTCCCTAACCGGTTGCTCTATTTTGGGTCGTAGGTTTGCATTCAAATCATCAAGTAATTGCTCAAGTTGTTCCTCCAGCGGTTGCAGGCTGTCGCCTAAACGGCGGCCTTGATCGCTCGCAACTTCAAGGAATCCCAGCAGTTGCTCTTGAATAACAGTGGCGGTGCGGCCGGTTTGATCAGAGATCAACAGCACCACCTCATCAAAACTGCCACGGGTACTAGTAAGGGTGTCTTGGGTGATCTGGGGCCATTGCTTTTGGATTACAGGCAATAATTCAGCAAAGCGCTCCCTGAAAAGTTCGCCAACTTGGCCAACGGAACTGGTTGGATTTGAACTGTCCATAGCCATGGGCAACCAATTTGTTTACAGGCTACCCCTTGTGCAGCTGGCAAATTGAGCTACGGTCGCTGCAACCTTGCTTCGGGGCTTAGCCGCCGCTTTCCTGTTGGTTTATATCAATCAGGTAAGCCTCACCCATTTTAAGTCTTTTGGTGGTTCCGTAACCATTCCCCTAAACACTGGATTCACAGTGGTAACGGGCCCCAATGGTTCAGGTAAAAGCAATATTTTAGATGGAATTCTTTTTTGTTTGGGTTTAGCCAATAGCCGCGGCATGCGAGCCGAAAGGCTGCCGGATTTAATCAATAACGGTGTTATGCGCGAAGGCAAAGCGGCTGAGGCTGCAGTGTCTGTGCGTTTTGATCTGGCCGGTTGGCAACCCGATGAAGCTGAGGCCGGCCTCGAGGCCCCAGCTGAGGGCCCTTGGATAAAACCTGGTCAACAGGAATGGACCGTTACCCGCCGCCTCAGGGTGGCCGCCGGTGGCACCTACAGCAGTAGCTACAGCGCCGATGGCATCAGCTGCAATTTGCAACAGCTGCAAACTCAATTGAGGCGCCTGCGGGTTGACCCCGATGGCAGCAATGTGGTGATGCAGGGGGATGTAACCCGGATAGTTTCGATGAGCGCTAAGGATCGCCGCGGCATCATCGATGAATTGGCCGGGGTAGCCCTATTTGATAGCCGCATAGACCAAGCCCGCGCCAAATTGGCCGAGGTGCAGGAAAGGGAAGACCGTTGCCGCATCGTTGAAGGTGAACTGCAGGCATCCCGCACCCGCCTTGAGCGGGATTGCCAAAGGGCGCGTTTATATCAAGAACTAAGGTTCAAATTGCAGTTGGGACGCCAGCAGGAACAGGTGCTGCAGGTGGAACATTCCCGCCAGCAGCTGCAGCAGTTGGCACAGCAACAGCAGCACCTAGAGCAGCGTCAAGGCCAAGAGCAGGAGGCTATTCAGCGGGGTGAAACGGAAATCCACAAGGCCGCAGCGGCCCTGGAACAATTGCAGCAGGAGGTGAAATCCCTTGGTGAAGACCAGCTTTTGGCAGTGCAAGGCCAGCTTGCTGAATTGGAGGCAGCCGCAAGGGAAAGGCAAAGGCGGGTTGAACGGCATCAACAGGAATCAGCTCAAATTCAGCAACAACGCCATCAGCTATTGCAGGAGCGGGGCGCCCTGCTCGATCAACAGCGCCGACTGGAAGCCAGCGATCAGCATGAAATGCGTGAACAAGCCCAACAGCAATGCCTCACCGCTGAAGCCGCCGTGGAATTATCCCGCCGCCGCCTAGGGGAGGTGGCTGGTCGTTCAGGTAGCTGGCTTGAGGCGCAACAGCAGCTCAGCCGCCGCCGCCAGGAGCTGGTGGCCCAACTAACTCCCCTGCAGGCGGAGCAGTTGCAACTCGATGAACGTTGCCGCCACGATCGGGAGCGGTTGCAGGAGTTGGAGCAACAACTTGGCCAGGAGCAGGAAGGGGCAAGCGTTGCCCAGCAGCAATTGCAGCAATTGCAAAGCCAACTGCAACAGGTGTTGCAAGGGGGCAAAACAGAGCGCAGCTCCATCCAGGAGTTGGCGGAAGCCCTTTCCCTGCAGCAGCGCACCCGCCAACGGCTCGAGCAGGAACAACAGCAGCTGGAGCGTGAAATTGCCCGCCAAGACAGCCGCCGTGAAACCCTGCAAGAAAGCCGTGGCACCGGCGCCCTGCGGGTATTGCTAGAGGCTGGTTTGGAGGGCATCCATGGGCCCGTTGCCCAGTTGGCAGAGGTGGAAGAACGTTTTCGCCTTGCCCTTGAGGTGGCCGCCGGTGGCCGGCTCAGCCAGGTGGTGGTTGATAACGATCGCATCGCCGCTAGGGCGATTGAGCTGCTGAAGCAACGGCGAGCCGGGCGGCTTACTTTTCTACCCCTCAATAAAATTCGCGCCGGCTCCAATTTTTCAGCCGCCTCTTCATCCACCCAGGCCAGTGGGTGCCTTGGCCTTGCCCTAGAGCTGTTGCATTTTGAGCCGGTTTATGGGGAGGTGTTTCGCTATGTATTTGGAGAAACCCTTGTTTATCAAGATCTGGAATCGGCCCGCCGTGAATTAGGCCGCAATCGCATCGTTACCCTCGATGGCGAATTATTGGAGCGCAGTGGTGCGATCACCGGTGGTAGCCAACAGCAGCGCAGCGGTTCCTTAAGTTTCGGCCGCGCCAATGAAGGTGATGAGGCCGAACCACTTAGGCGGCGCCTAATGGAATTGGGTGAAACCTTGGTGGCCTGTCGCCGCAAAGAACAGCAGCTAGCCACAAGCCTGGAAGCGCTTCAAACCTCCCTTGGCAACCAACGCTCCCAACAGGCGGCCCTTGAGGCGGAATTAGCCGCAGCCCAAAGGGCCCATGGCCCCCAACTAAACCGTGAAGCGCAATCCCGCCAACGCTTTGAGCAGCTGCAAGCCAGCCTCGTTAGCGACAGTGAAAAACTCCAAAAACTAACCATTGCAATCGAGCCATTAGAGCGGGAAAGGCTTTCGATTGAGGTGGCTGAGGCCAGTGCCGGTGAACAGCAAGACGGAGCCAGATGGCGGGTATTGCAACAGGAACTAGAAGCTGCAGATGTTGCCCTAAGCCTTGCCAGAAACCATAAAGATGGCCTGGAAGCAAGCCAAAGGGAATCCAGCCTGGTGTTGGCGCGTTTGCAAAGTCAACTGGAGGCATTGGTTAGCAATGAACAGCGGATCCAAGCGGCCGCCACCGCACTCACGGCAGAGGTTCAGGAATTACGCCAGCAGCAATTGGCAGATCAAAGCCGCCGCCAAGGCCTAGAAGCCGAGCAGCAAACATTGCAAACCCGTTTTGGCGAGCAGCGCCGCGCCCGTGATCAAGCGGAAGCCCATCTGGCTGGCCAGCGCCAACAACAGCAGCAGCACCAGTGGGAATTGGAACGGCTGGGTGAACAGCTGCAGGCACTGATGGAAGAGCAGCGCAACCTTGCTTTACGCCTGCAGCAACTTGAACTTGCCCTGCCTGAGCCCCTGCCGGAATTGCCAGAGGAGGTGCGGCAAGCCGGCTTGGAGCTATTGCAGGAGCAGTTGCGGGTTGTGCAGCAACGGATGGAAGCCCTGGAGCCCGTGAACATGTTGGCCCTGGAGGAGTTGGAGCAGCTGGAAACCCGTTTAGCCGAATTAGCGGAACGCTTGGCTGTGCTGGCCAGCGAGCGGTTGGAATTGCTGTTGAGGGTGGAAACCGTTGCCACCCTGCGCCAGGAGGCATTTATGGAGGCTTTTCGGGCCGTTGATGGCCATTTCCGCGAGATATTTGCTGGTCTTTCCGAGGGGGAGGGTCAGCTGCAATTGGAAAATGACCAGGATCCCCTCGAGGGGGGACTCACGCTTGTGGCCCATCCCAAGGGCAAAGCGGTGCGTCGCTTGGCATCCATGTCGGGGGGTGAGAAATCGCTCACGGCGCTTAGCTTTTTGTTTGCCCTGCAACGTTTCCGCCCATCGCCTTTCTATGCCCTTGATGAGGTTGACAGCTTCCTTGATGGCGTGAATGTGGAAAGACTTGCCAGTTTGATTTCTTCCCAGGCCGATGCTGCTCAATTTTTGGTAGTTAGCCACCGGCGCCCAATGATTGCGGCAAGCACCCGCACCATTGGTGTTACCCAAGCCCGCGGCGCCCACACCCAGGTGGTGGGTTTACCCTCTGCAGCCTGATGGCCAATCCTGCGCCACAATAA
>NZ_PXVC01000031.1 GCF_003011125.1 Synechococcus lacustris str. Tous | reverse complement strand
TAACACAACCCATCTATCGGTAGCTGATCGCCATGGTTCCTTGGTGGCATTAACCACCACGCTTAATTTTGCCTATGGCAATGGCATTGCAGTACCAGGGGCAGGCTTCTTACTAAATAATGAGATGGATGATTTCAGCGCCAAGCCCGGTGTTGCTAATGCCTATGGATTAGTACAAGGGGAACGCAATGCCATTGCGCCAGGTAGACGGCCATTGAGTTCAATGACACCAACAATTGTACTTAATAGCAATGGCGAACCATGGCTTGCAACCGGCAGCCCCGGCGGTAGCCGGATTATTACTACGGTGTTGCAGGTGATATTAAACAGGATTCTGCATGGCTTGAATTTAGCAAGTGCAGTGTTGGTTCCACGGGTGCATAGCCAGCTTTGGCCTGATCAATTAAGTATGGAGGAAGGCATCAGCCCTGATACACAAAGATTGTTAGAAGCCAAAGGCCATAAGTTGTTGCAAACAGCGGCGATGGGTTCTGCCAATAGTGTGGAATTAATACCTGGGGGTGGCAGCCTTGGTGTTGCAGATCCGCGCAGATCTGAGGGGGCGGCGCTGCCAGAGCGACCTTAGGAAGTATTTATTTTGTTTTCAAAATATAATTTAATGAAGTATTGAACTACGCTTTGATATTCGGTGTAATAGTGGACCATTATGTGATGGTAAATTGATGGGTAACTCATCCCAATTAATTTCTTTGCCACCGGGAAAGCTATAGCTGGTTTCTGATATTTCCCGTTGTTGCCAAAATACGTCTAACAGGGTGATGCTTTGGCGCGGGGGGTTTGTGTCTACAATTAATTGAAGCGGGCCACTACCTGTTGCCCCTAGCTGAATTAAATCCAACTTACATAAGCATGTACGCCACCAATCTCAAGGATTTGCTGGAGTTTGTTTGCTTGATCTAGAACCTCGCCTGGTTGATCGCGGCCGCGGCTAACACCCCTTAGGGGTAAATGTTCTAGGGCAATCCGTATCTTTGCCTTTCTTGCGCTTGAGCTTGCGAGTTGCTCACGGGCCCAATTTTGTTGCTGGTTTGATATCTGGCACTGGATGCATCCCAAACCAACCAAAAATATTATTTAATTAAGGCCTAGTTGATGCTTTCTTGGCTGCTAAAAACGATTTGCTGCAGCTCGATCAGCATTTTTGGCCTGCAATCATGTCACCAGCGCAGATCACTTGATCTGGTTTACTTGCAAGGATAAATTTAATTCCTGCTTCTACTGTATCTAAATAGTTTGTAGACCCATAGCTACTATTGATATCGCTAAACAGGCCAAGCCTTAAATCTGGCCACTACCGGCTAAGCCAAATAAAGATCTTCTGCTAAGCATATTCATCACTCATCGCCAAGATAGGACCTCCTTAGGTTGCTGTTTTTCCGCAGCTCCTGAGCTGTGCCCTCCAGCACCAATTCACCGGCTTCAAGCACATAACCACGCTGGGCAATTGCAAGGGCTGCATATACATTTTGTTCAACAAGCAGCATTGTTAAACCATCTTTATTTAATTTAGCTAGGCACTGCATCAATTCATCAACTAAAAGGGGCGCTAAACCTAGGCTTGGTTCATCCAATAGCAATAGGTTTGGTTTTGCCATTAATGCCCTTGCAATCGCCAACATCTGCTGCTCACCACCACTGAGGCTACCCGCCAATTGCAGGCGCCTTTCAGCTAAGCGTGGAAATAATTGATAGCAATAATCTAAATCTATTTTAATCGCTTTTTTATTTCGCCTCAGCCATGCACCCAGCTCTAGGTTGGCTAATACCGTTTGCTTTGCTAACACACGCCTACCCTCTGGGCAGTGGCTGATGCCTAGCCGCACTGTTGATTCTGTTCTAAAGGATGATAAGCATTTATTAGCCCAGAGTATTTGGCCTTCTGCTGCCGGCAACAACCTAGATATTGCCCTTAGGGTGCTGCTTTTACCTGCACCATTAGAGCCCAAGAGGGCTACGCATTCACCGCTTGCAATCGAAAGATTTAATTGCCGCACAGCCCAAATGTTGCCGTAGCGCACCCCAAGTTGTTTAAGCTCTAGTAAGGGAGTAGCTGTCATCGTTGGCTGCCTAGATAGGCCTCAATCACCAGGGGATCACGGCGCACCTGTTCGGGGCTACCGAGGGCGATGCAACGGCCGAAATTAAGCACCGCCAATCGATCACATAACTGCATCATTAATGGCACATGGTGTTCAATAATTAAAATTGTTATTTTGAATTGGCAACGCACCCGCTGCACGAGCGCTTGTAAATCCTGCTTTTCAATTGGATTCATGCCGGCTGCTGCTTCATCAAGCAGCAACAACTTTGGCTTTGTTGCTAAGGCCCGAGCAAATTCAAGTTTCCTTTGATCGCCATAGGCTAAGGAAGCAGCTGCAGCATCAGCTTTTTCTTGCAATTGCACCAATGCTAAGAGTTCTAGGGCGGCGCGACGGTTGTTGCTGCCCATGGCAACTTGCAGGTTATTGATACAACTTAATTCACGAAAGAGGCGTAGGTTTTGAAAAGTTCGTGCTAAACCTAGCCTGCAAATCTGTTCTGGTTTCTTGCCAGCTAGCGAATTACCTTGCCAACGCAATTTCCCATGGCTTGGGGCTGTGAGGCCTGTTATTACATTAAATAGGGTGGTTTTACCTGCACCATTTGGGCCAATTAAACCAAGAATTTCACCTTCATTAATGCTTAAATTAACCCTATCTAATGCCTGCAGGCCACCAAAGCAAACGCTTAGTTGCTCTATTTCTAATAAATTATTTGTGGATGTTGGTGCACTCATGATTGTTTAGATTTTATTAATCCCTGGGGGATAAATATGGGCCCCAGAAGGATAACCAGGCCAAAAACGATGAGGCGTAGATCACCGATTGGCCTTAGTAATTCCGGCAGTGCCGTTAACACTAAACCGCCAATCACAGGCCCTAGCCAGGTGCGGCTACCACCTAACACTACAAAGGCTAGTGTTGTGATGCTGGCATCAAAGTTTGCCTGGCGTGCATTCCAACTATTGAAATAATGGGCTGCTAATACGCCGGCTGCAGCTGCCACTATGGCACTCAATACGAAAGCAATTAATTTAACTTGATCAGTGCTTACGCCCATGCAGCGAGCTGCTAATTCATCATCACGAATTGCTGCCATTGCCATGCCCAGGGGTTGGCGCTCGAGCCGGGCGCATGCCCATGCAACTATTGCCAGTAATAGGCCATAGGCGATTAGATATCCCTCAGGCCCTTCAAATGGCTGGGGAATAGCAAAGATGCCAACTGCTGCTCCAAACCAGGGGCTGCTAAGTAATACAACCCTCAATATTTCTACCAAGGCAATGGTAGCAATTGCTAAATAAATACCCCTTAATTTAAGAACTGGTTTGCCAATCAAAAATGCTAGTAGCCCAGCTACAGCTATGGCAACAATCATTTCTAATAGTAGTGAAGTTAATGGATAAACAGCATCGCTTCCACCTAAACCTGGTAATTGGGTAGATAGCAATGCTGCAACTGTGCCACCAATTGTATAAAAACCTGGAGTGGCAAGGGATAGTTGACCAGCCCGCAGGGGTAGGTATACAGCCAGGGCAAGCAGGGCGCCAAGCAGCATCAACACAAATAGGGAAATATCAATCATTGTGTGATTAAACCTTTTCCATTGGCGGCTTACCAAGGAGGCCTTGGGGGCGCAAGATCAACATTAAAAATAAAAAAGCAAAGGCAACTGCATCTTTATAAGCAGATAGTTTTGCGGGCACAAGGGCTTCGGCAATGCCAATGATTAAACCACCAAGCACTGCACCAGGCGCGCTGCCAAGGCCTCCTAGCACGAGCACTCCAAGCCCCTTAAGGCCATAACCGATGCCGAAATAGGGGCCGCCAATATTTACACTGAGGGCTACTAGGCCGCCGGAAATACCTGCTAAAAAACTAGCGATAGCAAATGCTAATTGAATTATTGCGCCGCTATTAATCCCAAGTAGCCGTGCTGTGGTGCCGTCTTCTGCTACTGCTTGAAGTGCCTTGCCATAGCTGCTGCGATTAAGCCATAGGCTCAAAATAAGCATTGCTATACCTGCAACTATTAAAAGCAGTAGTTGCACCGTACGAATTTGAACACCATGGCCAAGTGCTAATACTGCTGGCCATCTACCCAGTAGGTTTCCAGGTAAGGCGTAGGCTTCAGCACCCATTAAGAGCTGAATTAAATTCACTAAAATAACACCTGCCCCAAGGCTGGTTATTAGATAGAGCAGTGGTTCAGCACCCCTGCGGCGCAGGGGTTTAAAAGCAACGGCTTCCACTAGAAGGCCCATAGCTGCAGCTCCAATGCCAGCCAGCGGTAATGCAACTAAGAGTGGTAAGGCTAGGGGGAAATGCATGCCAGCCAACATGCCATTGCTGCCAACAGCACCGCCAAGTAATAGGTATGTGAAATAGGCACCGCATGTGAATACGGCGCCATGGGCGAAGTTAATCACCCCAAGTACTGAAAATACAAGCGTGTAGCCAAGGGCAAAGAGGGCATAGGTTGCACCAATTGATATGCCATTGATTAAGAGCTGTAATAAACCATCCATGGCACTTATTTAGGGCAACAGGGTAAATTTACCGCTGCGTCCATCGGGGTTCATGCGCACTTGAGCAACAAAGAAACTCTCTTGTATTACTTCTCCTTCAGGGCTAAAGCTGATTTTACCTAAGGGGGTGTTGTAAGTACCCCTAAGAATTTCTTCATTTAGCAAAATACGCACCTCACGTAGGGGTTTGGCTTCTAATGGTTGGCGTTTGTTTTGCCTTTCTGTTGCTTCTGCAATTACCTGGTAGGCAGCATAGGCTTGGGCTGTTAATTGCGGTGGCACCGCACCAGCTTGTTGCGCCTTAAAGCGGGCCACAAAAGAGCGATTGGCATCAGTTTGCAGCTCTGGGCTATAGGCCTGAGCGATCAAGATGCCATCACAGTTTTTTTGGCAAATTGGATAAATATTAGGCGTATTCATACCATTACCTACAACGATCGTGCCTTTAAAGCCCAGTTCCCGCAATTGACGAATTAAATTACCACCATCTACTGCCTGCAAAGACAACACAACCATATCTGGTTTCGCCCTTAATGCCGAGGTGATCTGATTGAGGAAATCTTGATCATTTAGCTGCGTACGTTGCACTGTAACTGTGTTGAGCGCCTTAGCTTTAATTGCCTTTTGAAAGATTGCTGTTTCCGAGGTGCTGTAGGCATCATCATTTGCATAAAATACAGCTACCCGTTTGATGGCAGGATTTAGCTGCAATGCTTTAGCGATTGATAGCGGTGCAATTACTAAACTTTGGGCTGATACACGGCTGATGAAATTACCAAGTTCCGGTATACCAGTTGCTGTATTTGAAGGTGCAACCACTGGCACACCACGCCGTTGCGCGATTGGGCTAGCGGCAAAGGCTTGTTGCGAAAGGGTGGGACCAATAAGTGCCGCGCTGCCGCGATTAATCAATAAATTAAAGGCATTTATTGCACCTGCTTCATCACTGCCGCCATCTTCGATGCTTAGGTTTAAAGGGATGCTGCTGCCTGGTTTAAATGCTGCCTGGGCTAGCTCGAGGCCAATCCGTTGGTCTTGCCCATAAACATTGGCATTACCAGTGAGAGATAAAATAGCCCCCACCGGTAAACCAGCTTTTAGGTTTACCGGTGCGTTGCTATTTGTGCTGCTACAGCTAGCCAGTAGCCCCAGCAGCAATAGCCATTTAGGCAATAATCGCAAAACTTTCACGGAAGGCATCAATTGTGGCATCGATATCAGCCTCTGAGTGGGCAAGGGAAGTAAAACCTGCTTCAAATGCACTTGGTGCAAGATACACCCCACGCTCCAACATCGCTCGATGTAATTTTGCAAATCTGGTTGTGTCTGCTGATTTTGCTTCTTCAAAATTACGCACCGGGCCTTCACATAGAAAGAAGCCAAACATTGCACTGATGCTGCTGCCACATATGGGTAAACCTGCTGCCTGGGCGGCTGCTTGAATGCCATTTGAAAGCCGTTTTGTGCGGGCTTCCAATTGTTCGTAGCAACCGGGTTGTTTTAACAGTTCAAGGGTTTTGATGCCGGCCGTCATCGCCAGTGGATTACCGCTCAGGGTTCCGGCTTGATACATCGGCCCAGCCGGCGCCACCATCGCCATGATTTCAGCGCGGCCGCCATAGGCACCCACCGGTAAGCCACCACCAATCACCTTGCCCATGGTGGTGAGATCTGGTGTAACACCAAATTTGGCTTGGGCACCGCCATAGGCAATGCGGAAACCAGTCATCACTTCATCAAATACCAGCAGGGCGCCATATTCATTGGTGAGTTCCCTTAGCCCTTCAAGAAAACCAAAATCCGGTGGAATAAAACCGGCATTACCAACCACAGGCTCAAGGATCACCCCAGCGATTGAATCTGGATTAGCAGCAAATAACTCCTTTACTGCTTCTAAATCGTTGTAGGGAGCAGTGAGCGTATTTGCAGTGGTGCTACTTGGCACCCCAGGGGAATCAGGCAAACCCAGGGTTGCAACCCCTGAACCGGCCTTCACCAAAAACATGTCGGCGTGGCCGTGGTAACAACCTTCAAATTTGATCAATTTGTCGCGGCCCGTGTAGGCACGCATCAGCCGCAACACCGCCATGCAGGCCTCAGTGCCGCTATTTACAAAGCGCACCATCTCAACGCTTGGCACCGCATCGATAACCATCTGGGCCAGCTGGTTTTCCAGGGCGCAGGGGGCGCCAAAACTGGTGCCTTTGGCTAGGGCTTGATGCAGGGCTTCAATTACCTCCGGATGGGCATGGCCGCAGATGGCCGGTCCCCAGCTGCCGATGTAATCGATATAGCGGTTGCCATCCACATCCCAGGCATAGGCGCCTTCCACCCGATCAAACAGAATCGGTTGGCCCCCCACCGATTTAAAAGCTCGCACCGGCGAATTCACACCGCCCGGCATCAGCTTTTGGGCCGCTGCAAACAATGCTTCTGAGCGGCTTGTGTTCAGGGCTGAAGCTGTTACCAAAGCTTGGGGGCCAGGTATCTGGCTAGATCACAAGCAACTATCCTCGCCTAAAACGCCCCAGCTTTGCGCCTTATAGGCTGAGATTGTGTATTTGTAAAAATCGTGGGTGCAGCCACTGCCATTGATTGGCGAGCCCTAGAGCAGCAATTACGTGCATTTTTACCTGCAAAAGCAGTTGTGAGCAAAGCGCAGGAGCTTCTCAGCTACAACTGCGATGGCCTCACGATGGAACGCCATCAACCACCCCTTGCGGTGTTGCCTGAAAGCACCGCTGATGTGGCCGCCATCTTGAAGTTATGCCAGCAGCTTGGCGTTCCGTTTGTGGCACGGGGCAGTGGCACTGGTTTGTCTGGTGGTGCCTTAGTTGAACAACCGGCCTTGCTTGTGATCACCAGCCGCATGCGCCAGGTGCTTTCAGTTGATCTCGCTAATCAACGCATCACCGTGCAACCGGGTGTGATCAATAGCTGGGTAACACGGGCTGTGAGTGGTGATGGTTTTTATTTCGCCCCTGATCCCTCCAGCCAAGTGGCCTGCAGCGTGGGCGGCAATGTGGCAGAAAATTCAGGCGGGGTGCATTGCCTCAAATACGGCGTTACCAGCAACCATGTGTTGGAGCTGGAGGTGGTGCTACCCGATGGCACTATCACCACCCTGGGCGGCCCCTTAGCGGAAATGCCAGGGCTTGATTTGCGCGGTGTTTTTATCGGCAGTGAGGGCACCCTCGGCATTGCCACCTCAATCACCCTGCGCATCCTGCGCCAGCCGGAAGCGGTGGCTGTTTTATTGGCTGATTTCGGCTCGATGGAAGCAGCAGGGGAAGCGGTGCGTGCCGTTACGGCCGCTGGCCTGTTGCCGGCGGGCATGGAAATCATGGACAACTTCACGATTCGCGCCGTGGATTCAATGCTCGATCAAGAGCTATATCCGGTTGATGCAGCGGCAGCTTTATTAATCGAACTCGATGGCAGTGGCCCTGAGGTGGAGATTGCGATGCAATTGTGTGATGGGCTCTGCCGCCAAGCCGGCGCCCGCCAGGTGCAAAAAGCAACCTCTGCTGAAGATCGCGCTCGCCTCTGGCTTGGTCGTAAAAGTGCAATTTCAGCTCTGGGTCGTTTATATCCCAATTACTACCTTCAAGATGGTGTAGTGCCCCGCAGCAGCCTGCCGATGGTGCTTGCTGCCATTGATCAACTCAGCCAGAAGCATCAATTGCCTGTGGCGAATGTGTTCCATGCCGGTGATGGCAACCTGCATCCATTGATTCTCTACAACGGCGCAGAACTAGGTGTGAAGGATCGAGTGAAAGCTTTAGGGGCAGCTATCCTGCGGCTTTGCGTTGATGTGGGTGGCAGCATCAGTGGTGAACATGGAGTTGGCAGTGATAAGCGTTGTTTTCTTGATTGGATGTTTGATGCCGCCGATCTTGAAACAATGCAATTAGTGCGTAAAGCGTTCGACCCCGAGCAGCGGGCTAATCCAGGTAAATTATTTCCCACGCCAGTGGGCTGCGCTGAAGCCCATAGGCGCTCCCAGCATTTGGAGCTACCGCCTGAGGTGGTGGTTATCTAGAAGTTATCTTCCTCCTCTGCGCCATCACCAATATCAATGCTTACAGGGGCGTGGTCGCTTGGTTTAAGTTCACCCCTTTCGCTTTTATGGATCATGCAACCCATGGCCAGCTGTTGTAATTCCTCACTGATATATATGTGATCAATTCGCCAGCCCTGATCGCGATCCCAGGCCCCCGAGCGGTAATCCCACCAGCTCCAATGGCCAGCTTCAGTTTCAAATAGGCGAAAGGCATCTTCTAAATCAGTGCCAATACATGCCCTTAGGGCTTGCCGTTCAGGCGCTGATGCCATGATTCCGCCATTGTGGCGGCTGGGGTTAGCAAGATCGATATCTTCTAGGGCAATGTTGAAATCACCCATCATGCAAAGGGGTTCCCCCTGTTGCCTCTGCACCGTTAGATAACGGTTTAAACAATTCAGCCAGGCTAATTTATAGTTGTATTTATCTGATTTTAAATCAGAGCCATTCGGCACATATAGGTTGAGTATTCGAACCCCTTCAACGGAGGCGCTAATTACCCGTTTCTGCTCGCCTAATTGCTCTGCTTCTTGATCACCCGGCAGCAGAGCAGCAAAACCAATGCGCACGTCTTCCAATGGAAGCCGGCTTAAAAGGGCCACGCCGTTATAACTCTTTTGGCCGCTGATGGCTGTTTCATAACCGGCCGCTTCAATTGCTGCCTGCGGAAAAAGGCCATCCTCCACCTTGGTTTCCTGCAGCCCCAACACATCAGGTTGGGCCGCTGCAAGCCAGCGCAGCAGATGTTCCTGCCGGCTGCGAATTGAATTCACGTTCCAAGTGGCGATCCGCACCGAAAGTGGCCTTTAAACTTGTTGCACTTAATAGCTGATCCATGCCTAATCAAGCTACAAACCTGTTGCGTGTTGTCCTGCCTGCAGCCCTCTTGGGCCTGATTGCATCGGGCGCCGGCCATGCAAATCCCAAAAATGAAAGCATCCAAGAGCAAAATCTCTACAACTACGGCACCACAAAACCGAGTAACTCACTTCTGGATGTAACTAATCCAATGGAGTTGATGAACCGTTTGCGCAATTCCAGCTCGATGGATAGCGCCACCTCCCCCAGTGATGCTGTGGATGAAGCCCTGCGTCAATTAGATAAACCAACGGCCCCAGCGGCCAAGGCGCGGCCAGTGGGGCCTTGAGCCTGCTGGCGCACGCTTTTAACCATCCAACTGGCGGCTACTTGATCTAAAACGGGCCGTGATTTTTCCGGCACCCGTTGACGCGCCTCCCTAATTAAGGCAACAGCTGCTTCCCCTTCGCCCGCCTCCTGTTTTTGCAGGGCTAAAGCCAATAGGGGCCGTGGATCCTCCGGATAGCGACCGATCAGATCGCGGTAGGTGTTTTCGGCACTTTTACTTTGCTGACGCCTTTGCTGCACATCAGCAAGCAATAGCCCAAGGGGCAGGCCCTCTGGTTTTGTTTTTGCTATCACCGCGCTGCTTTTTAGTTGCGCCTCCAGCTGGGCCCCCTTGCCTTGGTTCAACTGCAGTTGGCTCAATTGCTGCCAGGCCTCTGGCTGCAGTGGTTTCACATTCAGCACCTGGCGGATTTCCCTTTCCGCACCGCTTTGATCCTGCTGCTGCCTGCGGAGATCAGCCAACATCAAGCGCAACTGCCAATTTTCTGGCCTTTGGTCGCTAAGGGTTTCAAGTAGGCCAAGGGCACCGCTTTTATCGCCAAGGGCTAGGCGTAATTTGAGCAGCTGCAGTTGCTCTGCATCACTAGCAGTGCCGCCCTTTAGCTTTGCCTCTAGGGGCGCGCGGCGTTGTTTAAAGGCCGTTTGGGGAGTTTCAGCTGCTTCGATTTGCTTGCTGGTGTGGCCGAGCCACCAACCGCCCAAGCCAGCAAGGCCAATGGCTGCCACTGCTGCAATGGGTTTATTAAGCAAGGGATGCGCCTGATTTTTATCTAGTAAACCGTTTAAGGCGAGCGCTGTCAGGGGGATCGCTAGATTTCAATGTGGTTCAGCCCGGTTCTGCCTTTCTGATGCGTCAGCACCCGATTCCTCCGGTTAATGAACCGCTGCAGTTCCGGGCGATCGGAATCGTTAGGGGTACCTATTGCCCCGCCAGCACTGATGTGCTCACCCGCGGCAACCTCACCACTGCCGATGGCAGCGCCATCGATGCGGTGTTGCTGGGGCGGGTGTTGAGCTTGGTGAAGCGACACCTCAATTTGGAGCAGGAACACCTCTGGGTGGTTTATCCCCGCAGCAGAGATGATCAAAAATTGCATCTGCAGGTGGTGGGTGTGTGGGAACCAAGCACCCTGGCCAGTGATGGGGAGGATCTGGCTGATTCCCTGCCGGAGGGGGATGGATTCTTTTCCGTGCGGGGCGAATTGATCTATACCAAGCCTGAAACCGGTGATTTGGTAATCAAAATCCGCCAATTACCCCGCGCTGATGGCAGCCGCCCCCAACCGTTCAAGCTGCAACTCAAGGGCAATATTCCCCTTGAACATCTGCGCCATTTCCTTGATCTACGCGTGCGCTTACAGGGGGAATTACTTCAAATTGAACACTGGGAAGTAATTGCTCCGATGCCGCAACGCAGTGATCGTCGCGGTGGCGCAGCTAAAAAGCGCCCCCGCCGCTAATGGCCGCCCATTGGGCCTATTTGGATGCCCCCACCGGTGTGGCGGGGGACATGCTGCTGGCCGCCCTGTTCGACCAGGGTTTAGGGCAAGAGGTGGTGTTAGCACCCCTTGCTGCCCTTGGCCTTGGCGAGGCATTTCGTTTGCATGTGGCTGAGGGCCGCAATGGCGGCCTGCGGGGCACCAAGCTCAGAGTTGAATTACTTGAGCAATCACCCCCCCATCGCCTTTGGCGTGAGCTCAAGCCCCAGCTGGAAGCAGCCGCCTGGCCTGAGCCATTGCGCCTCAAGGTGATTGAGGTTTTTAGTTTGTTGGCGGAGGCGGAGGCCAGGGTGCATGGCTTAAGCCCAAGCCAGGTGCATTTCCATGAAGTGGGCGCCATTGATGCCTTGGTTGATGTGGTGGGCGTATGCGCTGGCCTGTTGCATTTCGGCATAGATCACCTGCTCGCCAGCCCGCCACCCGCTGGCCATGGCCATGTGCGCAGTGCCCATGGGGTGTTGCCGGTGCCGGTGCCGGCCGTATTGGAAATCGCCAGGCAACGCCAAATCCCCTTGGCCAGCAGCCTTGGTTTTCCCGCTGCTGAACTCACCACCCCAACGGGGATGGCGCTTTTGAGTGTTTGGGTAGAGCGCTTTTGCGCCCCCCCAGCCCATATCCCAGCCATGGTGGGCATCGGATTAGGCGAGCAACAGTTGGATCGCCCCAACCTGTTGCGCCTATGGCAACCAACTGTTCAAAAGCAAGAAGAGCAGGCCAGCACCGAAACGTTGCTCGTGCAGGAGTGCCAGATCGATGATATGGACGGCGAAGCCTTGGCTTTTTTGCAGGAGCAGTTGCGTTTAGCCGGGGCCCTTGAGGTTTTTGCAACCCCGATTCAAATGAAAAAGGGTCGACCAGGTGTGCTTTTAACCAGCTTGGCTCCGCCGGAACTAGCCCAATCCCTGCGCTCGATCTGGTGGCAGCACAGCAGCAGCCTTGGCCTCAGGGAAAAGTTGGAATCCCGGTGGGTATTACCCCGACAAGCGATAACGCTTAACAGCCCTTGGGGGCCTGTACAGGCAAAGCAAGCCCAGGGGCGAGTGAAGGTGGAAGCGGATGAATTGGCGCGGCTGGCAAGGGAGCATGGCTTGGGTTGGGCTGAATTGCGCTCTGCCTTGGCAAACCATCAACCATGAAAAAAATCCGCCTTTCCTGGCTGGTGGGTCCCCTGAGTGTGCTGCTGCTTGGCATTGCCCTTTGGCGCCATGGCAACCAGGTTTTGGAATTGGCTCCCGATCAAGAGGGTTGGGCCCTATTGCTTTTTGGGCTTGGAGCCACGGTGGCGGCCCAATGGTTAAACGCCATCGCCTGGTGGGCCTTGCTCCAATGGTTGAGGGTGCCCCTGCCACTACCCCAGGTTTTGCTGCTGTTTATACGCACCAATGTGTACAAATATTTGCCTGGCGGCATTTGGCATCAACTGGGCCGTTTGCGCTGGCTGCGCAGCCAAGCTGTTTCAGGGCGGCGGGCCCTCCTGGCGGTGTTGCTTGATCCGCTGTTGATGATGATTGCTGCCCTTTGCCTGGTGCCCCTGGGTGGATTGCAGTGGGGGCTTGGTTTGCTTGCACCCTTTGCACTGTTGTTATTGCGGCCCTGCTGGTTGAACCCATTACTGGAACGTTTGCTGCGCAGCAAGCGGGCAATGCTGGGCCCGGCCGAGGAATGCTCCAGTGATGCTCCATTGCTGGGTAGCCCTTGGCAACCACTGCTGCTGGAACTGCCGTTTCTATTGCTGCGCTTTGCTGGTTTTGGCTGTTGCGTTGCCACTTTCAGCAGTATCTCCAGCCTTGGCCTTGGGGTGTGGCTAGCGGCCTTTTGCCTTGCCTGGGTGGTGGGTTTGGTGGTGCCTGGCGCCCCCGGCGGGATCGGTGTATTCGAATTGGTGTTGCTAGCGCGGCTGCGGGGCTTAATTCCAGAGGCTGAACTGCTTGCGGTGTTGGTGAGCTATCGCTTGATCAGCGTTGGAGCGGAATTATTGGCAGCAGCAGGGGCACAAATCGACCAACGGCTTGCAATCCGCTCGCAATAACAATTAGTATTGAGAAAAGTTAGCTTTTGTTGTGGCGGTATCCGGGGGTTTACGCCACGATTTACATGGCCGTGGCCAGCGCCTAACACCACAGCGGCAAAGGGTTCTAGACCTTTTTGAACGGGTTGGCGCCGGCCATCACCTCAGCGCAGAAGACGTGCACCTGCAGTTGCTCAGGGCAGATGCGCGCGTTTCCCTCGCCACCGTTTATCGCACCCTGCGCCTGCTGGCCTCCATGGCCCTTCTGCGTGAATTGGAATTACCTGAGGGCAGCCGCAGATTTGAACTGGCAAGTGCTGAACAGCACGACCATCACCATTTGGTTTGCGCCGCCTGCGGCCGCACGGAGGAATTTGATAGCGCCCAGGTGTTGCAAGCAGGCGCTGATGCCGCTGCCAAACATGGTTTTCGCTTGCTTAGCTCCAGGCTCACAGTGAGGGGCCTGTGTGGGGCCTGCGCCGCTGCGGTTTGATAGTGCAATGGCTCTTTTAGAAGCAACCCACCTCTGGCACCACTACAGCCCAGGGGAATGGGCCTTGGAAGATATCAGTTTTGAACTTGAAGCTGGTGAATTAATCGGTTTACTTGGCCCTTCGGGCTGCGGTAAAACCACCCTGCTGCGCCTGATTGCTGGGTTTGAACGCCCCGTTCAGGGCAGCATTTCCCTTGGCGGCCAGCTCATTTCCTCTCCCCAGCGCTGCCTGCCGCCTGAACGGCGTGGGGTGGGCATGGTGTTTCAGGACTATGCCCTTTTCCCCCACCTGGATGCTTGGCAAAATGCCAGTTTTGGCTGCCGCACTGCAGCTGATCAGCGCCGGGCTGAATGGCTATTGGTTCAATTGGGTATCAATGAATTAAAGCGCCGTTATCCCCATGAGCTGTCCGGCGGCCAGCGCCAGCGGTTGGCCCTAGTGAGAGCCCTGGCGCCCGGGCCGCAATTACTGCTTTTGGATGAACCCTTCTCCAACCTTGATGTGGAAGTGCGTTTGCGCTTACGCAGTGAACTGCGCCAAGTGCTAGCTGAATGCGGCGTTAGTGCGGTGATGGTTACCCATGATCCCCAGGAGGCCCTCGCCGTATGCGATCGCGTAGCGGTCATGAAAGATGGCGGTTGGCATCAATACGCCAGCCCCCGCCAGCTGGTGGCTGAACCGGCCACGGCATTCGTGGCCAGATTTGTGCTGCAGGGCAATGTGTTGCCCCTCAGTTGCATTCAAGCCCTTGCCGATGGTGGCGCTGCCTTTGGTGTAGCCGGCGCGCCAGCCACACCAGATTGTGATGTGTTGCTGCGTCAAGACTGCCTCGCGGTGCAGCTTGATGCCAACGGTTCAGCAAAGCTTGTGGGCCGGGAATTTCTTGGTGATGAATGGCTTTATCAATTTGAATTGCAAGGCGAATTGCTGCGCCTAAAAGTGCCCCTTGAGCAGGAGTTGGAGCTGGGTAGTTTTTGCCGAATCAGTTTGCAACCGGGGGCAAAGGCCCTGTTGTTTCCTCCCGCAGTTGCGGCACCAGCATTAGGGCGGAGCTAAGCCCCAAGCCAACGATCAAAAGTGCAGGTGCAAGGGCAGCGCCAAGCCTTTCATCACTGGCGTATTGATAAACCCGCACCGCCAAGGTGTCGAAATTAAATGGACGCAGGGCAAAGGTGAGCGGTAACTCCTTAACGGTGTCTACAAACACCAAAAGACCCGCCAGCAGCAGGGGGCTGCGCAGAACCGGCAGGTGCACCATTGTTAAAACGCTTTGCCAGTTTTTACCGAGGCTTGCTGCCGCTTCTTCGATGCTGGGGGGCAGCCTTTCTAAACTTGCATCCAGGCCCCCTTTTGCCACCGCTAAAAAGCGATTGCCATATCCCCATAGCAATAGCAGTAGGGGTGGTACGCCAAGGGGGGCAAATAGGAGCAATAGGGCAAGGGCTAACACCGCCCCCGGCACCGCATAGCCAAGGCCAGCCATAAACACGGAAGCCTGCAGCCAGGGCAGCTTTAACCAACGGCTACCAACGGCCAAAATCAGGGCCATAAAAAGGGCAAGCACTGCAGCGCCAAGGCCAAGGGCCAAGCTGCGGCCGCTGAGGCCAATTAATTCAGCCAGGTTTTCCTGGCGCAACTGGTCCCAACTGCTACAAATCCAAATCAGTGGGATACCGCCACTCAGTAGGGGCGGCAAGAGGCAAAGGCTTGAGGCAAGCCAGGCCCTAGGGCCATGTAGCTGCCAGCCCTCAAAGCGATCGCCGGGGCCGGCTTGATCCCAGCGGCGACTAAGGCGCCTTTGCCAGCGTTCCGCCGCCACCAGCAAAGCCACCACGGCAAGGGAAGTGAGGGCAAGGCTTGTGGCACCCTGGGGGTCGCCCTCCCCCTGCCAGCGCTGCAGCAGGCCAGTGGAAAGGGTTGGTACCCCCAGTAATTCAACGGCGCCAAATTCATTCACCACTTCCATGCCTGCAAGGGCAATGCCGCTGGCAATGGCTGGTAAGGCCATGGGAAGGGCCACGCGTTTGAAGCTGCCCCATGCTGCTAAACCAAGGCTGCGGCTGGCTTCCAGGTGGCGGCGACCGCTTTGACGAAAGCTGTCGCGGCTCAATAACACCACGTAGGGCATGGTGCTGAGGATCAACACCGCTGCAGCCCAGCTGATTCCATGCAGGCGCAGCCCATGGCGACTGCCCAGATCGGTAATAACTGCTGCTTCCAGGTAGGCGGGGATGGCAAGCGGTATCAGCTGGGCAATGGTGAGCAGCCCCCTAGCCGGAAACCTGCAACATGCCGTTAACCAGCCGATGGCGGTGCCAAGGCAGCCCACACCAATGGCCACCAGCAACAAAAGCAGCAGGGTGTTGCCCAGTTGCTCAAACCCTTCGCGGCCAAGGGCGCTGAAGGCGCCTCCTGGCCTTGAGAGGCAATAAAAGAAAAGACCAAGCAGGGGCAGCAGATTGAGGGCTGCAGTGCCGCTGAGGATTGCAAGCAGGTTGAAACGGGGGGGCAGCCTTATTTCCAATCGTTGTTTTCCATTAATTGCACGGCAAGTTTGTTGTTGGCACCAAGGGTTTCGGCTGAAATGCCACTGGTTTTAAAGGGGCCAAAACTTTTCAACCATGGGTTATCGCCATAGCCTTTAAGTGGATATTCGTTGTTGGCTTCGGCATAACCTTTGCCGCCACTAGGGGAAGCCAGAAATTCAATCAGTTTTTGAGCTGCTTCTGGATTGCGGGCTGAGCTTGTTACACCAGCGCCGCTGATATTCACGTGGGCTGGGTTTGGCATTATCAATTTGAGATTTTTTGCTAGGCGTTGATCCGCCTCCCCGGATTCTCCGGAAAGCATGCGGGCTACGTAATAGGTATTCACCAGGGCTGCTCCGCATTGCCCTTGGGCAACAGCCCTAGTTAGGGCGGTGTCAGAGCTGAATACGGGCTGGGCAAGATTTGCCTGCATCGATTTAATCCAGCTGCTGGTGGCAACAGCTCCGTTGCTCACCAATTGATCTGCCACTAGGGATTGGTTGTAAACGCTTTTACGATCCCTTAGGCAAAGCTTGCCTTTCAATTGGGGGCTGGCCAGGTCGCCATAGGTGCGAATTGAAGCCGGAGAAACCAATTTTGGGTTAACGATTACAGCCCTCACCCTGCGGGTGAGGCCAAACCAACGGCCGCGGCTATCGCGATATTGAACCGGCACTTCCCTCAGCAACTGGGGCGATTTAAGTGGTTTAAACAGGCCTAAATCAGCGGCGCGATCAAGCCGCGCTGCATCCACGAGCACGAGCACATCGGCAGGGCTGCCGGAACCCTCTGCCTGTAAACGCTGTATGAGGGCATCATCTTTAGCTTCCAGCAGATTTACTTCGATGCCGGTGCGTTGGCTAAAAAGTTTGTAGAGCTGCTTATCGCTGTTGTAATGACGGCCCGAATAAACCCCGATCGATTCAGCTCCGGCAGGGGCCGCGGCTAAGCAGAAAAAAGCAGGCAAATAAAGCCAAACAAACGAACGAACCAAAGGCTTGTTGAGAACTGATCTCAACCTATAACTAAAACGGGGCTATTTGCAAGTGCTTCTCAATAGCTATAACAAATGTTCAATAGCGACGCCTCACGGCAACCGGGATTGGTTGCAGGATGCCGCCGCCCGAGTCGTCGTCGTCTGAGTTGGGCCTTAGGTAGAGAATGATGCCGATGGCAAGAGCGATTGCCCCAAGCAGCGCCGGTTCGATCATTACAAAAGTTCATCTTTCGAAACCCTAGTGGGATCAAGGCGGAGCTGTTGTTTTTTTGCCTTGTTTGCCCAGTTGCCATCCCACCAAGCTGCCCAGCAGGGCCGCCGGTAAGGCATGGCCCTTTAGAACCGCCAGTGTTACGAATAGGGGCACCAGTGGTTGGGCCAAGATCGCAGCTTGAATGCTTGCCACCAGTGCGCTAATCGCCACCTCGTTGGGAATGATCCCTAGGGCTTGATGAAGCCCTGAAGCGATCGCTGCAGCGCCAATTATCAAAGGAAAGAAAAGGCCGCCCACCCAGCCGCTTTCTAGGCAGAGGGCGCAAAGGCCAATTTTTAGAAGGCCAAGCAGCAAAAGTGCCCCTGGCCCCTGCATCAATGCGCCTTGGAGCAGGGGGCTCAATTGTTGCTCCCCAGAAAACAAAGCAAGCGGTTGCCAAATATTTACTAAAGCCAGCACCAGCCCTGCGAACAGCGCCTGGTTCAGGGTTGACACCGAGAAGCGTTGCCATTGCTTGCTTAGTTGCTGCCGCAATCCCAAAAACAACAAGCCCAAGCAGCCGCCAAGCAGGCCAAGTACCAGGGCCCACAGCAGGTTCAAGCCCGCCTGGCTGGGGCTTTGCGGCCAAATAAAGGCAACCCCCTGTTCACCACCACCAAACCTGTTGAAACCTTGGGTTAGGCCAAAGCCAGCGATTCCGCCTAGCAGCGCCGCCAGCCAGCTCCAGCGGGATTTGATTAAGTTGATTTTTGGGCTTATTGATTGTTGAACTCGTTTTAGGTTGAGGTTTATTTCGGCCAGCATCCGGCTCAGCATCGCCTCCGGGCCAAGGCTTCCACCCCCCACTAAGGCAAGCAGCCCCAGCAAAAGGTGGCTGCCTCTGAAGCTGAGATCAAGGCTTTGTTGCTGTTCGTTTGTTTGCCGCAGTTGGGCCAGGGTTACATGCAATTCCGGCAGGGGTTGGGCACCAGCACGGCGCAAAAGACCAATGGCAAGCCCAGTAATTAAGGGCAGCAAAAACTGCCATACCACAGGCGCTTGGGAGGGAAATCCGCGTAGCACCTGTTGCCCCCAAGCCAATTGGCTGAGGTAATCAAGCAATGCCATCACTAAGCCACCCAGTAGCCCGGTGATGGCCCCGGTTAAAAAGTTGGCAAAAACGCTAACTAAAACCCTTGCCTGCATCAGGTGCCTCGCAGGCTTGCAGCTGCTTAAGTAATTTGGGCTGATTTAAATTTCTGCCGATCAAAACTATTTGGTTGCTGCGCTCCCCTTGCCAATCGCTGTCGTCTATGGAAAAGCGCTTGCCGGCTAAGTGAAAAATATGACGCCGGCTTAGCAGTAAAGGTAAGGGCACCTCCCCTTTAACACAATGCAGCAGCCGAGCATCTTTTTTCACTTCTGCTAGCTGGTTTTCCAGCTCTTTAAGGCGTTCCGCTGATACGAGATCTGTTTTGTTAAGCAATAAGATATCTCCATAAAGAACCTGGGCTCTACCAACTTGGGTGTTGAGCACTTCAGCATCAAAATTTTCAGCATCCACCACCGTAATTATCGAATCGAGCCGGGTGAGATCACGTAAATCACTACCTAGAAAAGTCATGGCAACGGGCAATGGATCAGCAAGGCCAGTGGTTTCAACCACCATGTAATCAATGGGATCCGGCCGATCGAGCACCTTGTAAACCGTTTGCAGCAGTTCATCATTAATGCTGCAGCAAATGCAGCCATTGTTTAGCTCTACTGTGTTATCACTGCTATTGATAATTAATTCATTGTCAATGCCGATTTCACCAAATTCATTAACTAAAACTGCGGTTTTAACTCCCTCCTGGTTGGCGAGGATGTGATTGAGCAGTGTGGTTTTACCGGCGCCGAGAAAGCCCGTGAGAATGGTTACTGGAATCGGTTTTTTGTTTGGGGTGGCGGTCATTCAATTAGGTGATGGTGCGTGGATGGTTTTTAGTGTTTTGGTTTAGCTGGCTGGTTTGCAGTTAGCGCAAATCCCAAATACCTCAAGGGTATGAAATAGGGGTGTGAAACCCGTTGGCGTGTGTATTGATAGGGACTGCTGTTCCACGGGGCATTGGGCTAGGGCTGAACTGCTGCCGCATTCAACGCAGGTGAGATGGTGCACATCCCTTTCCCTAGGGGCATATAGGGCTTCTCCGTTGGCCAGATGACGGCAACGCACTTGCCCCTGTTGTTGCAGGCTGCGCAGATGGCGATACACGGTGGCGAGGCCAATGGCACCACCCTCTGCTTTGATGCGGGCGTGGAGGGCTTGACCACTTAATTCCTCCTCACTGCTGCGCAACACATCAAGCAGCAGGTTTTGCCTGGTTGCCGAACTCAGCACCATGGAGCACTCCAGTTCTTAGCAACTGTAGTAAAAATGATTCCTATTGCTGGTTTGCCCAAGGCGGCGGCAATTGCCAATAGGCGGCATTTTTGCTGTTTTCCCGAGCTTCCACCTGCCAGCACCAGCTGCGGCCAGCATCCCTGGCGTAGAGAAGCGCATTGGTTTGTTCCCACACCCAGTGGGCACTGCCTTCCATGCCAACATTTGCCATCACGCGCAGATCCAAGGCGCCCAATTCGTGCAGCCGCTGCCATTCCGGCAGCAGGGGATCATCGGCATTTGCCAAAAAGGTGTGATCAAATTGCTGATCCAAAACCTGACGTAATGCCTTGAGGCTGGAAAAATCCACCACAAAGCCATGCTGGTTTAGTTCTTTTGAGCCAAACCAACAGGTGAAGCTACGGCTGTAGCCATGCACAAAATGGCAGTGGCCAGGATGGTTTGGTTGGCGGTGGCAGCAGGGGAATCCCTCGAACTGCTTAGAGCAGGTGTACATAGGTGCGCCAGTGCGCTGCGAAGCTTGTTTAATCAGTTTCCCCTGCGGCCATGAATGCTCCTTGGGCTTTACCCCTAGAAGAGCTGCGTTTTAACCCCGACGGCCTGATTCCTGCCATTGCCCAGGATTGGCTTGATGGGGCGGTGTTGATGCTTGCTTGGATGAATCGCCAGGCCTTGGCGCAAACCCTTGCCAGCGGCCAGGTGCACTATTGGAGTCGCTCCCGCCAGGAGCTGTGGCACAAAGGCTCCAGCAGTGGCCATTTCCAACACCTCAAGGCGATTCGCTACGACTGCGATGCCGATGTGTTGTTGCTCAGCATCGAACAGCAGGGCGGCATCGCCTGCCATACGGGTGCCCGCAGTTGTTTTTATGGCTCTGGAAACCAAATCAGCTCCGGCGGTGCTGCGGCGCTGCCACCGCCTGTCGATGCCTGCACGGAATTGGCAAGGGTTATCCAGGGGCGGCTGAAGGATCCTGAACCTGGCAGCTACACAAATAAATTGCTGGAGGGTGGTGATAATCGAATTCTTAAAAAAATTGGCGAAGAGAGCGTTGAATTTGTGATGGCTTGTAAAGACAATGCCCCAGATCAAATTGCCGCAGAAGCTGCTGATTTGTTATTTCACCTTCAGGTGGCCCTAGCCCATCACGGCGTTAGCTGGCGGCAGGTGCAAGAGGTGTTGGCGGGCCGAAGGGATGCCCCCAGGAGGGAAAATTAGAGGCTGCACAAAAAATAGATTAAGTTTGAATGAGTAATTCTTGTTAGGAACAAATTTCCCCTAGAGATAGATCCCCTAGAGATAGAGCAAATGGGAAATTGGCCATGAAAGCAGCCAGCATTCCTTTCAACGAAGCAGATCGGCTGCACGCCCTGCAGGAATACCGAATTCTTGGCACCCAGCCGGAACAGTCTTATAACGATTTAACATTAATAGCAGCAGAGGTTTGTGATACTCCAATTGCATTAATGAGTTTGGTGGATGAAAATAAGCAATGGTTTAAGGCAAAAGTTGGTGTTGATGTGTTGGAAACACCAAGAGATTGGTCTTTTTGCGCCCATGCTATTCACACATTTGAGCCTTTAATTGTTGAAGATGCTTTGAATGATCAACGATTCCACGATAATCCATTAGTTTGCGGCGAACCCAATATAAGGTTTTATGGAGGTTTCCCTCTCCAGAATAATCAAGATCATCGAATTGGTACTCTCTGCGTTATTGATAGAACGCCAAAATCCTTGAACAAATCCCAAATTAAAATTATGGAAGCGCTTGCACGGCAGGCGGTTTCATTCTTAGACCTAAGGCTTAGGGCTGTGCGATTACTAGATTCATATTGTAGTTTGGATCACTCGCCCAATATTATCTCCACCTGTTCCTACTGTCGCAAAGCAAAAAATGAGGATGGACAGTGGCAATATCTAGATCAGTATCTATCTAAGCGATCCAGCCTCAATTTCAGCCATGGAGTTTGCGATGCCTGCATGGAAGATCAATTCCCTGAGGTTTTAGAAATTTGGAAGCAGGATGAAAAAGAGAAATTTAGAAATAATTATCGTTCAAAAATAAACTCAAAAACAGAAGGGTAAAAATTGAGCTCTGCAGGCGGCGTAGCCATCAACTAACGCGCCAAGGCCAATCTGGTGGGCAATGCCAAAGCCAGTGAGGCCTTCTACAACAACTCCAATCACGATGCCAACCATGGCCGCACGGCCATTGAAGCGCTCAACTTTTTGCAATTGCTCCATGTGGGTCATCTGCTCGGCGCGGGCTTGGAACAATTTGCTGTTGCTGGCGGAGTTGTCCATTGCTGGTTTGCGTGTTGCGAAATATTACAGGCTTTGTAACGGATTGTAAAGATCCTCCCTTTATGGCCCCTAGGTGCTCGTTTCGCGCCCCCGCCTTTGATCAATTAGTCGGGCAAGCTCAAGGAAATAGCCCGCAGTGCACCACTTGCCATGGTTGCGATCTCTATTCACTGAGTCGCTCCTCAGCTCCGCTGTTTCAGCCAAAAGCAGGTCGAGCTCCCCCTGGGGGAGCTCATAGAGCTCCTGAAGTTCTATGGATCGATCAAGTAGGTGGCTTTTAAACCACTTTTGATTTTGCTCTTGGAGGGGGATATCCATTTTGAGCAAAGCTAAGCAAGCCCTAAACCTAGCCAAGCTGAAATCCATTGAAAAGTTGTTTTGTTATTTCGCATCACTTGATACAGAAGCTGCGGCCATTGAGCTCCTAATCATGTTTAATCTCTGGTGAGCCAATGTTTAGTGATGAGGGTGTAAAGCCTGCCTTAAACGGGCAGGCGAACCCCAAAACCTTATCCGCTTTGCTGAGTATAATTACCGGTGCATTTTTTGTTCTGCTTGGCGCCTTAGCCTCTGAGCAAATGAGATTGGATAAGTGCAGGGCGGAAAGTAAATTGCCCCAATCTGCTTGGGCCACTGGAGTTTCCCTTTGCTCCCATGGCGCCCTTGTTAGGAGTTCAACTCAAAACCATTGAAATCGGATCCAAATTTGTAAAAGTAAATCTGCTTTTATGTGCAAGCCTGGAGGGCTGATTGGTGATTGATCAAAAAGATAAGTGGAATCGCGGCTTGGATCTGTTTATTGAATCGGTTTTAAAGCCAGATCCAAAACTTCGCAATTGTGCCCATAATCAAGAATGCTTTAATGAATTAATGGAAGTTCGTAAAAATATTTTAGAACACCTCGAGAGCATGCGCTGGCATGAATAAGTAGTTTTCCCGTTAGATCGCTTGCTTTTTCTTCTATCTTTTAACAAGAAGCGGTTTTGGTTCACTAGAGCTTGTGAAGGGCCCCCTGCAGGTTGTGTGGTTCAAGCGGGATCTGCGTATTGCAGACCACAAACCGCTGTTGGAAGCCAGCCGGCTAGGTGCGGTACTTCCCCTTTATGTGGTGGAACCCCACTACTGGCAGCAAAGCGATTGTTCTGGGAGGCAATGGCAATTCTGTGCTGAAAGCTTGTTGGAGTTGAGGTTGTCCTTAGCCCGTTTAGGGCAACCCCTAGTGGTGCGCTGCGGCCAGGTGGAACAGGTGTTGGAGCGGGCCCACCATCAATTTGGCATCGCTGGCCTTTGGAGCCATGAGGAAACCGGTAATGGTTTTACCTACGCCCGTGATTTACGGGTGGCCGCCTGGGCGAGGCGGCATTCGATTAGGTGGCATGAATTTGCCCAGTTCGGTGTTATTCGCGGGCTAAAAAACCGCAAGGGTTGGGCCCGCCGCTGGGAGGGCCGCATGGCTGAAATGCTCACCCCGCCGCCGGAGCGCTTAACACCCTTGGAGGGCATAGAAATTGGTGAAATTCCCTCTACCCATGGGCTGGGCCTAGAGCCCGATTTATTGCCACGCAGGCAGCATGGAGGCAGCCGTGAGGCTGTTCAGTTGCTATCAAGCTTTTTAACTGAACGCAGCCGTCGCTACCAGGCTGATATCTCAAGCCCGATAACCGCGGCCGCCAGCTGCTCCCGCCTCTCCCCCCATTTGAGCTGGGGCACCCTTTCATTGCGTGAAGTGGTGCAACTCACAAGAAAGCGTCGTTTCTGTTTTGCCGATAGCCCCGCAGAGCGCAGCTGGAGCAGATCTTTGCAGCGCTTTGACAATCGCCTTCACTGGCATTGCCATTTTATTCAAAAGCTTGAAAGTAAGCCCAGCCTTGAATATCAAGAGCTTTACAGCGGCAGGTTTGTGCAGCGCAGCAGCAATGAAAAACGTTTAAAGGCCTGGGCTTTGGGTTGCACTGGCCTGCCGTTTGTAGATGCCTGCATGCGTTCTTTAATTGCTACCGGCTGGCTTAATTTCCGCATGCGGGCAATGCTTATTTCCGTTGCGAGTTACCAACTGCTGCTCCCCTGGCGCGAAAGCGGCATGCATTTAGCCCGCCTATTTATTGATTATGAGCCTGGCATCCATTGGAGCCAGTGCCAAATGCAATCTGGCACCACGGGAAATAAAACCGTGCGTATATATAACCCCCTTAAGCAAGGTCTTGATCACGATTTATCCGGCAATTTTATTCGTAGATGGCTACCTGAATTACGCCGTGTGCCAGCGGTATATCTACATCAACCGTGGACTATGGATCCACAAACCCAAGATCGAGTTGGTTGTGTGATTGGTAGCTCCTACCCAAAACCAATTGTGAGTTTTGCAAAACCGGCCAAACCGCTAAATCCCGCCCAACTTAATCTTTTTTGCCTTTAAGGCAGTTTTGGAGGTTATCCCGAGCGATTTCTAAAGCAACTTGGCAGGTTTCCCTGTCGTCTTTATCTATTTCACCTTGATCTCCCCGTAATCGTTGTTCCAAGAATTCGATCTCCTCCTGCCAGTGCTCAGCACCTAAATCAGCTATGGAGGAAAGTTCATCATGGCCATTATCTTCCGCCATATCGTCTGCTAAAGAAAAATCGTCGTCCCGCATGGTGATAACTGGTTTTGGGCTGGTTGTGAAATCAAGCCTTTCGCAACTATATTAATGGCTAGAACAAGAAAAACCAATGAAACGCTTTATTGCTCTTTTGCTGGCATTCAGCGTTGGATCAGCCGCCATGGCCCACGGCAGCGCTACCGGAGGTGCCCTTGCCGGTGCTACCCACCCGTTGCTGGGTTTTGATCATCTGTTGATGCTGATCGCTGTTGGCACCGCAGCGGCTTCCATCTCCTCCCAGCTGCTGTTGTGGGCCCTTGCTGGTGCTGTTGTTGGCGCCGCAGTGGGCTTTTCAGGTTTCCAGCTTGGATCAGCTGAGCTGTTGGCAGCATTGGCCATATCCGTGCTCGCTGGCATTTCTCTGCTGTCTTGGAGATTTCCTAATAACTTCAGCGCAAATAAAATCAGCGGCATTGTGGTGGCAGCAGCGGTTTCAATTCACGCCATGTTGCATGGCTTGGAAGCACCTAAAGACAACACAAGTTTGATTTGGTGGAGTGCTGCACTTTTTAGCTCCGCTGTTATAGCCGGTGGAACTTATTTACTGCTGAAAAAATCAGCAATTGCCTATAGAAAAACAGCAGCGATCACTTTGCTTGTGTTGGGTGGAGCGCTTTCTTTTATTCATTAAATTTTGCTGCTAAAAATATTTCAGATGAAACAACGGCTCACGAATGGTGAAGTCATCGCCCTCAATAGGGCGCTGTAGCTGATCTGAAAGCGTTGCTCGTCTCCAACCCCAAGTTTCATGGTTGCTCCGCTAACCACTAGGTGGTCGCTGGAGGCTCCCTCAATGGTGAGTTGAGCTGCGCTAAGGCCCGCTGGATCTGCATCCTGCTCGCCAAGGGCAAGTAGGGCTCGCCTTGTCATGGGTTGAGCTGGCGTTATTTGTGGAGTTATTTGTGATGTTGTTGGTTCATTAGAAAAGCTCGTGGAGTGGGGTGTTCCCCACGGTTGGCTTGGTTTTAGCTTGCACTCAATCACCTCAGCTACCAGGGTTATGGCATCCGTATAGAGCCCTGGTATTTGCTTGCGGGTGAGAGGTTCTCTGCCGAGTAGCAGTGCCTCGCCAAGGCGCAGGTGGTTGATCCGGCCTGGCTTCCCACCGCTTGCTAGCCAGGGAAGATTGGCGGAGTTGCCACCGGAACACCACTCCAATTTGATGCCAAAACGTGCCTCCATGGCATTAATTAGCCGCGATAGCTCCGCCATGTTGGTTGGATCAGGAGCGATCCCGTGCTGGCAACCCAAATTGGTGCCTATCCCCACCAGCAACAAACTTGGTAGCGCCAAGGTAAGCACCACCATCGCCTCCAGGTCTGCGGCGAGGACGCCTTCGCGCAAATCCCCAAGCTCCACCATCAACATCACCCCATGGCGTACTCCCTGGCAAGCCGCCGCCGCAGCAAGGGCTTTGAGCACGATTAGTTCGCTATTGCAACTGATGGCCGCATGGGCCACCACCCGCTCCACCTGGCTGAGCATTGGTGAACGAATCAGAAGCAAGGGAACACCTAATTCGCAACGATTCAGGATTTCAATTGATTCAATGCGCGCTTCTCCAATCGAATGCACCCCTGCTGCTACCCAGGTGCGTGCTATTTCAGGCATTCCCAGCGTTGATTTGCTTACACCAGTGATCTTTATGCCTTGGCTCGCAAGTCGATTCACCATCGTTCTTGCGTTGTGTTGAAGGTGCTCGAGATGAATCTCTAGCCTTGGAGCGCTCAAGGCTTTGGATTGGCTGGGGTACACAATTCAGGAAACGCCCGCAGCACCATTGCCACTAGGGCAGCGGGTGCGCGACTTACAGCATCGGTTACGGGAATTGCAAGTTCGGCCGAATAAAGGGCGATTGCTGCGCTCACCTCGGCGTCATCCATCCCCTCGTGGTTCAGGGTTAGGCCGATTACCCGCGTTGATGCAAAGGATTCAATCAGCTTAATTTCACTGGCAGGTGTGGGCATGGGAATAAATGGGAAGTCGCTGAGCTGGCGGCGAGCTGGGGCATGCTGCAGAACAACTGCTTGGGGTTGGCTGCCCCGCAGGATGAAGCTTGAGGAGAGGTAGGCCGGATGACTGAGGGCCCCTTGACCTTCAATCACAATCACAGCTGGTTTTTCGCTGCGATAGGCCCCAACCACAGCCGCCTCCACTTCCCCTGAGCAAAATTGGGATGGAATTGCATCTAGGGGAATGCCATAGCGGCCCCCCTGAATGAGGCCTGTTTGGCCTGTACAAACCAAAACAGCGTGAATGCCACTTTCATTAAGGGCTTGCACCAACAGAGTGGCAGTGGTGCGTTTACCGATGGCGCCATCGGTGCCGAGTACGGCGATTCGAACGCAGCTTGCTGTGGCGATTGAGCCGTTGAAGAGGTGTAGATCTTTTAAATCAGGCGGACGTCGCACATCTCTGATCGAAACGTTGTGCTGGGCAGCGGCGGCTGCGAATTCGGGGTCTTCATTGAGGAATTCGCGCATGCCACTCACCAGATCCAATCCCGCTGCCATGGCGGCTAGCAGTGCCCGGCGATCGGCATCTCCATAGAGGCCAGTGGCAGGGGCCATGCCGTAGATAAATGTGGTGACAGGTGGCCCCTTTAAGGCCAACGCCGTGGCCAGGTCGGCAACAATTGGTATGCCATTGCTGATGCCGTCTAGAAGCAGTCCGGCATCGTTACCCGCCAATTGGCTATCGATAACTGCCTTGATTTTGAAAGCCTCACAGAAGCGAACTAAACCATGGGCTGTTTTGCCGTCTAGCCCTGCAAAGTTGCCTTCGCAATAAACTAAAGCAGCTTTTGTTACCACCGGTGGTGAAAACAAATTAACTTTCAGGTTGATAACCTGATTTGTAAATGCCAATAAGGCCAGGCCCGATCAGTTACTAAAACTTTAAAAAGTTAAAGTGGAGATTTCAGGGCTCAGAGGTGGCCGCTGGGGGGCGTGGGTTCCAATACTATAGGTTATTTACGGGGATGTTGGTTGTTTAGGTGCTGCAACTGCCTTGAGGGCAGCCAGCCGGTATGGGTGGCTGCCCCTGGAATTGCTTTCATTAAATAATTATTTACCTCAATAAGATGAACCTGCGCTGGTAGGGATTTTTGGTAATCACTGATTTGGCGTTTTAATAAAAGTAGCAACACTTGGCGTGTTGAATCGTAGTGAAGCTTGCTGCCTGGATCAAGCTCCCTGCCAGTTAGTGGCAACCTATGCATTAATTTTCCATGCTTATTTAATTCTATTAACTCAAGTAAGGGTTTGCGGATGCCACTCAGTAAGAGCAGCCAAATTCTCTCTCCGCCACCAGCGCAAGCTGTTGCCAGAAGGGCCTCACTGCCAAGCCAAATTTGTTTTGGTGCTTTTCCTGGCTCCAGTAGTTCAAGCGAGCGGCGGTAATCAGGCCAATGGCGCACCAGAAGGGCTCGGCCTGGTTGCGGGCAAAAACTACTCAGGTCGCGGCTGCCGGGCAGCAATTCCTTTTTGGCAGGCAGTGGAGGCAGGCTTTGCAGGCTTAAACCATCAAGTTGTGGCACCACCAGCTGATGGCCCTGGGGAACCAGCTGAATCGGCCCGCTTGCCTCCACGGCTAGCCGTTGGGGTTGTTGTAAATCAGCAGCTTCAAATCTGCTTAACTCCACCCGGCTGCCCGGTTCCTTTGCGTTTGAAGATTGCACTAAAAGATCACCTTTATTGTCACTACTAAGGGCAGCAAAAATCAATGGATTTTTATTAATTTGTTTTTCCCGTAGCGGTGTTCCCTGAGCAGAAAGCATCAGCACCCACACCTGGCTATCCATTGCTTTTAGGTTATTAACAACAGCCACACCCCTGCCATTGCCTAGGGGTAAAAAGCTTTGAATCAGGCCCCGCACCGGTGATAGCGGCTGCCAGCTATTATCATGCCAGCGTTGGATTTGATCACCGCCTACCACTGGCCTTGCGGCTAATAATGTTGGCCTCAGCTCCCATAGCCAGCGGCTCTGTTTAAACTGCACCCCGCGGATATCTTTGCCCTTTAATTGCAATTCAAACGGCTGCTTAATTGGCCCTTTTGCTTCAATTAATAGTGTGTAATTGTTGCCATTGCCTAGTAACTGATGGGCCACTTGCGGCTTTAGTTGCAAGCCGCGCCGCAAGCTTTCCCCATCCATCAAACGACTAAAACGAATGCTTAGGGCTCCGCTATTACGGCCAGGCGCTATCGCTTCAATTGCAAGCAATCGCGGCGGCCGCCTCAATAGCAATTGCTGTTGCAGCAGTGCAAGGCCAAGGCCTGCCCCTAGCACCAGCCACCACTTTTTCATGGTTCCAGGGGCCTAGTTGGGGCCGCTATTGCTTTGATCTGCTTTGCCACCAGCACCGATCGCAGGCTGCCTTGGTGGTTTTCCACTGCCATCACCCCCTTTATTTGCAGCCATTGATCTGGCTTGGGCCAGCCGTTGCTGGATTTTGTTTTGGGCCACCTAACGGCCAAACCCACCGGTGTGGCATCAGCAAGGCAACAGCGCACCAGCAATCTGGCGATCTCAGGCGGTTTACCCGGCACATCAAGAACAAAACCACTCACCTGAACGGGATCGCCCCCATAGAGATTGGGGTCGGGTTGGCTATTGAGCAGCCGCACCCAATCGGTGAGGCTGCGTTGTTCTGGTGGCGAAAGAAATGAAAGTTCGCTTTGCCCTAATTGGGCGCCTGAGCGATTAGCCGCCAGGGTTGAGAGTGATGGTTTTGGCGGCCAAATCCATAGGCCCATGGCCGTGAGGCTCAGCACAATAAGCGGCCAGATTTTAGTTGCTTTGTTGCTTACTTTTGCTGAGCAGAAGCCGGCAATAGCAATCATCAATAGCACTAGCCCAGCAATTAGAACAAGGCTATGGAAATTGCTATGCAATAACAAATTAAGGCGTTGATCTAGCCAACATTTGAGCAGCACCGCTCCGAGAAACCCCAGCACTAGATATTTCATAGCAAAAGCAAATTCAAGGCCTGGCCCATTAGCAAAACCGTGAGGGAAACACCAGCTAGCACAAGCCCCATGGCTCGCAAGGTAAATACCCGGCCTAGAAGGCTCACACTTTTTAGATCAATCACTGGGCCGAGTAATAAAAAGGCCAGCAGCGCCCCCGGGGTTACTTGATCTGCAAAACCCAAGGCTAAGAATGCATCAACGCTTGAGCACACGCTCACCACAAGTGCCAGCAACATCAGGCTCACCACTGAAAGGGTGGGTGCTTGGCCCAGGGCAAGGAACAGATCCCTTGGGATCAAAGTTTGAATTAAGGCAGCCACGGCACAACCCAGCACCAGCAAACTGCCCAATTCAAGAAATTCATTTACCCCATGGCTTAGTAGCCCAGCTGGTTTGTTTTGAACACTCGCTTTTAGATCCGTTGCTAGCGCCGCCAATGGTTGGCCGATTAGGCCTGTTGAGCGCTCCAGCAGGGAAAACGCTGCCAATGGTTGGCTTAAGCGCCTTTCCGCCAGCAATTCGGAATTTAAAAGTTTTGCTTCTGATATCAGTTGCAGCAAACCTGAAAGCACAAGTGCAATCACCACACTGCCGGCGGGCCTCAGCAGCAATAACCAAGGTTTATCTGGGAAGGCAGCCCAGGTGCTCAGCAGCACCACCGGATTGAGCACCGGCGCCGCAAACAAAAAGCCAAATGCTGTGCCCAGGGGGGCGCCCACAGCTAGCAAACGGCGGGCAACAGGCACATTGCCGCATTCGCAGGCGGGTAAAGCAAAACCGAGCAGTGCTCCACTCAGGGGCCCCAAAAGCGCCCCCTTGGGTAGTTTTTGCAGCCAATGGCCACTGGGATCCAATGCCCTTGCCAGGCTGGAAATGGCAACGCCAATTAATAAAAATGGCAATGCCTCTAGCAATAGGCCTTGAAACACCGCCCACACGGTTGCTATTTGCGCCATTGCTTCCTAGGGGCTAACCCCACTGGGTTGGTTGTAGAGCCAGTTCAAGGTGAGGCGATCCCTTTTGCTCAATTGTTTAATCGGCGTGGGCCCTGGTTTTGCTGCCATCACATCAGTGGGCTGATCACTATGGCCCCATAGGCCAAAGCCATGGCCCAATTCATGCAGGCTGGTGGCTTCGATTGCCTCCTGGCGGATGCCGGGGCTAATCAACAAATCAACAAGGGGTTCAACTATTTTTTTGCCACCCCTTTGCACCAGTTCAAAACTGAGCAGGGCCCTGCCATTACTGGCTCTGCCCCCCTGCAGGGGTGGATTGCGACGCCACAGCCTCAGGTGGGCATCGCTGGCATTTTTAACTCGAATTAATTTCAGGTGGGTGGCCCAGGTGGCCAATGATGTTTCCACGGCCCCATGCCAGCGCTTACTCCATAAATCAGGGCCTGGGGGTTCAACCCACACGCACCACAAGGGCAGGGTTACCCAACCCCTTCTCGATGGTTCCAGGGCTGCTGCATAGCCTGGCCTATCGCCAGGGGAAATACTGGCCATAGGGGCAACCTCTGGGGCTGCAACCCGCATCTCCACCGGCGGGCAGGGGATCATCCCCCGCTGCCAACCCCACGGGCCATGAGGCTTGCCATGAATGGCAGGGTTGCAAAGGCGAGCAACTCCACATTTATTACCCAACCGATCCGTTGGGCAGCGGCGGCGGAAAAGTTAGGGGTTTCACCTTTGCGCAGGGGAATGGCCCAGAGCACATAGGTAATGGTGGGATAAAGCGAAAGGGCACCGGCGCTGAGATAGATACCCACCTTCCACCAAAAAAGCGGATTTTCAGTGTAGAAATCAGCCCCTTGGCCGAAATAAAGCACCCGCAACACACCACTGCCCAGGAGCGTGAGGGCAGCAAGGCCGTAAACCACGTCGGTGATGATTAATTTTGTGGCGGTGCTGCGATCGGGGTTGGCACGAATTAAAAAGCGTTCGGCGGTGAGGGCTGCAAAACACAGCATGAAGCTCAGTTCATGGGCGTAGGCCATGCCCGCGCGGCTTACTACGGAAGCGTCCATCGAAACAATCCGATACCGCCGGGACAGTAACCGTTTATCAAGCCCACTGCGAGCAAGCCCACTACTTTTTGGAATTCAATTGCCTTAAGGCCTATCTTTTGTGGCTTTTCGTTGCAATGGTAAAGCATTTGTTAGTTGATTTTTGAGCTGGAAGCAATAACGAATAAAACATAAACTACTAAGCCTTTATGACGGTTTCTAGAAAATCAAACAGTTCCCCTAGGTTCAAATCAATGCCCCCGCCCAGGTTCGCTAATGAGCAGTTCACTCAGTGCCTTTCTTGGTGAGATTGGTAGGCATCAGCTACTCACCCCTGAACAGGAATTAACCCTTGGCCGCAAGGTGCAGGCCATGGCTCCCCTGCTGGAAAAAAGTGCAACTGAACTAACCGCAGATGAAAGGCGGCAACTGCGCTTGGGGGAAAGGGCTAAAAACCAGATGATCACTGCAAATTTACGTTTAGTTGTGAATCTGGCTAAGCGGTATCAAGGCAAGGGTTTAGATCTGCTCGACCTTATTCAAGAAGGCACCATTGGCCTCACCCGTGCGGTGGAAAAATATGATCCCACCCGCGGACACAGATTCAGTACATATGCCTATTGGTGGATTCGCCAGGGTTTAAATCGCGCCCTATCTACCCAAAGTCGTGCAATTCGAATTCCGGTGAATGTGAATGAAAAACTAACCAAACTTCGGGCGGCAAAAGCGCGTTTGCTTCAAGCCACCGGCAGGCCCCCCTCCAGCAGCGATTTGGCTGATTGCCTCAAACTTCCTCTCGATGAAGTGGAAGATCTCCTCGGCTGTGAATTGCGCAGCATCACCGTTAGTTTGCAGGGGGTGGTGAAATCAAAATCCGATCCCTCCGAACTGCTCGACTTATTGGCCAGTGAAGAGATCCCACCGATGGAGCGGGCTGAACAGGATGAGCGCTCCCAGGCGGTATGGACCCTCCTCGATGAATCAAGCCTCACCCCTAAGGAGCGCACTGTTGTGATGCTGCGTTTCGGCCTTGATGGCAGCAATGAATGGCGCACCTTGGCAGAGGTGGCAAGGCAGATGGGTTGCAGCCGCGAATATTGCCGTCAGGTGGTGCAAAGGTCCCTGCGTAAATTGCGCCGTGCCGGGATTCAATCTGGTTTGGTGGAAGCCACTGGCACTTTCGGTTGATGTCTAAATTGCTGCAATGGCCCCTCCTGCTTCCACGCTCAATCCAGATCAGCTGGAGCAGCTGGAGCTGTTCCTCAAGGATTGGCTGCGCCATAGCGGTCGCACCCAGGCGGATTTAAGGCGCTCCCTTAGGGCTGGCTCGATTCGTATGCCAGCCCTATTGCAGGAGCTGCAACGCACGGTGATGCAAGCCGGTGTGGTGGGTTTAGCCGAAAGGCTTTGCAGCATCGAGGCTGAATGGCAGCACCACAGCCCGCCGGTAGTTGGCGAGGAATTAGCCCAGCTCGATCTGCTCCTTCAATCGATTCGTAACGACGCCAGCTGAACCTTTTTGGGGCAAAGTGGCTGTAGTTGATTAGGAACTGAACTTGGCTTCTATTTTTTGCCGCTTAGCACTCAGTTTCTTGGGTGCGTTGGTTTTAATTCCTGGTGCGGTTTTGGCCCAATCCGAGAGTTATCTCCTGGGACCTGGTTCAAATGTTGGGCCCGCCTCAACGCTGAAAACCGTCAATTGCGTTACCAATCCAGATGGTTCCACCACCTGCGACACGCGCATTGAAAATCCAGCGGGCGACACCCAGGCAAAGCCCCAAACCAATTATTTCAATAATTGAGCAAAATGTTGCTCCAATTTTTTAGAAACGACCAACTTTTTCAACGGGGTTTGAGCCGCTTCCAGCGGGCCCTAGCCAAGGTGCTAGCCATTGCCATGGTGGTTGTGATAATCGCTGCCACTATCCAGCTGTTGGTTGTTATTGGCACTGAGGTGTCACCGGGCAATAGTCCCCTGTTAGGCCCTGAATTAGAGCGGGTTTTGGGCGATGTGCTCGCTTTGTTAATCACCATCGAAGTGCTGGAAAATATCACCGCCTATCTAAAAGACCACAGGATTCAGGTGGAGTTGGTGTTGGCAACCGCCATCACAGCAATGGCCCGCAAGATCATTGTTTTACCGGCGGATGTGGGCGGTAAGCCCCTTCTTGTGGCAAGCCTTGGCCTTGGCACCTTGGCCCTGTGTGCCGCCTATTGGTTGATTAGCCGTGGTGGCAATCAACTCAAGGCTTGATTACATCAGCTAATCCATTTGCTTTCAGCACCGTTTGAACACCGGCATGAAACGGGCTCCAATTCAAATTTTGCACCCGATCTAAAACCCCTTGGCTGCATCCCATCGCGATCAGCTGGCCATCGGCCTGCATTGCTTTTGCGTAGGCATCAACCATGCTGCGCAACAGGTTTAATTTGTCTTGCTTTTCAGCTGCAGCGCTGGGGCCCGTAGCAAGCCAGGCGCGGCTCACCTGTTCACCAACCATCTCATCGCGGTCGGCCTTCGGCACCCGGCGGCACACATCCATGGCCTGGGCTGCTTCTGCCATGGTTTGCTTTGCCGCTTGGGCATGCACCTCTGGGCAAGCAAAGCAAAGGGCCAACAGTGCAAAAAGGGGAATTTTCATTTCAAAAAGCTAGGGGTTGAACTGTTCTATTGCCATCAATTTTGGCTCAATGAACAGGGTGAGCCATAGGCAACCGCTGCTGCCACTGCAAGCTTCCACCCGATGGCAACGGTGGGGGGCGATCCAAAACCAATCCCCTGCCCCAAGGTTGCGGGCCGTGGGTTCATCGGCAAAACGCAGTTGCGCACTGCCTGTTAGAAGGGCAACCCACTCCCCCATGGGCTGGTTGTACCACTGGCCAGAAGGGGTGCTGGCAGCAACTGAATGGATTAATTCCAAGCGCAAACCCTTGCCCTCCAGCAATAACTGCACCCGTTCGCCGCCTGGTGGCGGCGCTGCACTGGCCCAAAGGTTGTTTACAGCCGCATTTGTTTGCAATATTGGTTCTCCCCAGCGTTGCCCGATCTGTAGACCCTGGTCTGCAGCGAGGGCTACCACCTCCAGGTGATTGCTGCAGGCGCTTAGGCGTTCTCGCAGTTGGGGATTGCCCTCAATCAGTGCCACCAGCTGGTTGAGTTGTGCCACCTTCTCTAGAAACTGTTGCAGCTGCTCCTCAGCCATGGGGATAGGCCGTTAGTTGATGATGGTTGAGTGTGCCTGCCCGTGTAATCCAACGGCAGAGATAAGCGACTTAAAATCGCTCCAGTGCGGGTTCGAATCCCGCCACGGGCACCACTTAAAAACCAGCTCTTCCAGGAGTACCCCTTGCCTTTTCAGCACCTGCTCTCCCAGCTGCCCCAAGGCACCCTGCTGGTGTTTCTGGCCTATGGCCTTCTGGCTGGTGCCTATCTGCTGGTGGTGCCGCTGCTGCTTTTTCTTTGGATGAATAAACGCTGGCACCTGATGGGCAAATTTGAACGCACTTTTGTTTACGGCTTGGTGTTCCTATTTTTTCCGGGCTTAATCCTTTTTGCTCCCTTCCTCAACCTGCGCCTTCAAGGTCAGGGTGAGGCTTGATTGCCATGACCAGAGCCCGTGCCCTATGGCTTTGCTTAGCGGTATTTGTGCTTGGTGGTTTGGGTTACTGGGGCTTTAAAGCCGCAGGCCTGGGGGGCATTGATGCCGGTATCGCCGCAGAGGCAGTTCTTGTGCTTTTGGTTGTGGGTTGGACCGGCAGCTACCTGTTCAGGGTGGTTACTGGCCGCATGACCTTCATGGAGCAAAGGCGCCGCTATCGCACTGCCTACGACGCCCTAACTACCGAACAGCTGCGCGAGCGTTTTGAAAGCCTTTCCCCAGAGGAGCAGCAGGCCCTGCTCAAGGAAGTGGGTCAATGAAATCTGCTATTTCCAGCTGTTTTGAGCGCTTGCGGGCCGAGGGTCGTTGCGCCCTGATGCCGTTCCTCACCGCCGGAGACCCAAATCTCGCCACCACTAGGGCTGCTCTGCTGGCCCTCCAGGAGGCTGGCGCAGATTTGGTGGAACTGGGGATCCCCTATAGCGATCCTTTGGCTGATGGGCCCGTTATTCAAGCGGCGGCTGGCCGCGCCTTGGCTGCGGGTACCACCCTTGCTGGTGTTTTAGAGCTGCTCAGCAGCCTTAAAGGAGAGCTGGAGCTGCCAGTGGTGTTATTCACCTACAGCAATCCACTTTTAAATTGTGGAATGGAGAGTTTCTGCCAACAGGCTGCCGCGGCAGGGGCAGCGGGCCTGTTGGTGCCTGATTTACCCCTGGAGGAAGCGGAGCGTCTTTCACCCATAGCAGCAGCGGCAGGGCTTGATTTAGTGCTGCTAGTTGCCCCCACCACCCCACCGCAACGGATGGCCCGCATCGTTGCAGCCAGCAGGGGCTTTACCTATTTGGTGAGTGTTACGGGTGTTACGGGGGAACGCAGCCAAATGGAAACAAGGGTTGCTGGCTTAGTGCAGCAAATCAAGGCCTTAGGTCCAACCCCTGTGGCGGTGGGATTTGGCATCTCAGGGGTGGAACAAGCAGTTCAGGTGCGCGATTGGGGCGCCGATGGCGCCATCGTTGGTAGTGCCTTGGTAAAACGCATGGCTTTGGCTGAGCCTGTTGCCGCTGCCCAGCAGTTCTGCAGCGAATTGCGCACAGCCCTTGATAGTTAAATAAGCAGCAGCGGTTTCTTTTTTGGCCATGCGTTTTGTGCTCTGGGGCACCTATTGCTCCAATGCCCTTGAGGCCCGCACCCCCTATCGGGAGCAGCATCTAGCTGGTTTAAGGCGTCAAAAGGAAGAAGGGATTTTGATTACCCTTGGCCCCACAGAAACAACCAGCCATGTGTTTGGCATCTATGAAGCTGAAACAAAACTCCAGGTGGAAGAACTAATCAAAAACGATATCTACTGGCTTCAAGGTATTTGGACTGCCTTTGAAATCTATCCCTGGATCCAAGCCCTATGAAGGCCAGTTAGTGAGAGCCTGTTGCCAAACCCATTCGCCCACAGCATCGGCGCCATCAGGGCCGAGAAGGGCTCCATAGGCACCCATTGAACCCTTGCCTTGGGTTGCAATGGCGCTTATGGCAGTTGCATCCAAAATGCCGTTCTTTTGCAATGCTGCCAGTTTTAATGTTTTAGCGCGGCGAATGATGTTGCCACCATTAATGTGGCAGCCGATGCAATATTGGTTAAATAATTGCTCGCCGGAGCTGGCGGTGGGGGCAATTAGAAGCAGAAAGCTCAGCAGGAAAGAAAAAAATTTGTTCACCAGATTTGAAAGCTAGGTTTGCTGTATTTAGCCGTTTGAATACTCCAGCCCCGTTCAGTTAGTTGCCTTAATTCCCTATATAAATCAGCATCGCTACCACCGGCAAGCCAAGCTTTTTTTAAACGAGGTAAATCCTCTAATACCTTTGCCATTGGCATCTCAAGCAATAACAGATTAGTTTCTTCACCATGGCGTTGGATTGGTCCAAGGTTGGTTTGTTGCCAGAGCCTAAGCAGTAGATCGAGGGCTAAGGCCTCCCCCTGTTGGCCTGGATCGGCATCAGCGGCAATGGGTTCAGCCAATGATGCCCCGCCAATTGGTAGGCGGCGTTTGCCATTTTGATTAAGAAGGGCCAGGCATACGAGATAGTGATCATTGGCCATGGCCTAATTGCTATCGCAAAACGACCCCTAAGGTTAGGGGCTCCAGATGGTCAGATCAGCCTGGTGATGGCGCCACCTTTAGTTCTTGTGCATGGGCTCTGGGATCATCCCGCTGTTTTTAATCGTTTAAGGGCATATCTCGCCCCCGCAGATTTTGAAATTTTTTGCCCCCACCTGCCCCATCGCTTGGGCGACACGCCATTAATTGCTTTAGCTGAGCAATTAGAGCAGCAATTACAGCTCCGTTATGGAGCGGAGCAACCCCTAAATGTGTTGGGTTTTTCCATGGGTGGGTTGGTGCTGCGTTGCTGGTTGCAGCTTCTAGGGGGACACCAGCGCACCAAACGTTTTGTGAGCATTGGCAGCCCCCACCAAGGCACGATTACGGCCCTGCCCTGTCCCCGTTGGCTTTTACCGGGAATTGCCGATATGAAACCCGGCAGCCCATTGCTCAACTCACTTAATGCGAACCTGCACTGCCTCGATGGCGTGGAATGCCACAGCTTTTATTGCTTGCTGGATGCCATGGTGATGCCCTACTGGAGTGCCGCCCTAGCGGTGGGCAGCGTGCAGCGTTTACCCGTGTGGAATCACCGTCAACTGATTAGTTCAGCTGGTGCCTTGGCTCCTGTGGCGGCATTGCTATTGCTCAACGGGGGTGATGTTGGGAACAATCAAGAGGAATAGGCACCACCAGGCCAGCACCAGCACGGCAATGGCAGCGGTTAACCACCAAATGTGCAGCACTAGCCAACTGGTGGTGATAGCAACCGTGCCCGTGAGCAGGATTGTCCAGGGTTGACACCACCAGGGTTTCAACGACCAAAAGGGATGGGCCATGCTGAAAAATGAATAATCGGATGCAGTTAATTGTGAACGGAATTTTTGAAGCTAGGGATGCTGAGCGGCTCTGTTTTCCAGCAACTGAACGTAATCGCGAAGCTATTGCGCTTGTGTTGGAACCATTGTTGCCGCAGGCTGGTTTGGTGTTGGAAATCGCCAGTGGCAGTGGCGAACATCTTTGCTATTTGCAGCAGCGATTTAGCAGCAGCCACCCTGATTTGCGCTGGCGCGGTAGCGACCCTGAACCGGCCCATCGAGCCAGCATTGCGGCTTGGGCCAAGCATTTTGGTTTAGCTGCCATGGCGGCTCCGCTTGAGCTTGATGCCATGGCGGCCCATTGGCCAAACCTTGGCGAACAGCCAGCTTTGCTGCTTTGCATCAACATGATCCATATCGCCCCATGGGCCGCCACCGAGGGACTGTTCGTCCATGGGGCGCAGCTTTTACTGCCGGGGAATTTGCTCGTGCTCTATGGCCCCTTCCGTGAAGTTGGCTTGCCGCTAAGCCCAAGTAATCAAGCTTTTGATAACTCCTTGCAGGAGCGAGATCCAAGTTGGGGGCTTCGCTGCCTTGGGGAGGTGAGCAGCCTTGCCCAGCACCATGGTTTTGAACTGTTTGGCCGTTGGCCGATGCCAGCAAACAACCTCACCGTTGCATTTCAACGCTGCTAGAGCTCACGATGCAGCTCCACTGCACTGCTTTTACCTGATCGCGGCGCCAGGAATGGAATAACTCTGGTTCAGCCACTGTGCAGAGGGGGCAGCTGCTGATTTGCGCTTCCGTAAGGCCCAGTTGCTTCAGTTGCCACCAGGCAGCCCTACGGATATCTAGGCGATCGCAGCCAGGCTTTGAATCTGGCAGCACCGCAGCAATAGCCTGCAGCTGCTCAATTTCGCCCAATTGGCTGCTCACCTGCCTTTCCACTTGGTAGTTGGGCCCGCTTACGGCCGGTCCCAGCGCCACTAGTAAATCCTTGCGTTTGCTACCGGCTGCTTCCATTTGCTGGATTGCTTCTTTGAGGATGCCGCCCGCTACCCCACGCCAGCCTGCATGGCAGGCGGCTACCCGGCCAGTGGCGGCATCGGCCACCAGCACAGGGGTGCAATCAGCACCACACACCCACAAACTTTGCCCTCCTTTTGTGCTCACTAACCCATCGGCCTCCGGCCATGGCGCTTGGCTGGCCTGGGGGGCTGGGAGCACCAAGGCGCTATGGATCTGTTGGGGGCGATGCACGCTCACCCCAGAGCTCACATAGCCCACGAGCTCCTCTGGGCCGCGGCCATGCCATTGGCGCGTGAAAAAGCCGTGTTCAAATTCCTCAAGTTGGTTGCATTGCAGGTAGTAGCCGCCGTAGGTGCCAATCCAGGTCCAGCCGGGAATGTTGTTGAAACCTTTATCGGGTTTGTTAAACGGGCCCTCAGCCATCGGCTAGATCTCGCAATAACCAAAAGCCAGAAAAGTTGCTCACTGCCTCGCTGCTTTGCACCGCCAAAAATTGCAAGCCGCCGGCATTGCTGCGGGCTTCATTCAATACCTGCTTAGCGGCATCTGCCGCCTCTGGCGCTAGGTCACTAACCAACCAGCGATCCTCAATGCCTGCTTCCAGCACTAGTTGTTGATCGCGAACTTCCAAGCGCACAGGTTCAAGGCCGCTTAACCAACCCGCTAGGGCTAGGGCACGGCTGGGGCTAAATAACCTCACGCCAGGAATCGATGCAGCTTTTGATAGCTCAGGTAGGGGAATCAAGCCGGCAAAATCGATCGGCCATTGGTTTGCCTCCGCCAGGCTTGCAGCTGGAAGGCTGGCCCAGCTCCATTGATCACCCCTTACCGCTTCCGGTAGGGGCAGGGCCAAGGGCTTGATGGGGCTTGGGGGTGGCGCTAAAGGACCTACCAAAAAGCCTTCCATGGCTGGATATACCTCGGCCTCCCGTTCTTGAATCCATTCGATTAGGCCATAGCAACGGCGGCTGCCGATCACCTCAAGGCCCAGGGGCTCTGCGGCCCGCTGCACCATCGTTCGCATCGATGGACGCCAGCAACGCAGCCGTGGAGCTATTTCAATGCCCTCGGCTTTCGCTTCGCTGATGGCATCGCTGAGCGCCTGGTTAAGCCACTGGGAATTAACGCTTTCAGCTGGGCAAAAGCGCTGCCAGCGGAAGCTGTTATTGGAGCTATTCAGCAACAATTCCCAACGTTTTTTGCCGTTGGCATCTTGAAGGGGCCGGGAGTAGTAATCGAGCTCCCAATCCGCCGGCAGGCTATTCATCCCGCCGATTGTTCCTTTTGACGGATCATGTTGCGGGCGCGGTTAGCCCTGTCTTCTGCTTCTTTCATCACCTTTGCTTTATCAACCAGTAGTTCACCTGGTTGATTTTCTAGTAGGGCGGTGTTTAGGCCGATGCGACCACGGCCTGGATCCAATTCCATGATTAATGCCTGAATTGTTTCACCGGTTTCAAATGCCTCCCGCAGATCGCGCAGGGCACCACCGGTGATGCTGCTTTGGTGTAACAAACCACTCACGCCGCCAAGGTCTACAAAAAAGCCATAGGGCTTGAGGCTCACAACCTGACCGCTCACCAACTGGCCCACTTCTAAGTTGGCAAATTTGGCGCTGGTGGAAGCTTTCTTTTCTGATAGCACCAGCTTGCGTGTTTCGGGATTTACTTCAAGGAAGGCAACCCCAATTGTTTTACCCACAAGGGCTTCATGGTTTTCGCCATCTTCTAATTGAGAGCGGGGAATAAAGCCCCTTAACCCCTCCAGATCGCAGGTGCAGCCGCCGCGGTTAAAGCCTGTGAGCTTCACTTGAACAACCTTGCCGTCTTTTTCTAACTGGCGCACTTTTTCCCAAGCCTGGCGCAGGGCTAGGGCCCTACAGCTAATCGTTACCATTCCATCGGCATTTTGCTCGCGGGTAACAAGTACCTGCACCTCAATACCTTTGGGGAAACGGGTTTTTAGCTCGGTTATTACACCGAGGCCACATTCGGCTTTTGGCATAAATCCCGGAGCCTTGCCACCGATATCTACGTAGATGCCATCACTTTCATGGGCGATCACGGTGCCCGTAACTACATCGCCGGTGGCACCGATCGGTTCGTTTTCGTCTAGGGCGGCAAGGAAAGCTTCTTCATCAAAATCAAAATCATCAACTTGCCTGCGGCTGCTGCTAACGGCTTGAGGCTCCCGTTTCTTTTCTGCAGCACCAAGAAGATCGGCCATGGTGAGGCCCTCCATATCGTTGCTGGTGCTGCGCCCTTCAAAGCTTGGTTTGGGCTGCACCTTGCTGGCTGCAACTTGAGCCTTAGCTTCCACTGCTGCTTGTTCCGCAGCCTCTTTTAAGCGGCGATCCTCCTCTTCTTTTTTGCTGATATGCAGGATTGCCAGGGGC
>NZ_PXVC01000305.1 GCF_003011125.1 Synechococcus lacustris str. Tous | reverse complement strand
CCGTTATCCAGAAGGGGTGATTCACAGTTGGCGTTTCTTATATCGAAATCTAAGTAGTTTTGATGCAGCAGTAGGGTCTGATTTGTCCAAGTCTGCCCCTGCTTTGTTTAAAGAATTGCCTGCATTTCTCAAGGAAATTGATAATGTGAAAGATCAACTAAAAGATGCGATTGCTAGGCCTAGGCCTTATGTTAGCTATAAAGAATTCCAACCATGTTTGCCTTTAGAATCAACTTGGTCTTATCCAAGTGGGCATGCCACATGGTATGCAGCAACCTCTTTGCTTTTGAGTGATTTAATTCCAGGTAGGGCTGAAAGGCTTCAGCAAGTGGGATCTCAAGGCGGATATGCTCGCACCTATTGTGGTGTTCATTATCCCAGTGATGTGCTGGCAAGCCAAAAGTTGGCAGTGGCGATAACTAAAGATGTGATCGCATCTGCGCAATGGCAAATCTTTAAGGAGAAGCTAAAACCAGAAATACAAAAATTGATGATGGCGCCCCCGGCGGGACTCCCTTTGCTTACTGATTAATTATCGGATTCAAGCAAAGGGTAGTATTTCGCAATTTGATCACCGCTAAATTCTGCAACCCAGCCA
>NZ_PXVC01000304.1 GCF_003011125.1 Synechococcus lacustris str. Tous | reverse complement strand
GGCCAATGCGATGGGCCACGCTTTGGAAGCCCGCAGCGGGGGAGCCCCCCACCCGTTGGCTTGGGCTATCGGCGCTGATTAGCCCTGGGTTTGCTGCTTCTAGCTCTAATAATTCTCGATAAAGCCTGTCGTAAACCGCATCTTCCATGGCTGGAGAATCCAGCACGTAGTAGGCATGGGCGGCAGCGATCAACAAGCGCCGCAACTCTTCTGCCCGTGCTGCAACAGAAGTGGGTGCCATAAGTGAACCTTGTTTAGGAATCCAAACGGTTGATCCGCTCCACCCGCCAGTTATCTTCTATTTTCACAAAAATAAAATCCAATGGCAGTTCTTCTTTGCCATCACTTTTTAATTTCACTGTGAGCATGATCTGGCCTTCTTGAATTCTGGGGCGCCCTGATTTCAAGTTGCGATATTTATTTAGTTGTAGCCCAGCTAAAAAGCGGATGAACTGCTGCCGGTTCACATGCTGCCTATAGCTTTTGGTGGTTAGGAGATAGGCGGCATCCACCCGGCCAGAGGCAATTTGATTAAAGAACTGCTTTAGCAAGGGATTGATGCCCCGGGCACTGATCACCAGCTTCACGGCGCTGATGGTCCAATAC
>NZ_PXVC01000303.1 GCF_003011125.1 Synechococcus lacustris str. Tous | reverse complement strand
AGCCGCGCGTTCTCTTTCTTCAGCTGCTCGGTTTCKTTCCTCAGCTGTTTTGTACTCTGCTCGAGCGCGTAGCTCTGCACTTTCATATCTACTGTTGGATGCCAATTTAAGTTCGCCAGCTGGTAATGGGAAGGAAGTGGCGAATCCGRGGATAAAGACATGGTTGYAATAATCCAGGCCTGRRRATCCAACAATCTCAATTTAGCGGCCCCAAACCAAACGCAMGYYYAATAATACACCTGTACTGRCTGGYCGCMAAATATGTTGRTTMCSGGTGCTCTATTCCGTTAACCCAAAGGCACACCATATATGGTGTGTAAAAAGCCAARCTGAATAGGGTGYGGGGAATAGGCCTGAGCRCCGCGGCAGGAAAAGGAAGCTCAAGCAAACCCGCCGTATTCCTCCAGCAGCGAGATCACATCTYGGATTCGCCTGGCATTGCGTTCGGAGGGRTCGAGCTGGTGCCTGAGTTGGACAAGATTGCATTGAGCTTGGCGTCGAGCTCKGAAAGCCGCGCGTTCTCTTTCTTCAGCTGCTCGGTTTCKTTCCTCAGCTGTTTYGCTTGCTGCTCGAGCGCGTAGCTCTGCACTTTCATATCTACTGTTGGA
>NZ_PXVC01000302.1 GCF_003011125.1 Synechococcus lacustris str. Tous | reverse complement strand
TGGCCATTGACCGCGGACGCATCCCACCCCAGTTCGTGAGTGCAACCACCGGGGAAAGCGGCAAGCGCCGCACCCTCTATGTGGATGTGGAGGGCTTCGCCTCACATCTGCGCAACAAGTGACGCCATCGAGGCGCTGTCAAACCAGCGCTGGTATAGGGACGTGTGCACCATCAGCGAGTGTCCGAGGCTTTTGGCCGCCAGGGAAGGGCTGATCTGTGGGTTGTGAATCGCCCGTACCGCCCAGGCATGGCGCAGGTCGTAAGGCAGAAACGGCGCCTCATAGCGATGCAGGGCAACACCCAGCTGAGAACCAACCGTGCGGTGATCACGCTCGAGGTTGATCGAAGGCAGACGCTTGTTCTGGAGCTCCCACCGCTCAATCCACGCCTTCGGTAGCGGCAGCCCTTGGCGGGCTCCAGTCTTGCCGCCGCGGACCACTACTAGCCCGTTACTTTCGACCGAGGCCATCAGCAGGGCCTCATGGGGCCTGGCGCCGTAGGTGGCGCAGATCCCCGCAACCCACTGCCAGCCTGCTGGCAGCCCATCAATCACCTCGAGGATCACCTCATCGCTAGGCAGGCTGCGAGGAGCCGCATCCTTCAGCGGGG
>NZ_PXVC01000301.1 GCF_003011125.1 Synechococcus lacustris str. Tous | reverse complement strand
GAATATTATGAATCTATATTATTTATTCACTAAAATTCGGTTAATGGAATGGGTTCGGTTCCATACTCCCAATCATCATAATCATCATCATTTCGAATTTTTTCGTGAAGTTCTTTTTGAATTACAAAATCGTGTTTTTTGGGTGTGAGATCATCATTTGAGATTTCACGAAGCATCTTTTGCTTTTTAATCTTCTCTTCCCAACCATACTCACTAGAGAGATATGATGTTCCCCATTGGTCTTTCATATAATTTGAGTCCTTATCCACCTTTTTGGTCATTGATTTGCTCCTGATTGGTTAAATCAGAACTTTTTACGGGGTTGCTATCCCGAATTTCTTTGATTTCATACATAAAATCGTCAGATGTTTCGATTTTTCGAAGGTTTTCAACAGAATATTCGGTTAAATCGATTTCATACCCAGGATTTTTGGTGATTCTATTGCTTATCCAAGCATCATCGTACCATAAAATCTTATTATTTGGATATGCATAGAAGTTTCCATTATCCATTTTAAAGAAATGAGCACATTTATGTTCTGGTGTCTCACTAAAGTTTGTATTTAAAGTAGATTTTGATTCCCAGGACCAATCAAGAGTAAACATATAAG
>NZ_PXVC01000300.1 GCF_003011125.1 Synechococcus lacustris str. Tous | reverse complement strand
AATTTGATGACAAGCCAGTCCTTAAGTAGATGGCAGCAGCAGCGGCTCCAGGTCCCAGAGCCTGCTAGTTCCAGCAATTGAGCAACCAATGCCCTCGAGCGCCTACTTGTTAGCGGTTAGCTGCATCAACGACTTTTTAAGCAATAACTGCCTGAGCTAAACCAACCAAGCGGGCATGAATTGCCAGACCAGAACTGCAAATGTATTTTCTCATTGTATATTGGTATAAACACCTGCAACGTCATTGCGGCGGGGCGATAGCAATTTGTATAAAAGCAAACTGCCTTTTGAGAACAGGCACGCCAAGCAAAACCAAAACGCGCGAGCAGATATAGGTGTGAAAATAACCTGATTTGCCATGGATTAATGAAACATTAGAGCCCCTAGAAACAAGCCTTCAAGTAGATTTAGTTAGATGGTGCAATTGCCCCTTAAAGGTATATTTTTATTATGGTTGTTTCCCTGGGGGTGACGCGATGATTAAACCCATGACTTCCACCCCACTCCCCTTGGTGACCCGTGAGGCCTTAAAGGTCTTCACACAAAGGCTTGTGGAGAATTTCGCTCCTCAGAAAGTGATCCTGTTTGGCTCCCAGGCCCGCGGCGATGCCCGTTG
>NZ_PXVC01000030.1 GCF_003011125.1 Synechococcus lacustris str. Tous | reverse complement strand
GTATTAAGTAAAACACCCCCAACAAAGCCAAGCATAAGGTATCCGGCACCAGCACCCATAACCACAGACGTGGTTACAAAAGGCTCACGAATCAAAGACTTAATTAATCTAATTAATAACAGTCCAAAGAAAAAGAACCAAAGCGTGAAACGAAGAAGGCTAAGGGCCGGCTGATTAAGAGCAAAAAAACCGTCCACATACGAAACGGTATAACTCAAATCCAAGATAAACCATATTAATTCCACAACAAAAGCAGAGCCCCCCAGAAAATACATGAAAAGCCGTCCTTTTCTAAGGTTTGAAACTTTACCCAAAAAGAAAAGGACATATAATTCTAAAACCAATGCTGAAGCACTTAAAACAAGTGGATAACTAAAGCCAAGGGGAATGATACATATAATAAAAACCTCTAAGAATAGAAGATAGCGATAGGCCACATGGCGCTTGCGGATTCGATTGATATCCCAAAAACGCCGATCCATACAGCACTAACACAATGTATATATTATAGTAACCATGTAAAGGCGGTATKGCTAAAAATGGCTGAAAAACTAATCCTAATAAGCTCCGATGATCTAAGCCAGGCCTCGCTGCTAAGCGAAGCCTTAACCAAACTACATAACACAGGTGATCCGATTGATCTCACAGGGGAGGGCTTGATCAAAACAAGCAAAAATTTTAATGTAATTGATCAGCTGGATGCSCTCTGGCCGCAACTGCAAGAAAAAATATATCCATGGCTTAATATTCTTAAATTAGACYATCAAATAATTCAACAGCCACCCCTGCTTCCAGGGCTTGAAGRCTGCCTTAAGGCCCTCTATTTAATCAATGAATTAGAGGAGAATCCAAACMACACAATGATATGCATTCTGCCGCCACCCGCMCAGGCACAAAGGTTCCTGCTCGGTATYATCAACGCACCGGATATAATTGGGCAGTTATATATACCRTTAATTGCAAGAATTAGTGAGCTAAAAGACAAGCTCAGCAGCTTTGAAGCATTATTAAATCTTAAAATACCAAGGAATATYRGCGAGCCATTAACTGAAAATCTACGYAAAAAAATAACTAMACTTGCCGRCATGCTGCAATGCAACAACAGTTGCSAATGTTACCTGGCAATACAAAATAACACTTTCATGAATGAACGCATATCRGGATTTTATTTTTGTGGYATTCAAGTAAGCAAGATATGGATAAATAGTCACATKCCRGCAGAGGAAATAGATATTCTCAAGCAAAAACTTGCGCCAAGCAATATTCTTGCAACAAGTTGGGCCGATGATTTCATGGAATGCGCCAGGGAATGGTTGGAAGTAAAACCACAAAAAGAAGCCAACATTTTATCATCTATTGATGCTAATGGCATCCATATGATTAGCTTTTTAATGCCCCTAATAAACAAAAGTACACTGCAAGTGCAAAGGAGCGGAAGCTCACTGCTGGTGCGTTCTGGCTATCTAAAACGCAGCTACGCATTAGCAGATAACCTGCTTGCTTTAGAGAGTTGTGGTGCACGCCTGGAAGATCGACGCTTAGAAGTACGCTTTCGCTGAGTCCACCAACCATGCAAATGGTTATTCTTCATATGATTGTAATTAGACAAATTGTTGAGCTCAACAAGCARCATGGGAATATCTGCAAGCAAAACTGCCAAGATAGGATCAAGCAATAACAATAAACTAAGCAATAATGCTGCAGAGTGGGGAAACAATATCAAATAGAAATTAACCCGATTAGCCGCGGCCACATCTGTAGCTAWTGCGGTGCAATCTACCAAACGGTCTAAACGCTTTGCCGGCAAAACAATATCAGCCATCTCAATAGGCAAGGAGAAGCTACCATCGCTTACTGCTAAGGCAATATCAGCTGCTGCAAATGCTCCACTATCAATAAGTGCAGAGCCCAGATAAGCAACAGGACCAGATTTACGATCAAATGATCTAATTAACTCCATGCGGCCAATAAGATCAATCGAAGGGTGAATATTTTCTGAYGGCAGTTGAAGCTGCCTTGCAATTCCATCTAAAATATCTCCATGCCATGTGCTAACCAAATGCAAAATCCATCCATTGCGCTTTAATCTACGCAAGGAGCGCAAAACCTTCTGATCTAACTTGTCTTCGAATAGCAAACCACCAACTACATTTCCATCTACCACCACAAACAACCAATGGCGACCAGCTTGCTGAGGCATAGAGTTAGGCCTTGGTATCCCTARATGATGTAATAAAAAACCTCCTCCTAAATACATATTYAATCCAGACACAACACCATTAAGCCCGCAACCTTCCACAGCCTTAACAGATTCCACATGCCTAGGCTCAAGATCWTTCTCTTTCAATAGTAGTTGCARTGGGAACAAAGGAATAGATTCTGGGCTACTAAAAAYACGAAARCCRGCTACAATTTCAATTAAGCTATTAACTGAATACTCAGAATCTAGGCTATGCATCTCTAAAATTGAACGATTGATTCCAAAACAAATTGATCCTTCTGAAACAACAAGAACCCTACAATTAGCCAAACGATCAAGCACATTTCCCCTGCGTAATGAAACTCCCCATTCAGCCATAAGCTGCCTCACGCCTCGATAGGCAATGGAAGCACTTARTTGCCAGTCATTCATTGGATCGAATTGCATCAAACCAGCMGCCGCATGACTACGGCCAAGCCCTAGGGCAATAAGACCACTGCCTAACACAAAAGGTAAAAGTTTCTTATGTAAGCTTTTAGCCTTCTCGATGCCCAAAGGTGCWGGGTGGTGCTGTGCAAGATTAAAAAGCTGATGATAAATAGGTTGATCAGTGAGGCTTTGAGTGAGCTTAAACACAAGTTCACCATCAACTATYTGAACACCTARTGGAAGTGGTTGAAATCCTTGCACAGGAATTAGGGCTGAATCACCATCCAACAAACTYTTACAAACCAATCCAGAACCCGACACAACRTAACCATTYAGCGGCACAACTGTTCCACTCTTAATCAAAAGCCTGTCGCCAATTCTTAACTCATCCAGTCGTTTGCTGCCAGCCTGAGGAGCAGCTAATGGGAAAAGGGCTTCCCGTTGCCACGATTCCATGGCTGCGYACAACTCTTCTCCATAATTAGAGCTGCTACTAATTCTTCCTTGAATTGCCTTATTCCCATTATCTAGAGCGATTTCTGTGGCAAAYCCGCTAATTTCGCCACGTGCTATTAAGCTAACTAACCACACCAAATCYAAAGATTCTGTTGGTAATTTACCGCGGTTAAGATCGGTCTTGATATTAACCAGAAGCGGCAATAATAAAGGGGGWAGAAATAGTATTCCGATCGGAAATAGCCACGCCTCCAACAGCAAAGATTGGCCAATTAGAAGCAATAMAGCAAGGAGCAACCTGATGAAAGGACCACGATCAGCGGCAAGCTCAGTAAATGAATTAGAGGATTCATTACGGCGCTTTGAGTGGGCAAGATTAATTAATTTTTGCACCTCGTTGTAGCGCCAACAAGCACCTTCTACGTGCACTAAAACTATTGATYGTGCGTTAACATTTACATGCAAATAATCCAATTTAGGAAGATCAGCAGCCGCCAATTGCAAATCCACATAATTATTAGATTTGGCTGATAAGTCGTTAATGCATATCCGCAACCTTCCTGGAATTGCAGAACGAACAATCCARTTTGAACCGGTGGGAGAATCAAATCTATCGCCCACTTGTAAAACAGGATTCATGGGCGTTTAGGGCGCAGAGCCAGCGCTATGAGAAAAAAAGGAGTACCCGGCAACACAGGCAAAGCCCAACCAAGTATGGCTAAAATCATTAATGYGTGTATMATTCGATCACGCCAACTAGGAACATGATCCACTGGATTATTAATTAACTTTGCWATATCAGAAACTAAATTTGGRTCTAAAGGATAAGTTCCATTGCCAATTATAATTCCTTGTCCTAGGCCCCATAGCCGTAATGGCAAATCTGGATATGCACTTGATAGTTCCGTTTGAATGCCAAATGCATGATGCATTTGCAGTGCTGGCTTAAACCTTAAGCGAAGCCGATAGGGAAGGCTATGGGCTACTTCAATGCAAATCATTGCAAATTATTCGCTGTAGATTGGCTAGTAAAAACATTTGAATCAGTTTGGTATAACCACAATAGATTCTCTGGGTCTATGGAGGCACTCCAACTAGAAAAAYCAGGCTTACGTCTCCTTGCTACTAATTTTTGGGAAGATACTCCCAGCCTTGAAGACAATTGCTTAAGATCAAGTTTTTGAGAATTCAATTGAGCGGGAACAGATTTTTKAACAATTTCCTTATTCTGTGGCACATAYGCCTTGGAAGAAGCGGTAAAGCGCAAAGGGCGAAGGGCATTAAGGGCAGCGAATATACAACTGCCATTATTAATAAAAATTGCAAGCAAAGGRGGAATCGGCAAAAGAACGCCAATCAATAAAGCTGTAAGGTTRGGAACTGCAACAATTGCAATATTTTGCTTMACAACGGARAAGCTAAATCTCGCCAACTCATAGGCCTCGAGTAATTGAATAATATTCCCACCAGAAAGCACAATTTCAGCAGTTTCTTTAGCTATATCACTACCATGATGAAAGGAAACTGCTACATCTGCGTAAGCAAGAGCTGCTGAATCATTCAAACCATCTCCAACAAAGGCAACTCGATGCCCCTCAGCCTTTAAGCGACGCACRACATCTGCTTTTACATCTGGAAGCGCTTCCGCATGTATTTGSGCGCGGCTCAGTCCCAATTGCATACCAACTTGCAGTGCAACTGCCTCAGCATCACCTGTTAATAAGTGGCTTTGTATACCCCTTGCCAGCAAAGATTCAACTAATTGCAGGGAATCGGGTCGTAAGGAATCAGCAACATAAATAACTCCGGCCAAGCGACCGTCTACGGCAACAATAATCTGGCTTGCCACACGAAGATGGGATTCAGTATTGAAAGGTGGCGGATCTATCCCCTCATCCCTYAATAAACGACGGTTACCAACTAATAAACTTCGACCAGCTTGAATTGCACATACACCACGGCCAATTTCACAGCGCCACTGATCTATTGGAAGCAGGCTTAATTGATGTTCTTGGGCAGCATTAGTAATAGCAAGAGCGATTGGATGGTTTAAACCCTGCTCAGCGCTTGCTGCCAATTGCAATAAATCAGATTCACTGAAAAGATTGTCAAGAACTTCTATGTGAAGCAATTCAGGTTCACCTGTTGTTAATGTACCGGTTTTATCGAAAACAACTACATCTACATCTGCCAAAGCCTCCAGTGCTCTGCCACTGCGAATCAAAATTCCTTGAGAAGCGGCACGATTTAAGGAAGCTAAGATTGAGGTTGGAACAGAAACTCTTAGTCCCGTTCCTAAATCAAGCATCAACAAAGACGCCGCTTGGGAAATACTGCCAAATAAACCAAAGCTAAGTGCCGACAGCGCGAGAGTTGGTAACACAAACTGATCTGCAACCTTGGCTGCATAATTACCTACACGGCTATCGCACACCGGCGCATCTTGAAGCAACTGGGCGATTTGACCTGCTTTAGTGTGATCGCCAACAGCTATTGTTGAAACTTCAATAGACCCTTCTAGAAGCATTGATGAAGCTAATACCTCATCACCAGGTTCAACATATCTAGGAACAGATTCACCCGTTAAGCTACGCACATCCAAACTTGATTGACCAATTAAAACAGTGCCATCAATAGGAACTTGATCCCCAGCAAATARRAGCACAATGTCACCAACTATTACATCAGCTAAACGAACACTAAGGATTTGCACCCCGCGGCGCACTTTAACTTCACGATTTAAATCAGCCTTCAAAGATCGGCTAGATGAGTAGGCAACCCTCGCTGTGGCATCCCTTATAGATTCACCACCTTCGATCATTGATARCATTAAGGCAGGACCAAACAGGAAGCCTTCAAAGCTGTGAAGAACTACTGCTAAGGCGTCTAACACGTCTACGTTTAGTCTTYTTCGATCCCAMAAGCTAATGCGAGCTCGATCAAAACATCTGCCACCCGCCAAAAGAACAATCAATAATAATGGRAAAAATGGGAGCTCAAATGGAATGGAAAAGGTTGTTAAGGCTAAGGCAAATAATGGCAGCCTTAATCTGGGCGGCAAAAGATCTAAGCGAGCGCTGGCGAGGGCTGCGGYTATTTCAGCTTGGGTCCCATCGGCAACCAGGGGTGCAAGTTCAACATCATCTTGATCAATATTATAAAAAGCAGATTTAGATTTAACTCTATCTGCATGAATCTTACTGAGAGCAATATTTTGAATTTCCAACCAAGAAAARCAATCAACACCAGCATCTAAACTAACAACTAATGAAGCTGCTGGCCTGTTTAAACGATAGCTTTCRACCGATTGCCAYTGCTCAAAGAGCATTGGCAGCAAATTGATAAAATCCCTATTAATTGAAAATCGAMAACGGCGSTCAACCCTATGGTGTAATACCAAAGGATTCTGGAYGATARATTTCATTTAAATTGCCAAGTGGTTATAAAAAGATCAACCTTCAACTGTAACTTCAGTAACTTTTTCAACCGCAGARCCATTACTTGTATTGGAACGCTCTTGCGCTAAATCGGCTTTTGCTTCCGCAACTAAGTCGCCAAAGCTTTCACCAAGTTCAGAAACATTATGAACAACAGCAGATGTTGCTTCTGAWACCTTATCTRCAACAATAACTCCAACCTTCAAACCACGCTTGGTTAAGTCGCGACCCGTTTCGGCCATGYTKCGYGAAAGCTTGCTGCCKCCAGTAACTGCCGATACAGCAGGAGCTAAGGCCATCAAACCAGCCCCAATTCCRAAAGCTACTAAAACCTCGAGTTCGAACATCGRAATGTCGGMSAATTGWWKATATTATAATGGYACAGCTACTTAAATTTTGGTTAAGCTGTCTCCGTGCTTACACRAGATCYTAATGAGCCTATGGGTATATTTGCGCTTCAGCATATKCTGCCAAAGCGAATACGCCTAAAGCTCATATACGGCARTCACAAAAAAGTGATTGAGGTTGCAAGCAGCCTTGGGGGCMGTTGGCATGGTRCAAGCCGTTCATTAATTGTTTTAAATCCGCCTACGCTCAGCCAAGTAGCTGCAAATTTGTACAACCAGGGTTGGTGGCTGCAAGCCCCCCATCCATTACTAGCAACAAACCTAAAAACAAACCCCTGGGAACAAATCGGTTTGGAAATAGGAGCRARTTTAATTGGCGCTTCAGTGGGCGGAGCACTGGGCCAAAGCTTTGGATTTTTTATTGCTGGCCCCCCTGGGGCAGCCACAGGCTCATTTCTTGGTTTAGTGATTGGGGCCGTTGCCGCCACAGAAAGCCTTGATAATTTCCAACGAAAAAGTGATCTAAATACCGAACTCAATAGCGCTAAAACCCGAGTGAGCTCAAGGCTGGCCAGCCGCCTTGGCGAAGAGGCTGGAGCAATGGCAGGCTTAAGAATTGGGGGGTTACTTGCAGGCCCCTTAGGTGCAAGCGCCGGAGCATTAATTGGCACATTGCTTTTGGGCCAAATTGGAGAAGATGCCGCCCTCCATCGCAGCGAGCAGTGGCGAACTCCATTGCAATGGTTAACTCAAACTGGCAGAAGCGCCGCAGGAGAAGCTGCAAGCCAAAATCTCTTTGGGCTTTTAGGGGGCGCCATACTGCAAAACCCAGGCAGGAAAGCAGGCGAAAAACTTGGCTTATACCTTGGCCGCCGTRTCAATTGGCAAAACCTCAAGCCTTTAACAAATTAAGAATTTATCATTAAATTAGCTACTACAGACAAAATAAGCGTGTAGAACATAAACGAACTAAGGGCCTGAATCATTACTATTTTGCGCATTCGGGAAGACTCTATGTTAACATCACTCATGGCAAATGTTAATGCCACAGCGTTTGCAACATACAGGAAATCAGTAAACACAGGTTCGTTATCTCCCGGGAAAATAAGCTCTTGTGGGCCCTGCTCTTCATCATCCATTTGRCTGATCTGATTGCCCCTGTAAAAGATCTTTGCGTAATATGTTGCAAATGAAAGTTGCAATTGAAGCCAACAAAGCATAACACCAAAAAAATAAAGAAATAGCTGAAGCGACCTCAAATCAGACTTTGCCTGAGATAGATCATGAAATGACAAGCTAAGGAATAGTGCCGCAATTGCGATAGTTATCAAAGATCGTTTCAGCAGCCGTCCCTTGCGCAGGTCTGCAGATAAAAATAAATTCATTGTTTGAGCTGCAGATAGGCGTAAGCCATAGGGCAAAACCAGCAACAGATCAACGATCAATGCAAACATTAATGACCCTAAAACCCAAAAATCTCTCAAAAAAATTGAAAACACTACTCCACCAAGAGCGCCTGCCAGAACAGMTCTTTGCGGACGTCTKGGCTCTAGGAATGGTGAATTCCGATAAATTTCAGACAAGTTATCCATCTATCAATCGTTCYTATCAGATATTGCAACTACTTGCCAGCCAGTTCTATGTCCCGGCTGTTGTTGTTTGCGAAATCTCATTCCATAGCGATCAAAATAAGCACCGTTTGCGTCCTGCTGACGGGCGGCCACCCTGCGCAAACCCAAAAGGGCAGCCAATTCGCCAGATTCCAAACAAATACCTCGATCCGCACATAACAACAGCAGGTCTAGGCGCTCGCGAAGCAATCGCAGTTGGGCAAATTGAGTGGCCTCATTCCAACCAGGGGAACCATCGTTTGCATTGGGCTCAATTTTAACAACAGTGAGAGCCCCATTAATTTCATCTGGGTTAACAGCTTCCGATATTGGATCAGGCTTGATTCCTATTACCGCATCCCTACTTACATAAGTGCGTAGCCCTTTGTGCACAGTTTCGATCTTATGCTTTCGCAGAAGCAAGAGCAATTCAGACCTTTCCAAGCCAAGCTCCTCCTCCAAGTTACGCAAAGGCACCAAGCTCAAAGAATCAGCCATGGGATTAGGTAAAGGGGAGGTTAATCAAGCGGAATGGTTTCACTACCGCTAAACGGCTTCGTKTTAGTTATAAYYCTCCCCAGCCTACGATAAAGTTCATCRCGCCATATAAATAATGGTTCAAAGTTAGCTTGATCAGCGATGCCCATCACACCGCGGGATGCCAACTGAACACCCGCCACTGCTGGAAAACGCAAAAGATATARTTGTGCAGCTACGGCGATATCAGCAAGGCTTGGTTCATCRCCTAGCAAGTAGGGCTGGGCATTCAAAATCACCATCAGTTGCTCAAGGCAAGCRAGCAATCCCTGGCGTTCGGGTTGCAACAACAAACCCACGCCATTCATCCAATTTGAAGGCACCAAGCCAACAAGATTTTTMAGCGCATCAGGSGTTTTTTCTGGAAGCAGGGCACTACGCAGGGCAGGATCATCCATCGCCCCCTGCACAAGCGCAAACCGAGCGGCGCTGGCCAGGGCTGTGTCGGCCCAATCTTCGAATAGAAGCACCTGTGCCCTTAGCAGTGGCTCTTTGGGTAGGAGRGCTGGTTCTGGCTCAACCGCCTCTAAGTGAAGGGCAATGGCAGTGGAATCAGCGATCCATTCATTGCCGGTTTGTAGAACAGGCACCTGGCGCTGGCCTGTTTGTTGAAAAAGTTCCCATTGACCGATACCAGGCAGCACCTCCACCACGGAATACGAAATCGCTTTRGCCGCCAGCACCAGGCGCACCTTCTCGCAAAAGGAGGAGTGRCGAAACTGATAAAGCTGCATCGGTATTAAACAGAACTGCACCCATGATGCTGGTTCAAAAGGATTAACGGAGCCTGTGGCATARGGCAGAATGCCGCTATCTGCATAACTGCCATGCTGCGGCCTTGGTTCTTGRTTTTTAACGCACCTGCCCTAGTGCTTTTACTGGGTGGGCCGTTTGGCAGCCTTCAACAAAATGCCCTAGCTGCAGAACAAAGTTTTAGGGCTATTGCTGCCTTGCCTGCTGCAAAACCCGCAACGTCTACGAAGTTATCCGATAAAGCCGCAAGGGAAGCAACCGATGCAATTCTCAGCGCCATCCAACAAAGGGATGCAAACAAGCGTTTTAGTCAATTTTCCGATGAACTAAAGCAAACCAGCAGCCCCTCCATGGTTCAATCCACCCTGCAGAGCCTACCGGAGTTGATTAGCTGGCAAATTACTAAGGTGAACAGCGGCCTGCGCAACAGCACCGTAAGTGCAAACTTAAACACTTCATCAGGCAGCCAAGCCATAACCCTGGTGCTAAAYAACAARGGCTTRCTGSTAGCTCAATTATTWGAYTCCRARAACCAAGCAGCMACAAAWGTGGCAGAGGGGTTTGTTAAAGCGATCAGCCAAGGTCAATTCATCACAGCGCGCAGTTACCTAAGCCTTGATTTCCAAAAAGAGCTGCCCCCAGCTGCTTTGCAAAGAAAATGGCAGGAGCTGCAAAGGGAAACTGGTAATTTCCAGCGAATCCTCAAGGTAACCGAAGCCTTGCTAAATAATTGATACGATCATTAGGAGTTCATTCTAATTTCATGCTCACCGGACCCGACCTTCTCGCCAAAGTTAAAGAATTCAGCGATGGCTCTAAATCTGAGCTGGTTAAAGCCTGCGGCTACGTAAGCTCCAAAAAAGACGGTTCCGACCGCCTCAATTTCACCGCCTTTTATGAGGCGCTACTAGAAGCTAAAGGTGTTGAGATCGGTTCCGGTGCCGTTGGCAAAGGTGGCCGCAAACTCAGCTACATCGCAACAGTGCAAGGYAACGGCAACCTCCTAATTGGTAAGGCCTACACCGCCCTWCTCAATCTTCAACCCGGCGACGAATTTGAAATCAAATTGGGTCGTAAGCAGATCCGCCTRGTGCCAGTTGGCGGCAGCGATGAAGATGGCGAAGATTGAGGCTAAGGCCTAGCCTGCCTAAATCATTGTTAGCAAACTCCCCCAATGGGGGAGTTTTTTTTGTTTCTTTTCCAGCTTCAAACCCTTGTCATAGGGGCCATGTTGCGCACAATGCRGCTATTCAGCTCAATTCGCAATGAAAACTTCTCGCTTGAGCCTATGGGTGAGATTATTTCGCTCAGGCAATGCCATTGATCGCCCCCAACGCTACCGCCAACCCAACGATGAATTGATGCGTTTAAACCGYCAATACAACAATGTGGGCACTCGGATCATGGAGGGTCGCCAACAGTTAAGCCGCCGCTCAATAAGCACCGAATTCGCCAGCGAMCGCTTTGATGAAGCTGCCTAAAACCAAATGGCAGCAAAACCAAATARAAGRAAAAGCACACCACTTAGCTGATAAAGGAGTTTGTCGTTTATCCGGCCTTTAATCCAGCCTCCAGCACTAACAGCAATCCAAGTAACAAAAGCATGGCCCCCTAAGGTTCCAGCCAGCAAGGCTTGAAAACCAAAACCTGGGGCAGTGGCTAGCACAATCGTGGCGATTTGGGTGCGATCACCTAGTTCAGCAATAAATACAAGCAAAAACGCCTCCCAGATAACAAGCCAAGGGCTATTTATTTTTTGATTGCTTTCCGCTTTASCTACAGCSAGAGCTGCTTCATTGGTTTGATCCTCAGCGCCATTGGCGTCGATTAATAATTTCACCCCAAACCCGATAAATAAAACTACGGCAAGCCATTTCAACAACATTTGGGGCAACAGGCCCCTAAAACCAAAACCAAGGGCCAGTGAAATCAGRCTCACCACCACTAGAGCAGMAAAAGCACCGATAAACACCCAGCGRGGCCTGTGGCGAGCCGCCAAGATTAAGGCCATGAAGAAGGTTTTATCCCCCAGTTCGGCAAGGGTGATTGCGGTGAAACTGGAACCGAACGCAGCTAGGGCTGAGTCGGTCAAAAATGCTATGGGCATCTAGTTAGATTGGCCTGAATTGATACAGGTGATCGCTAAAAACGATAAAGTATTAAGCATTAGTGGTTTTGGCTTGCTCGAAACCACAAGCTCACACCAAAACCATCCTGACTTCCCCAGTTCTCGAGCAGATACGCAAGCGGGATTTTTCTTTGCGGCCCTATCTGCAGCGCAGCAATAAAAGGGCTTTCCTTCAAATTGCCTCAACCCTGCTACCAATTGCAGGTTTATGGCTGCTGCTGCCAAAGGCCTTCGCTATTTCGCCGCTACTGGTGGCRCCAATTTTAGTTTTATTAATACTTTTTTCATCCCGTTGTTTTTCATTGATGCACGATTGCGGGCATCAATCCCTATTTCGCSAYAACATACTTAATCACATTGTGGGATTTWTATTGGGGGTAATAAATGCAATTCCGCAACATCCCTGGTCCCGCGGCCATGCATACCACCACCGCCACAACGGAAATTGGGACCTCTACCGGGGCCCATCTGCCCTAATCACCTCTGCTGAATATGCAAGCTACTCGCCATGGAGAAAGCGCTTCTATCAATTTCTCCGCCATCCATTGATGCTATTTCCGGGTGGATTTTTCTACTTGATCATCAAACCAAGAGCAGCCCTTATTTTAGGTTCATTAGATTTTGCAATTGATTCCCTTCGCCACATAATCAACAAYGGTTTTTGCAAATGGCAATTATTAATTAGCAATCACCGCAGCCGCCATTGGTATACAGCTTCTGAATTYTGGCATATTTTAGGAAACAATATTTGCGTTGTTGCCACATGGGTTTTGATGGGAAGCTGGCTGGGGCTTGGCTTGTTTTGGGTTAGCTACAGCATTGTGATGACAACTTCTGCCGCCATTATGATCTGTTTCTTTTTTGTGCAACACAATTTCGAAGGATCCTATGCCCACACCACCAACGATTGGGATTCTTTTAAAGGTGATATAGAAGGCAGCAGCTTCCTTAAAATGAATAGAATTTTCAACTGGTTCTCAGCTGATATTGGCTACCATAATGTTCATCATCTTTGCGAAGGAATACCTAATTACAACCTCCGCGCCTGCCACGAAGCGAATGCTGAATTACTTAAAAATATAAAAGTTTTAAATTTAGTTGATATYCCAAGCTGTTTCAATCTAATTCTCTGGGATCGGGATAAGCAGCAACTTGCAACTATTCCTTAATTACAAATTCCTCAGCAACCAACAGATAAAACCTGYAGCCAACAACCAGCTGGGGCCAGTTTTTCCACCACCATCGGAGTGCTTTGACCTTTAAGCATRTTCAAGGCAAAAAGCTCAGCTGCTTGGCGGTTATCAAAACAAGCACTTTTTATTTCATCTGGCACCACCTGCTCCTTAGCCACTAGGGGCCTTACTCGATAGTAGGTTTTGCGGGCAGCTATTTCCATGGCTTTAATCTGAGTCCTGCGGGACCAAGTGAGGCCAAACAGCAGATAGTGTGCAGAATTCAGCAGTTTTTAAAGGCCAATTGGCTTTAGGACTAGGGGGTATTAAGGATTTAGGCCATGTCTAAAGCGCAATTGCAGGCCTTCATCACCAAGGCAAATGCCAATCCAGCCCTCAAAACCCGCCTAGACGGCGCAATCGACCCCAAGGCGGTAGTAGCCCTTGCCCTTGAGGAGGGTCACAGCTTTTCTGAGGCCACCTGGAGCAGGCACCTGAGGGCGTAGATATTTGAGCTTCAACGAGTTTTGCTGAAAATTTGATCCCAAAGGCCACCGCTGCCAAAGAACTTCTTGTTTACGGTTTTCCAGCCACCAAAATCAGCAACGGTAAAAGTTTTAACTGCAGGGAACTTGCCCTTGGTAGTTGCCTTTACTGCAGTTGTTACGGGACGAAAACCTTTGCTTGCAAAAATTTTCTGAGCCAATGGTGTAAATAAATATTCTGTGAAAGCTTTAGCAACCTTGCCGGTTCCACGCTTATCTACATTTTTATCAATAACAGCCACAGGCCCCTCAATCAAAATATTAGGGCTTGGAACCTTGAATGGCACCTTCCAATCTCCAGTTTGCTTAGCAAGAATGGCTTCGTTCTCGTAATTAAGAAGTACGTCACCCTGCCCCTTTTGCACAAATATGTCGGYTGCCTCCCTGGCATCTTTAGGAAGTATGTCAACATTTTTATACACAGTAGCAATAAAAGATTCGGCTTGTTTATCACTTCCGCCATTTTCAGCAACAGAGCCCCATATACCTAAAAAATTCCATCTTGCTCCTCCGGATGTTTTTGGATTAGCTGTTACCACATCCACATTATTATTATTTAGATCATTCCAATTATTTATCTTTTTGGGATTGCCCGGACGCACAAAGAAAACAACAACAGAGTTAGTGATTATTGATTTATTCGGTAATTTATTTTGCCAGCCAGATTTAATAAAGCCAGCTTCCTCAAGCTTAATTACATCCCCTTCTAAAGCCAGTCCAACTACATCGGCCTCTAGGCCATCGATCACAGCCCGGGCCTGGGAGCCGGAACCGCCATAGCTGGTTTTAACTACAACGGTTTGGCCGGTTTTCTTCTTCCAGTCAGCGATAAATTTGGGAATAATTTCGTCGTAGGCGGCCTTGGTTACCGCGTAGCTCACCAAGAGGATTTCCTGCTTGGCGGGCGCAGCCAATGCGGAGGAACTAGCAAGGGTGCCAGGCAAGGCAAGGCCAACAAGGCCCAACAGGGCAAAGCGGGTGACCGTGCGGCGGCTCAACTTCGCGGAATCAAAAACCACGGTAATCCGATCGGGTGTTTTGGGAATATACACCCCTACAAGTTGCGTCTGGGTAATCCCCGCTACTTCGATAGGGATTTGCGCCGCAAACTCCCTAAACAGCGGCGGTCATAGGCACAATCATCTGATCATCCCCCTGACGGCTAAGGCTTTGAGCTTCAGCGCAAAAACCGATTACGGCCTCGTGGCCCTGCTGGAACTGGCCTCCACCTACGCCAGTGGCCAGGTGCTTCAGGTGGCGGAGATCGCCCAGCGCCAACAAATCCCAGACCGCTACCTGGAACAGATGCTCACCAGCCTGCGCCGGGCCGGCATTTTGCGCAGCATCCGCGGCCCCCGCGGTGGCTATCAGCTAAGTAGATCCCCCAAAGAGGTGAAAGTTTCAGAGGTGGTGGCTTGCCTGGAGGGGGACAGCAGCAATARCGATGCAACTAAGCGCCAGTCAGCGGAATTCCAGGTGCTGGAAAACCTGGTGGGCCAGCTGGAAAAAGCCCGCAACAAATTGCTTGAATCAACCAGTCTGCAAGACCTGCTTGAACAGCGAGACAAGCTTGCTCAGGCCCAGGGCATGTATTTCATTTAACCGCCTCAGGTTATTAGACTAATTCCACGGTTGACCAATGGGCAAACGGTACTATGGTGTTTCCACAACGTCGCCAGGCGCCATGAGCTGTTGTCTCCGAATGTCATCGTCCAGCACCCCGCTGGCCCCAACACCCCTATCCATGACCACCAATTACCTAACCGTTCAAAGCCATGACCATCAGCATCGGCACTCGCCCCCTCCAAMTCACCCTCCTTCCCAATGACGTCCTTCCCGAGGGCCTGAGCTGGAAAATCCAGGAGGGTTACATCCGTACCGTCGCCTGGGACCAGGAAGGTGATTCCATCACCCTGGGCCTCTGGGGACCCGGCGAATGGGTCACCACTGCCTACTCAGCCCTACGGCCCATTGAAATTCAATGCCTCACCACGGTGGTGGTGGAGCAAACCAAGTTCACTGCAGATCAAGTATCACAATTCCTGGCTGATCACATCCGCACAGTGGAAGAGATCTTTTGGATTAATCGCATCAAGTCTGCGGAGGAACGTCTGCTCCAACTACTCACCTGGATTGGCAGCCGCTTCGGCATGGTGAGCAGTAAAGGCTACCGGCTCTCCCTTAAGGAACTAAACCTCACCCATAAGGCCCTTGGTGATATATGCGGTTTAACCAGGGTTACCGTAACAAAAACTCTCAGCCTAATTCGCACCAAAGGCACACTTCAACGGATCAGCAATGATGATTTGTTTATACCTAATAAACTATTTCTAGCGATCTAACCCCAAAAAAACAATTATCGTTTAACCCCAAAAAAACCTTTGAAGATATTATCATGACCGCAGAATTAATCAGAGCAAAGCGCAACTCATCGGAAGTTCAAAGTTTCACGCTGATTTTTAAAAACGGTTGCCTTTTAAAGAATCAATCAGCCCTCACCCTGGCTCAATTTTGTTCAGATGCCCGCCTGGCTGGCTTCAAAGTTGAACGCGATAATAAGCAACACCATCTAGATGGCGTAGTCAGGCTCGAACGTGCGAGCCATCCTTGAAGTGATGTGGAGGCAATCGCCGGGATTGAGGCTGGCGTAGTCGAGCCGTTCCCGGGGTAATACCACCATCACCACATCGCCCCCTTCTAAAATTAATTCTGCCTGAAGATCGCGCCCCATGTGGGTTAAGCGACGCAACTGCCCCGGCACACTATCCGGCTGGGGACTGAGATGTAGATCAAGGTCGTGGGGACGGATGAAGAGATTGCTGGCCAGGGGACCCGAACCAAGCTGCTGGCCCACCACCCCGTAGGGCAACACGTTAACGCTGCCCACAAATCCCATCACAAAGGGGGTGGCTGGTTGGTCATAAATTTCTGCGGGGGAACCGATCTGCTCGATTTGCCCCTGATTCATAACAACAATTTTATCGGCCACCTCCATTGCCTCTTCCTGGTCGTGGGTAACAATTACTGTGGTTACATGCATCTCGTCATGGAGATTGCGTAACCAGGCCCTAAGTTCCTTGCGCACCTTGGCATCTAGGGCGCTGAAAGGTTCATCAAGCAACAACACCCGGGGCTGCACAGCCAGGGCTCTAGCCAATGCAACTCTTTGTCGCTGGCCGCCAGATAACTGTGAGGGATAGCGGCCTCCATATCCCTGCAACTGAACCAGTTCCAACAATTCATCCACACGTCTTTTGATAGCAGCAGGCTTCCAGCCGCGCAGCTCCAGGCCGAAGGCCACGTTTTGGCGCACATTACGGTGCTTAAACAGGGCAAAGTGCTGGAAAACAAAGCCCACCTGCCTGTCTTGCACCGAGCGGTTTGTGGCCTCTTCCCCAGTGATCCACACCCTGCCGGCATCGGCCTCCTCTAGGCCGGCAATCAGCCTCAGCAGGGTGCTTTTACCAGAACCAGAGGGACCCAGCAGGGCCACCAGAGAGCCACTATCCACATCAAGGCTCACGTCTTTAACGGCTTGGAAATCCCCAAACGATTTACTTACGTTGGCAACACGGATACCCATGGCGAACAGCTTTAACTCCTTTGAAACCCAGCCTGCCAGAAGGACCACCCCAGAACCAAGCAAATAGCTGTATCCCGATTGTATTATCGTGGAATCGAAACAAGCTGTAAGTTTTAGTGATGGGTAGTTTCATCAATTTTCCTCCTCTTCCCAGTTGGCCTTGGCGAATCACCTGGGCTTACTTGGGCTTGGTGCTATTTCTGCCGATTGGAGGCATGGCACTTAAAGCCGCAAACGTTGGAGCAAGTCAATTTTGGCTTCTAGCAACCACTCCAGAGGCAATCGCAACCTACAAAGTTAGTTTTGGCTTGGCTTTTGTAGCAGCCCTGATAAATGGATTATTTGGCTTGATAATTGCCTGGGCTTTAGTGCGATGCGAATTCCCAGGCAAGCGCCTCCTGCATGCCCTCATCGATCTCCCCTTTGCCCTGCCCACCGCCGTTGCCGGTTTGGCGTTAAGCGCCGTCTACAGCACCAACGGCTGGATCGGCGCACCATTGTTTGCATTACTTGGAGTAAAGGTATCTTTCACTTGGCTGGGCGTGGCAATTGCAATGGTATTTATTTCACTACCTTTTGTAGTGCGTAGTGTTGAACCAGTGCTTGAAGCCTTGGAAGTAGACCAAGAGGAGGCAGCCTGGTGCCTTGGTGCAAGCCAACGCCAAACCTTATTCAAGATTGTGCTACCGCAACTTTCACCAGCAATATTATCTGGAGTTGCTCAAGGCTATAGCCGCGCAGTGGGTGAATACGGATCTGTTGTAATGATATCTAGCAATGTTCCATTTAGGGATTTAATCACACCAACCCTGATAATTCAGAAACTTGAAGAATTTGATTTTAATGGCGCAACCGTAATAGGAATGGTTATGCTTATATTTTCATTATTTAGTCTTATTGTAATAAACGGCCTACAGGTTTGGGGCCGCAATTGGGAGGCAAATCCATCTTCATGAAAAAGTTTATTCCAATTATTGCTTGCCTGTATGTGGGACTTGTAATTGTGGTACCCGCCCTTAATGTTGTAGCAGGTGCTTTCACAAAAGGGCTTAGCCCATTCATTGAAAATTTTAAATCTGAAGATTTACAGCATGCAATTAGATTAACATTAATATTGACAGCTATCGCGGTTCCTGCAAACACTATATTTGGCTTAGTAGCAGCTACAGCAATTGCCAGGAGGCAATTCAGGGGCAAGGCATTACTACTAAGTATCATCGATCTACCTTTTTCCATTTCACCTGTCGTGGTGGGCTTGATGCTGGTGTTGCTATATAGTCCCTCTCATGGATTATTTGGCGGGGTTGTTAAAGCATTAGATTTAAAAATAATTTTTGCTTGGCCTGGAATGGCAATGGCAACCATATTGGTAACTTTTCCATTCATGGCTCGAGAGGTAATACCCTTACTGGAAGAAGAAGGATGGGAGCAGGAAGAAGCTGCGCGAACATTGGGAGCAAATAGCTGGCAGGTTTTTTGGAAAGTAACATTGCCCTCAGTACGATGGGCCGCCCTGTATGGATTGATTCTCACCACAGGGAGAGCCCTAGGAGAATTTGGCGCCGTGGCAGTTGTAAGCGGTAACATCACAGGTTTAACCCAAACCTTGCCACTATTTATTGAAGATGCCTATAAACAATATCAAACCGAATTAGCCTACGGGGCAGCTATGGTACTTGGCGGGGTAGCCATATTAACACTGTTAAGTAAGATTTTACTTGAGAAATATATCAGCAATCACAAAATAAACCCTTAATAATTCCATCGAACCCAATCCCCATGCGCCCTTTGAGTAAAAACTTTCAAAACAGCTTCAGGAACAGCYTCGAGAAAAGCTTTGAGGTGTTGATATGGCGTTTTCGCTTGGTGAGCATATTGCCAGTTGTGATGAGTTTACTCGGSAGCGTTGGTTGTTTCATTCTTGGTACAGCGGAAGAGCTGAAGGCYTTTTCAGGCATGCTAAAAAGCCTCGACCACAGCAGTTCAACAAAACTGATTGGCACCATGATTGGTGGCATTGATTATTATGTTATTGGTATTGCGCTTCTGATATTTGGCTATGGTATCTATGAGCTTGTAATTTCAGATATCGATCCTCGCGATGAATCAATACCAGAGCGGCGCAGAAACCTATTAAGCATCACTTCTCTCGAAAGCTTAAAACAGAAGCTCAGCAACGTAATAGTTGTGGCCTTGATAGTTTCAGCTTTCAAAACAATGATCAGCTTTAAAATAARTTCAATGCTTGAACTACTGCAATTCTGCGGCGGTGTAACACTATTAGCCGTAAGCGCCTGGCTGATAGGCCGCAGCCACAGTGATTAATCGCTCAACACTTATTAACTTTCATTCTTAGCTAGCAGTAACCAAATAAATAGCAAYGGGCCAACCCAGGCCAAAGCACTGAGGCTCAGTAAAGGCTCGAGCRCAAGCACAATTGGTTTAATCAGCCAATCAAAAACAGTTAAAATWAAGCCCACTAAAAGCAGCAACCAGCCCATCAGCTCTGCTCCGATCTTCCTATTTCTGCAATATTGATGCGCAAATTGCCCTGGCGCAATATTTGCCAACAACTGCCATTTTCTCCCTGCTGCCAACCMACAACCGTGCTTGCCTTTCCTGAACCGCTCGGCCACGGCAGTGGTGCCAATAAAGCAAGGCTTGGAAAGTTTTTAGCAATCTCCTCTGGGCTTGTGCAGGCCGGCTGCCCCGAGCGATTAACGCTGGTGGTGGCAAGGGGGCCAGTGCAAMGCAACAACTGCAACGCCATTGGGCACGCCGGTATGCGAAGCCCAAGGCTGCTTCCACCGGGATTGAGGGCCTCCACCACAGCCCCCTTAGCTGGCAACACCAAGGTGAGCCCACCSGGCCAACCCTGATTTGCCAACTGCTCCCAACCCTGGGGCGGCGGCATACCAAGGGCTGCCAATAATTCATCCCGCCCAGCAGCCATCAAAATCAAAGGCTTATTTGCCGCCCTTTGCTTTATTTGCCACAGCTCAGCTGCCCATGCGGGTGCCATTGCTAAAGCCGGCAAGGTATCGGTGGGAAAAGCAGCGGGGYKGCCTGCCCTTAAAAGCGCACTTAAATCTCCGCAAGCCAATGGGGCCCTTGGCAACTCGGCTGGCGTCATCAACTTCCCCCAGGTGCTCGAGCGATAGCAAATCGCAGTTTTCCCTCTAGATCCATGGCAGCATCCAAATCAATCAATCCGGCTGCTTGAAGTAATCGAGCAACATCGTTTGCTTGATTATGRTGATGTTCAATTAATAGCCATCCCCCCGGGGCTAATACATGCGGCGCCATTGAGCAAATAGATCTAATCGCATCCAAACCATCTATCCCACCATCTAAGGCAAGCCGTGGTTCGTTATTAAGTACCAATGGCTCCAAATTATCCACCACTCCACTGGGGATATAAGGGGGGTTGCTTATTAATAATTGCCAGTTGCTTGGCTGCCCAAGCAGGGGTTCTAGCCAATTGCCCTGCAACCAATTAATGGCCTGCTCCACCCCATGGGCGCGGGCATTGGCCTGGGCCAAATTCAAGCTTTGCGCGCTGATGTCGATGGCCCAACCTTGGCTCTGGGGCCAAGCCCGAGCCAAAGCAACGGCTATGCAGCCACTGCCGCAACCCAAATCAAGCCAAGGCTCYAGGCAGCAGCCCTGYTTAATTGCCAAATCAAGGGCTATTTCAACCAATAATTCAGTTTCCTGGCGCGGGATTAAAACAGTTTGATCCACCTGCAACTCCATGTCGCGCCAGGGACAACGGCCCACCAAATACTGCAAAGGCACCTGCTTGTTGATGTGCTCCTCCCATAAACCAGCCAGCAATTGCAATGGTTGAGCAAGCGTTACCGGTTCCTCTGGATAAAGCCAACTGGCCTGCAGSGTTTGCCATGGCACTTTCCCTTCCATTTCCAGCAGCCAATCCAAACCCGCTCTAGAGCCAGGATTTATGCGCAGCTGCTCCCTGCGCCAAGCCCTTAGTTGTTCGCCGCTAATGGTGAGCATTAACAACTAACTAATCAACAAACCATTCTGTCGYGGGCGCCAACGCAAGCCAGGGGCTGCCTCCACCAGCCCRGCAAGTTCCAGCTGCAATAAGCGTTCAGCCAGCTTTGGCAATGGTTTATCCAGGGTTTGAGCAAGTTGCTCCAAGCTGGCGCCAGCACCTAGGGCCTCCAGCAGGGGATCCATSGAGGTTTCAGTGGTGCGGGCCATTGAACTAGCTACGGCCAGTGGCCCTTGGCCCAGGCTCGAGAGCAGATCGGCAGGATCGAGCAACGGCGTTGCCCCTTGGCTCAAAAGGGAGTTGCTGCCCTTCGCTGAACTTCGATTGGTGTCTGCAGGCACCACCCAAAGGGGCAACTSTTGGGCCCAGGCCAATCGAGCCCCATGCAGCGCGCCACTGCCATGGGGACATTCCACCACCACCACCGCCTCCGCCAGGGCCACCAACAAGCGGTTGCGGGAGGCGAAATGCCCCTTTGCCACAGCAGCSCCAGGCCGTTGTTCSGTTATCAACAAACCTTGTTTTGCCACCTCAGCCTGCAACTGGCTGTGGTGCCTCGGATAAACCCGATCCAAGCTGGTTGCAAGCACCCCAACGGGCACACCTCCCGCCTCCAGGCAGCCCCGATGGGCGGCCCCATCAATACCTTCAGCAAGGCCACTCAACACCGGCCAACCATTTGCGGCCAAAGCAATGCCAAGCCTCTTGGCCCAATCCAAGCCATGGGGAGATGGCCGCCGGGTGCCGATTACCGCCACCGCWCGCCTGCGCCGCAGCAGGGGCCAAAGGCTGCCCCGSCCCCGCCAATGCAACTCCAAGGGCGGACGCTGCAAACAGCCAAGTGCTTGGGGCATAGCTGGATCGGAGGGCAGCATCAGGCGGGCCGGACAAACCAAGGGCACTCCCCGATCACCAAGGCGTTTTGCAAGCCGATCCCTGGCGGCAACCAGCTCCGGCCCCACCCCAGGGAGGCCAAGTAATGCTTCAGCTGAAGCATGCCAAGCGGCAGCGAGATCACCAAAATTWCGCTCCAAAAGCTTGATGCGCTGCTCGCCAAGCCCTTCCACTTGGGCCCAGGTCCACCACCAACGCCTCCGCAAGGCCAAATCCCGATTCACTAAACCTTGAYTCGCCAAACCAGCCCAAAATTCAATACATARGTACTAGCATACTGGSCGGGTGCTAACAGCGCCATAGGCTAAAAAAAGCCGCCTTGCCCGCCATGTTCCGCAATTTGTTAATCGCCGATTCCGGCAAGGGCCACGTGGGGGAAATGGTGCGCATGCTGCGCGATATCCCCTGCTTCTCCCAGGCTCGCTTGAACCTGCTGCACGTGGTKCCCGAACAAACGAGCGAAAACCTCAAAGATCACTGGCAAAAAGGCGCAACTTTGCTGGCCGATGCSGTGGATCGCYTCGGCTTAAAACCCACGGAAATAAAYACGATCCTGCGCCAGGGGGACACCAAACAAACGGTGCTAACAGTGGCGGATGAGCTCAATGYCGACCTGATTTTGATGGGCTCCCGCGGCTTGGGCCGCTTGCAATCARTCCTTGCCAACAGCGCTAGCCAATATGTGTTTCAACTCTCCACCAGGCCCATGCTTTTGGTGCGCGACGACCTYTACGTGCGCCACGTAAACCGGCTGATGGTGGGCATCGATGGCACCGGCGTGGGTGATGACGCCCTCAAACTTGCCTGCGAAATAGCAAAAGATATCCCCGGCAGCAGCCTCACCGGAGTGCACATCGGCCACCACGACTTGGCCCCCAGCCGCAGCGGCGCAAGGCCAGCCGACAGTTTGCTCGATCAAGCCAAGCAAAGGGCCCGCAGCTTTGGCGTTGAACTGATTGCYTTRCACAAAACCGGCGATATCGGCCGCGGSCTTTGCGCAGCGGCCGCTGAAATCAAGGCTGATCTGCTWGTGATCGCCTCTCAAGATCGACGCCCACTAGTGGCAAAGGGCCTAGTAGACCTCGACAAACTGCTGGGTGGTTCCGTTAGCGACTACGTAAGGGTGCACGCACCAGCGCCAGTGCTGCTGGTGCGAGAGCCGGAAAAGCGCTGAATTTCAGCGCTTAMCCCTGRCGGCTATTGGTTTGGATATAGAGAACAATCAAAAACACTGCTGGCACCAACACAAATAGGAGGCTGGCCACAAAGCCGAGATCGTTGGTTTCCATGACCGCTGGTGGATGTCTCGGGAGGGTATCACCGCCAGAGTGGCCGTGATACCTGGCGTTCACAGCTCGTCGCTCAGCGGCGGCTCCTCTTCCGCTAAAACCGGGCCCTTTGGCAGGGGTTCAAGGCGGGCTTGCTCGATTTGGGAGGAGAGGGATTCCCTGCCCACCTGGGGCCTGGTGAGCACCGCAACGGAATCCAACACCAGGGCCTGACAAGCCAAGCGCCAGCTGGAGGGACGCCTCCGCAATTTTTGATCTTCCACTGCAGTGCGCTCACTTAAAGCCGAGCCATTGCGTTCCGCTATYACTTCCACAAAACAGGTGATGCATTGGCCGCAGCCGCCGCAATTGCCCAATTGGCCCTTAAGGCCGTATAGCTGCAAACCCTCCGCCAATGCCAACTCCCGCAGGTTGGTTCCCTCCGAACAAACCACTTCGCAACCCTCCCGCACAAAACGCACCACCGGCATCCGCAAAACCGCAACAGGCTGCATTCTGCCTTGCTATGTATTGCGAATTGTGACGCGATTACGGCCTGAAGGGCGCCCCACCAGCAACCCGAAATGTTTCCCTTTGAAACCTCAAGCCAGGGTTTGGTTCTTAACCTCTACGATCACCAAATCTTCGCAGCTTCTGCGGAGCTCCTGTCTCGTTTACCCCCACAGAATCAAATGGGATTGCCCTGGTACAGGGTGCACACGGTCGTAATCAACGATCCGGGCCGCCTTTTGGCGGTGCACCTAATGCACACCGCCTTGGTGGCCGGCTGGGCCGGTTCGATGGCCCTATATGAGCTGGCCATTTTTGATTCTTCCGATGCCGTTCTCAACCCCATGTGGCGGCAGGGCATGTTYGTRATGCCCTTTATGGCACGTTTGGGCGTTACCGGCAGCTGGGGKGGTTGGAGCATCACCGGTGAAACCGGAGTTGATCCTGGTTTCTGGAGCTTCGAAGGGGTWGCCGCAGCCCACATCATYCTGAGCGGCCTGTTGTTTTTGGCCGCCATCTGGCATTGGACTTTCTGGGATCTGGAAATYTGGCAAGATCCCCGCACCGGCGAACCCGCCCTCGATCTGCCCAAGATTTTTGGCATTCACCTACTTCTGGCTGGGCTTGCTTGTTTTGGCTTTGGTGCCTTCCACCTAACYGGGGTTTTTGGACCCGGCATGTGGGTAAGCGACCCCTATGGAATAAGTGGTCATTTAGAAAAAGTGCAGCCTGCCTGGGGACCGGAGGGCTTTAATCCCTTCAACCCTGGTGGTGTGGTGGCYCACCACATCGCCGCTGGAATCGTTGGCATCATTGCTGGCATTTTTCACATCACCACCCGTCCACCTGAGCGCCTCTAYAARGCCCTGCGCATGGGCAACATTGAAACRGTGCTTGCCAGTGCAATTGCAGCTGTTTTCTTTGCCGCCTTCATCGTGGCTGGAACCATGTGGTACGGCAGTGCCACCACRCCCATAGAACTGTTTGGCCCCACCCGCTACCAATGGGACCAGGGTTATTTCAAACAGGAGATTGCCCGTAGGGCCCAAGGAGCWATCGCCCAGGGRGCAAGCCCCAGCGAGGCCTATGGAGCTATCCCTGAGAAACTCGCCTTCTTTGATTACGTRGGCAACAGCCCTGCCAAAGGTGGCCTYTTTAGGGTTGGCCCCATGGTTAACGGCGACGGCCTACCCACCGGTTGGATCGGCCACATCAGTTTCACAGACAAAGAAGGTAGGGATCTGCAGGTGAGGCGCTTGCCAAACTTCTTTGAAAACTTCCCTGTGGTGCTTGAAGACAAAGACAGAATYGTTAGRGCCGACATTCCCTTCCGTAGGGCTGAAGCGAAATACTCCTTCGAACAAACCGGTGTAACTGCCACCGTTTATGGCGGCGAACTTGATGGCAAAACCTTCACTGATCCCGCKGATGTGAAGCGCTTAGCCCGCAAAGCTCAGCTYGGCGAAGGCTTTGAGTTCGACCGTGAGAAGTACCACTCCGATGGCACCTTCCGCAGTTCACCCCGTGGTTGGTTCACCTTCGGCCATGCCACATTTGCTCTGCTCTTCTTCTTCGGACACATCTGGCATGGGGCTCGCACCCTTTACCGGGATGTGTTTGCCGGAATCGATCCAGATCTCGGCGAGCAAGTTGAATTTGGCCTTTTTGCCAAACTCGGCGACAAAACCACCCGCCGCCTACCCGAGGGCTATGTGCCTCCGGCTGGCAGCACCATCAACTGACCATTAAGGAGTACCCCAACAATGGAAAGTTTCGCTTACATCTTGAYCCTCGCCTTCGCCYTAGGCACCCTGTTTTTTGCAGTTGCCCTSCGGGATCCCCCCAAGATTGGCAAGTAAACCTTGCTAATCCCTTGTTGATAAACAAATCCCCTTTGAAATTCCCCCTAATTAATGGGGCTTTTCAAAGGGGTTATTAATGTCTACAATCAGCAAGCTTSTTAAGTAATTCGTTTGCAGTGTCCCTCCTGCCAGCACAGTGATAGTCGGGTGCTCGAATCACGGGCAGCCGATTCTGGCAGAACAGTGAGGCGCAGGCGTGAATGCTTAAATTGCGAATTTCGTTTCACCACCTACGAACGGGTTGAAACTGTTCCAATCACGGTGATTAAACGCAATGGCAACCGTGAAATTTTTAGTCGCAGCAAACTTCTCACTGGTTTAGTGCGGGCYTGYGAAAAAACTGGGCTCGACACAAGCCGCTTGGAATTAGTGCTAGACGACCTTGARRTMCAGCTGCAGCAGCGCAATCTACGGGAGATAAACAGCCAGGAGTTAGGGGATTTGGTGCTCGATCAATTAGGTGATCTCAGCGAGGTGGCCTATGTGCGATTTGCCTCGGTATATGGCAAGTTTCGTAGTGTTTCCGATTTCATCGACACCCTTGAAAAATTGCGTCAACGCAATCAAGTGAAGCGGCAATTGGCGGAGATCGGCTGATAGGGTTAGAGATTACCGTTCTGCTTTGGCGGAGTTATGAGCGGCACCCTTCCCCCCTGCCTGAGGCAGGCCGCCCCTTCCATCCATGACTACAACCCCATCAACCACTGAATCAACCACTGAACAAGTTGAAGCGCTGGCTRCAGATTCCATGCTTGATCTGGAGCAAAGCCTTGATGCCATGGCCCATGATCTGGCCGACGACATCCCCTACGAAGTGCCTRGCGCAGAAGAAGGCATTCGAGTGGCAAGCCGCAGTGGCGACGATGTGGGTTTCACCCTGGATGAATTTGCCGCACTACTAAGTAARTACGACTATCACTTCAAACCTGGMGATGTTGTTAACGGCACCGTATTCAATCTTGAGCCCAAAGGTGCCCTGATTGATATTGGCGCCAAAACAGCGGCATTTATGCCCCTGCAAGAGGTATCGATCAACCGGGTTGAAACCCTTGAAGAGGTGCTAGAGCCAGGCGAAGTGCGGGAATTTTTCATCCTCACCGATGAGAATGAAGACGGCCAACTTTCCCTTTCAATACGCCGCATCGAATATCAACGGGCCTGGGAACGGGTGGGCCAATTGCAAAAGGAAGACGCCACCATATACAGCGAGGTATTTGCCACAAACCGCGGTGGTGCCCTGGTGCGGGTTGAAGGTTTACGGGGCTTTATTCCAGGCAGCCACATCAGCACCAGAAAGCCAAAAGAAGATCTGGTGGCAGATTTCCTGCCCCTTAAATTCCTTGAGGTGGATGAGGAGCGCAACCGCCTGGTGCTAAGCCACCGTCGCGCTTTGGTAGAACGCAAGATGAATCGYCTCGAAGTGGGCGAAGTGGTTATCGGCACCGTGCGTGGCATCAAGCCCTACGGCGCATTTATCGATATCGGTGGCGTAAGCGGCCTCTTGCACATCTCCGAAATCAGCCACGAACACATCGAAACACCCCACACGGTGTTGAATGTGAACGATCAAATGAAGGTAATGATCATCGATCTAGATGCCGAAAGGGGTCGAATTTCMCTATCAACMAAGGCTCTAGAACCAGAACCTGGCGACATGCTCACCGATCCTCAAAAAGTGTTCGACAACGCTGAAGAGATGGCAGCCCGCTATAAGCAGATGCTGCTTGAGCAAGCCGACGAATCTGAAACAGATTCATTGGTAGAAGAAGAAACAGCTGAGCTTGATTGAATTTCAAGTTCCTTTAAACAACACAAAGGCAGTGCTATTTGATAAAGATGGCACCCTTTGCTTGAGTGGTTCCTACCTAACGGCCCTGGCGATAGCCAGGGCCGATTTTTGTAGACGCCTAAGCGGCATTAACAATCTGCAAGCCCCCCTACTCGCTGCCTATGGCATCAGCGAAAAAGGTATTGATCCAGCTGGAGCTACAGCAGTTGCCAGCCGCCAAAACAATTTAATYTCCACAGCCACGGTGCTTGCCATCCATGGGGTGGACTGGTGYCAGGCCCAACAATGGGCCGAAACAGCCCTTGCTCAAGCTGATGCTGCSCTAGCTGATCGCAAGGCMAAGCTCACCCCACCAACCCCAGGCCTGGTTGCAATGTTGCAGCGCCTGCWGGAAAGGGGAATCACCATGGCGATTTTGAGTAGTGACGTTGGCTCCAGCYTGGAGGMTTTTTTGCTGGAGCACCAACTAATGCATTTTTTCAAGGCTATTTACGGGGCCGATCGCAACCCGGCCAAACCCGATCCGGCAGCTGCTATCAGCGTTTGTGAAATCCTTGCTGTGAACCCTGAAGCTTGCGGCATGGTGGGTGATGCCGAAGCGGATCTAAGCATGGCAGCTGCCGCTGGTTTGGGTTGGAGCCTTGCCTACCAGGGTGGTTGGGATCTGCCGCTACAGCTTTCTGGAAGCCATGGCCACCTGCAGCATTGGGATCAATTCGCTCCGCTGTAGCCTTTGCAGCGCACTGGAATCCGCCCATGGGTCGCTACGTATTCACATCCGAATCAGTAACTGAAGGCCACCCCGATAAAATCTGCGACCAGGTGAGCGATGCCGTGCTTGATGCGCTGCTCGCCCAGGATCCAGCCAGCAGGGTGGCTTGCGAAACAGTTGTTAATACAGGCCTTTGTTTAATTACGGGCGAAGTAACAACCACCGCAAGGGTTGATTTTAATAGCCTTGTGCGCGGTGTTATCGAACAAATTGGCTACAACGGCGCCCGCGCCGGTGGTTTTGATGCCCATAGTTGCGCTGTGTTGGTGGCCCTAGATCAACAATCACCAGATATCGCCCAAGGCGTAGATGAAGCAGAYGACCACGATGGCGACCCCCTAGACAAAGTTGGTGCCGGCGACCAAGGCATCATGTTTGGCTACGCCTGTGATGAAACACCTGAGTTGATGCCYCTGCCCATCAGCCTGGCCCACCGCTTGGCAMGGCGTTTGGCAGAAGTGCGCCACAACGGTTCCTTGGATTACCTGTTRCCCGATGGCAAAACCCAGGTGAGCGTTGTTTATGAAAATGAAAAACCAGTGGCGATCGACACGATCTTGATCTCCACCCAACACATCGCTGAAATAGATGGCATCAGTGATGACAAAGGTTTAAGGGAACGTATTTCCTCCGACCTCTGGACCCATGTGGTGSAACCCGCCACCGCTGATCTCGCCCTAAAACCAGATCGCAACAGCACTCGCTTTTTGGTTAACCCCACTGGCAAATTTGTGGTGGGTGGCCCCCAAGGTGATGCGGGCCTAACTGGGCGCAAAATCATTGTGGATACCTACGGCGGCTATGCCCGCCATGGTGGTGGCGCCTTTTCAGGCAAAGATCCCACCAAGGTGGATCGCTCCGCCGCCTACGCCGCCCGATATGTGGCAAAAGCGCTTGTGGCAGCTGGCCTAGCCCGCAAGGTGGAAGTACAACTCAGCTACGCGATCGGCGTAGCAAAACCGGTGAGCATCTTGGTGGAAAGCTTCAACACAAGCGCCCTGAGCAACGATGAACTCACCGATCTGGTGCAAGAAAATTTCGACCTGAGGCCAGGTGCCATTATCGAAATCTTCAACCTGCGCGGCCTACCCCAAGCCAGGGGCGGCCGTTTTTACCAAAACGTGGCTGCCTACGGACATTTCGGCAGGGCTGAYCTTGATCTTCCCTGGGAAARTGTGGAAACAATCGCCGCCAAATTGCGCGGCTAGATGCTGCCAATCGGTCTTGGCATAGATCTCGGCAGCAGCGGTTTAAGGCTGGCCTTAGTTGCCTCAGATGGCAGCTTGTTGGAAACACGCCAGAGTTCCTATCCATGCAGCTTTAACAACGCCAATGGCTGGAAGAAGGGGGTTGYGRCACTGAGCCARCAACTACCTGCCCATCTAAGGGAACAGGTGGTTGCCGTAGCGRTTGATGGCACATCTGGCACACTGCTGGCCTGCAATGAAAAGGGTGAACCCCTCAGCACGGCTATTGCCTATAGCTGCGCCTGCCTAGAGCAATCGGCTGCAATAAAAGACCTGGTGCCAGCTGATAGCGCCGCGGCAAGGGCCAGTGGCAGCTTGGCGCGCGCCCTGCGCTTATTGGAGCAACTGCAATGGCAACCGAATCAAGCCTTGCCATTGCTGCGGCATCAAGCTGATTGGCTAATGGGCTGGCTACTGGGGGATTGGGCTTGGGGTGAAGAGGGAAACAACCTGCGACTGGGCTGGGATTTAGAACAAAACAACTGGGCGGGCTCCATTAATGCTGCTCCTTGGGCCAAAGCATTGCCCAAAATTGTGGCCAGCGGAGTAGCCCTTGGAACCCTCAGCAACAGCGCCAGTGCTGCCCTTGGTCTTCCCCAKGGGTGCCAAGTGGTGAGCGGTAGCACCGATGCAAATGCCATGGTGCTCGCCGCCGATCCCCAAGCAAATGATGGCGTTACCGTTTTGGGAACCACCTTGGTGTGCAAACAATTCAATGCCACCCCCTTGATGGGAGCTGGCATTAGCAACCACCGCATCGGCGGCCGCTGGTTGGTTGGTGGCGCATCGAATGCAGGTGCTGGGGTATTAAGACAATTTTTCAATGATCAGCAATTGCAGGAATTAAGCCGTCAAATAGATCCAAATAAAGCAAGCGGWTTRACTTATTTGCCACTACCGGCTGTGGGTGAGCGCTTTCCAATTGATGATCCTGGGTTGGAGCCGCTGCTAACACCGAGGCCCGTTAGTGATGCTTTGTACCTACAGGGCTTGCTTGAGGGCCTAAGCAAAATYGAACAACAGGGCTGGCAAAGATTGCAGCAACTGGGTGCAACGCCTATCAAAAGGGTATTAACGGTGGGAGGAGGCGCCCGCAATAGCCAATGGCGCCGCATCAGGGAGCAAGCAATTGGGCTGCCAGTGCTTAATCGAGCAAATGCATCAGCTGCCGCTGCCATGGCTCTGCTGGCCCTGCGAAGCGTCACACTGGAATGAACAGCCGGCAAAGCCCCCATGACCAACCGCCTGCGCACAATCATTTCCCTAGGGCTGTTTGTGCTGCTTGCAGGTTATGTGGGCTTCAGTGGTGTGCGCCTTGGCCTGCTGCTTTTTAATCTGCACAACTAATTAACAACCCCCTGCCATGGCCGCTGATCCCCTCACTCCAGCCGTTAGTGACCGCATCTGCAGGCACATGAATAAAGACCATGCAGAGGCTGTGTTGGCCTTTTCCTGCCATTACGGCGGMCTCAAAAATCCAGTTTCTGCAACGCTGCTGAGGGTTGAAACTGAGCAAATGGTGCTTGCTGTGGATGGCACTGAATTGGTGATCGGATTCGACCATCCCCTCAGCGATAGCGAAGATGCCCATCGCACCCTGGTGGCAATGTTGAAGGCCATGCCCCAAACCTGAATAAAGGGGAAGCCTTAGGCCYATTGMSGCCTTAAAAAATCGGTGCCTTTGTTGCTSCCCCCATGGCTAGACGGGTTATTGCTWAAGGCCAGTTGTCCCCGCTGCCAAAGGCAAACAGAAAACCGCAAACTCTGCATCAGCTGCCGCCGCAGCCTGGSCCTTGAGATAGAGGGAAGCCAGGGCCAGTGGCCCCTGCCCTGGTGGGCCTTGGGCAGCTATGAAGGTGGCCTGCGCCAACAATTGCTGCAACTGCGCAAACAAAACAACCAGCAATTGGTGCAGGCCCTAGGCCGCCAACTACATGCTCAGATMCCAAATCTTGGAGTGCCCCTWYTGGTTACGGCGATTCCAGAGCGGCGCCCGAGGCGGGGCTCAATGCCATGGCAATTAGCTAWGGCGWTAGCCAATGCAGGCGGCCATAAATTGATAARAGCCCTGGAGCGCCGAAGGGCCTGCCTCGGGCAACACCACCTAAACCGAAARCAACGGCTCAGCAATTTGGAKGGAGTATTTCAYTGCGTGGTGCCGGCAGGTCAACAATTACAACCCTTGCTGCTGGTAGACGACATTCTCACAACAGGAGCTACGGCCCTTGCGGCGATGGCTGCCCTTGAAAAAGCAGGCCATGGCCTGCTGGGGCTTGCCTGCATTGCCCGCACACCCGCAGCCAAAAAGCAGGAGTGGGTGGGTTAAGATTGCCCTTCCCAAGCCGGGATAGCTCAGTTGGTAGAGCAGGCGACTGAAAATCGCCGTGTCCCCAGTTCAAATCTGGGTCCTGGCATTAGAAGCTCCATCCATGTGCAACACCCGTTGGGGGTAGGGAATCTCTATGCCCTCGCGGCTAAAGGCATTCCAAACGGCGATTCCCACCTCACTGGCAACGGARATGCCATTCATTGGATCTTCAATCCAATAACGAATTGCGTAGGTAATTGCCGAATCGTCGTAGCGCAAAAGCAAACCCTTAGGTGCCGGTTTTGCTAATACCCGTGGAACCGTAGCTGCAACCGCCTCAAGGATTGCAATCACCTTTTCKGGCGGATGCCTGTAGGCAGCGCCGATTAAWACCTGCCCGCGGCGATAGCGATCCTTWAGGCCGCTGTAGGTAACCATCTGTTGGGTAAAAAATAATTGATTCGGCACTACAAGTTCCACATTGTCGCGATCGCGCCAAAGGGTAGTGGCACGCATKCCAAGCTCAAGCACTTCGCAAGGATCCTCTCCRTTACCRTTTTCTAAAAGCAACACATCACCGGGCCGCACRGCACCTTCAATTAGCAACCAAATWCCACTAATGAAATTACTGAAAATCTCCTTTAAACCAAAGCCAAGGCCCACAGAYAARCCGCCGCCRATYGCAGCAAGAAATGTATARTTAACWCCAACAATCATAAATATYAAAACAAAKCCAATCCCCGTTATCAGGTAACGRATRATTAGYTCWGCKGCCCTATGGGCYGGCTTTGATAATTGAAAGAYCCCAGAAAAAAACCAAGTTAAGCACCAGGCGGGAAGCGCGGTGCCCGTGGCRAGAAAATAACTACCAAATAMAAGCAGAAGAAGATCATTAAARCTGAAATCATTWGAGCTCAACATCAGCACAGGAGCRTCTAAAAGGCTTGGCARGTCGGCAATTTGAGCAATAAAACCAAGAAGMCCAAAAACRACAAGRAARGGCCKRAGMACACTTATRTCAAAAYTCTTAACTATTGAWATTGGCACACGCAATCTCAATAAAATTATAAAKAYCCTAGTAAAAACACAGAAMCCATAGAAGCCAGAGATAAATAATGCAAGCCCGGCAAYACCGCTAATWTTATGCAAAGCCAGAGCAAAGATCCTAAGAATAACCAGAAGCAAAACTTCATTTGCCAAAGGTTTAAATAAAGCCATGTATTTAAAGCGGTGCTCAAAGGGCCATCTACGTGTTTCTAAATGCAAACTAATCTGAAGAAAAAACCAAATAATTAAGCCAAAARYAAGCGCAAACAACTGAAGAAGCACCGAAGGCCTTAATAAATCTGATATAAAATCAGCCARCACTGGSGWTAAAGAATTCATCGGCTTTCTGTTTGCTTTAAAAGGGAATCAAATCTGGGGGCGATCGCCTGGGGACTCTGATCACCACTTAAAACCAAATCTAAATAAGGTTTGGTTTTAGGMTCAATTGCATTAAGCAAATCAATATTCTGGAGATTTAAGAGCCTCCCGCTCGAACCAGCCTCAACAATCAAAGCCAATGTRGAATCTGTTTTAAGTGGCAAACTAATGCCAGGAGCGATACCTAATTTTGAGCCCATGCGCTTCTGCAAACCTTGCAACCAAGCCCCTGAACAGGTAATCCAACTAAATTCACCGGAAACCAAGCCATCTCGCAACAGTTGCTGATCTGATTCAAAGCTGATGGATGGCTGTAAATTAGCTAAGCGCAGCCAAGACAGAAATGGTAACGAAGGGGATTTAAACAGATTATTAGATTGCTGCCCACTGATATTAGCGTGAACGCTATCATCAAAACCCGTATAAAGCCAGCGCAGGGATTCGAAACTGCCAGATATACCAATTGGATATCCAGCCTGGCCCAACTTAATCAATTGATCAATGTTCGCAGGCGGATCTTTCAACCTACTCCGATTATAGCAAGCGATTTGAGGATAAATCAAAACAGGTATGCCTAACAATTGCTTTTTATATATGAATGCTTGCAGGAGAGCAGCTCGAACTGATTTTTGCTCAAATGGTTTTAGCTCAATGGGCTTAATCAAGCCCTGGCGCCAAAGCGGCAACAGATTATTGGTAGTTAAAAGTATTAAATCAGGGGCCAAACCGCGGCTATATTGAAAATTAAGTTGCTTTATCAGTTGATCATTAGGAACAAATCTAATGTCAATTTTAACGCCGGGATTGAAGCGTTGAAACGATTCAACTTGCTGCTCAACAACTAATTTATTTAATTTCTGATCAGAAGGATCTGAACCTATTCTAGTTTCAACTAATAAGCTGATGGTGGATCCCATCCCAGCGGATTGGGAAGCGTTTTGAAAGATTTGTTTGGCTAAGGGTGCCTCACAGCCCGCCAACAAGCCAAGCAAGGGC
>NZ_PXVC01000003.1 GCF_003011125.1 Synechococcus lacustris str. Tous | reverse complement strand
GGCGATCACACCACCAAGAAACACATCKGAGGCACCGGGCACYGCCCCAAGGGCTGCCCCCACCCCACCTGAGGTGCAACTCTCAGCTACAGCAAGGGTTTCACCCCTTTCCCGCAGGCAAGCCAGCACCACCGAAGCGAGGCTGTCGCCATCGGCGCCGAAATAATTACTGCCGCCGATTTGGCGTAATTGCTGCTCCACCGGCGCAATCAAAGCATCAGCGGCTTCGCCGTTATCAGCCCAGGCCGTGATCCTTAATTTCACCTCGCCGCGGCCGGCATAGGGGGCAACGGTGGGATTTTGCTGTTCTAAAAATGGCGCCACCTGTTCCGCCAGGCTGGATTCAGCAATGCCCCAAAAGCGCAACAGGCGGCTGCGAAAGATGCCGCTGGTGAGCCCTTGCTGCTGCAGCCAKGGCACCGCCGTTTGCTCCCACATCGCCTGCATTTCAGCAGGCACGCCCGGGAAGGTGAGCAACGAAAAATTTTCCAGGGGCGACCAGATCATGCCCGGAGCGGTGCCGAGGGGATTGCTAAGCACCGTTGCGCCTGCTGGCAGCAGCGCTTGCTTGCAGTTGTTGGCGGCCATCGGTCTACCCCGGGCGCTCARTTTTGCTTTGATGTCTGCCAGCACTTCGCTGCGYTCCTCAAGGGGTGCATTGAAGGCAGCGGCCAGGGTTTCTGTGGTGAGATCGTCGGGGGTGGGGCCCAAACCACCGGTGCAGATCAAYACKCGGCAGCGACGGGATGCCTCAAGCACCACTTCCATCAACCTTTCGCGGTTATCACCCACCACCGTTTGRCGAAAGTGGGGKATGCCAAGCCGGGCTAATTCCTCAGCTAGCCAGCGGGCATTGCCATTAACGATGTTGCCCAGCAGCAACTCGGTGCCGATGCAAAGCAGYTCAATTTGATTGTTTGTTTTATTACTCACCTTGATCTAGGGGTTCGTCCCCCTGGCTGCGGTGGCTGCGCACCACCACCCAGATCAACACCCCAGTGGCAAGGGCAAGCCATAGRAAACGCAGYTCTGCATTGGCTGCCACCAGGGCGATGGCWGCAAACCACTGGGTGAAGGCATAGATCAACACCACGGTGCGCCGGTGGCTGAAGCCAGCCCGCAGCAGGCGGTGGTGCAGGTGGCGTCGGTCGGGATAAAAAGGCGAGCGGCCAGAGCTCACGCGGCCCATGATCACCGCCGACATATCAGCAAGCGGCAAAGACAAAATCAGTAAAGGTAAAAGCAAACTCACCGTTGTGAGTTCCTTTGCCGGACCCACCAGGCTGATGGCCGCCAGGCTAAAACCAAGAAAATAGGAACCACCATCACCCATAAAGATGCGGGCGGGGTTGAAATTATCCCTTAGAAAACCGAGGCAGGCGCCAGCCAAGGCAGCAGCAAGCAGGCCGGCGCCGGTTTGATGCAAGCTAAAACTCACCGACAACAAACCCACTGCGGCAATGCCGCTCACGCCAGCGGCAAGGCCATCAAGGCCATCAAGCCAATTGATTGCATTGGTGATTCCCACCAACCAAATCACCGTAACGAASAGGCTCAACCAATCCGGCAGGGTGAGSGAGAGGTTGCTGTCGAAGGGAAGGGTGATCGAGCCAATCTTCACCCCTTGGCTCCAAACAACCGTTGCAACGGCKATCTGTAGGGCTAGCCGCGGCAGCGGGGGCAATTGAAATAGATCATCGCTTAAACCCACCGCAAAAAAGGCCACCCCCCCGAGCAAGGTGCTCCAAATCAATTGGTCGCGGCTGGCGGGCAAGCTGCCAAAGCCCCCCAGTTGCCAGGTAATAAAAAGGGCAAGGCAAAACCCCAGCACGATGCCGATGCCACCAAGGCGCACCATCGGTTCGTTGTGTTGCTTACGGGGATCAGGTTGATCGATCAAACCCCAACGCAAGCCAAGGCGCCGCACCAGCGGCACGATGGCAGCCGTGAAYAGACCGGCACCCACCATGGTGGCGATCGCAGGGATCAGGGGGCTGGAATTCACAGGAGGCCAGGGCCTACGGCGGCAGCTTACCCGCAGCTGCCATATAAGGGGAATTCTTGGCAAAGGGCCGCCACCCGTTCACGGCAGCGCTGCTCGATTTGATCGTTCTCTGGATTGATCAAGCGATCGGCGATCACATCCGCCACTTCCCTAAARGCATCAGCTGTAAAGCCTCGGCTGGTGAGGGCAGCACTACCCAAACGCAGGCCGCTGGTAACAAATGGTGATTCCGGATCAAAGGGCACGGTGTTCTTATTGGCGGTGATGTTCACATCGCTCACCAGCAGGTCGGCCACTTTGCCGGTGAGGCCCACTGAACGCAGATCCAGCAGCACGATGTGGTTATCGGTGCCGCCACTCACCACGGCAATGCCGCGCTCCTGCAACCTTTCAGCCATTGCCTTGGCATTGTTGATTACCTGTTCGCAATAGCTTTTAAAGCTGGGCTGTAGCGCTTCGCCAAAGGCCACCGCCTTTGCTGCRATCACRTGTTCTAAGGGSCCCCCCTGGTTGCCGGGAAACACTGCCTTATCAAATTGTTTGCCGAATTCAGCATCAGCGCAAAGGATCAGGCCGCCCCTAGGGCCCCGCAGGGTTTTGTGGGTGGTGGTGGTTACCACATGGCAATGGGGCACTGGGTTTGGATGCACACCAGCGGCCACTAGGCCAGCGATATGGGCCATGTCTGCCAGCAGATAGGCCCCCACCTCATCGGCAATGGCGCGGAAAGCAGCGAAATCAATCCTGCGTGGATAGGCGGAAAATCCACAAATAATTAGCTTTGGCCGTTCTTTTAGGGCTAATTCACGGATGCTTTCGAGATTTAATTGGGCAGTGCTGGGATCAACGCCGTAGTGCACAGCCTTGAACCATTTGCCGCTCACATTCACYGGTGAGCCATGGCTTAGGTGCCCSCCATGGGAGAGGTCCATCCCCATGATTTTGTCGCCGGGTTGMAGCAGGGCWAGAAAAACAGCGAAATTTGCCTGGGCGCCGCTGTGGGGCTGCACATTGGCCCAGGCGGCACCAAACAGTTGCTTGGCCCGCTCGATCGCTAATTCYTCAATGGCATCAACGTGTTCACAACCGCCGTAGTAGCGCTTATGGGGCAAACCCTCGGCGTATTTATTRGTTAATACCGAACCCTGGGCKGCCATCACCGCAGCTGAAGTGAAATTTTCGCTGGCGATCAAYTCCAGGTGGGTTTGTTGGCGTTCAAGTTCCTTATCGATCAAAGCCGCCACTTGGGGATCCCCCTCCAGCAGGGCATTGGGCATCCTTTGGCTGGTTTGAATCACGGCTGCTGGCCCCTGGCTAAAAGTTGCAACGATCGTAGAAAGCCAGGGGCCAAAAAAAACCGCCCTTTCAGGCGGCAATTTGGGAGATAAAAAAAAGCGCGCCTGGAGAGATTCGAACTCCCGACCCTCTGATCCGTAGTCAGATGCTCTAATCCGCTGAGCTACAAGCGCTTGAACTATCCATTCTGCCCAGCAGCAACCGGGTTTCGTCAAGTGCCCTTGGTTTTCGTTCAGAATCATTYSAGCGTTGGTTTTGCCTTGCCCCTTGTTGCCACCAGGCCCCCAAATCCCCAAGATCCCGCCTACCAACAGCTGGAGCGTTGGATTAATTTCGCTGTGCATGGCGCCCTATTTGCTGCCCTAAACAGCGGTTTATGGCTCTGGCGCGGYTTGAGGCCRGAAAGCTTGGCCCAGCTGCCGCTGCTCAGTTTGAGTTGGGGAGCGCTTTTGCTTCTGCACCTAGCTTGGTGYTGCAACAAAGCACTTAAATCGGCGTGACCCTTTCTGCTGCTCAGCTGGGGGACCTCAGCGATGCCATCGCTGATCGCATTTATGTGCAGGTGGCTGGTTGGCATTTGTATTTGGGTGATGCCAAGTTGGCCCGGCCCTTGGCGGAAGAGTTGGCCGGCCTGTTAAGCCAAGGCACTGCAGCGGCTGTGCGCATGGCACTGGAGCGGCTCCAGGTGCCAATTGGTGCTGGCAGCACCCGCCTACCCCTGGCCCGTTTGATTCCCCCCGGCCAACTCCTCGATCTCGAGGAAATTCTTGAACCCTTCTGCAGCGATACTGGAAGACCGCCGCTGGCGACGGATGCTCGTGATTGAAGTAACCAACGCCCGTGAAGTGGTGCGTAAACGGGTGGGGCGCCTTGGCGAAAGGCTKTTGGGCACTGTGGTGGATGCGGAAGCGCAGGTGGAGAGGGCCCTGCTGCAGGAGCTGGAAACAGCCTTTCGGGAATTTGGCATCCAGGCCCGCATCTACTCGGTGGAGGGCATGCAGATGATTGGCCGCAGCCATTTGGAATTGCCAGTTACGGTGCGGGATCAACGCACTGTTGATTGATCAGTTTTTTAAGAAAGGTAATTTTGCCGCCAGGSTGCGGCCCAGTTCCCTTGCTTCTGCAACGCCAAGGCCACCGGCGATCAGGCCATAGCTAACGGCGCCCACACCACCGCAGATAGAAACCTGCAGCAATTTGCCGAGCAGGTTTGGCGGCCAGGCCACAGCTGTTGCAAGCAGCCAAGCGAGCAAACCACCCAGCAGTGCTGCCAGCGTGAGTAGGCCGCTGTCTTTAGCCCAAGGGCCAATCGGTAGGGCGCCCAGCTTGCTTCTTAGGGCAAGCAATAGGGCAATGCAGCTCACCACATTCACGCCAACCGTTGCTAACACCAAGCCCGGCGCTTGAAAATTCAATTGCGGCAGCAATAAACCATCAGGGGTGGGGCAACCCACCAGCAACCAATCAAGTGCTGCATTTAAACCAATCCCTGCCATTGAGATCCGAAAGGGGGTGTTGCCATCGCCGAGGGCATAAAAAACCCGCACCAGCACATCCCTGCCCAGATAGGCGGGCATGCCTACCCCATAGGCCATGAGGATGCCCACCACCAAGCTGGCGGCGCTGGCATTAAACGCTCCCCTTTCGTAGATCAGGGCAACGATCGGCCCGGCCAGGGCCACCATCAAAGCGCCCAAGGGCAGCATGCTGGCATTGCTGAGCATCACCCCCTGGCGAATGCGTTGCAGCAGTTGATCGCGATCTTCCGGCGCCGTGAGCCTGGCAAATACCGGCAGCAGCGGCACCAGCAACATGTTGGAGAGGATCCCTAGGGGGGTTTGCACCAAAAGGCCGGCATAACCAAGCCCTGCAGCGGCGCCGCTGATGCCACTGGCAAAGAAGAGATCCACATACACATTGATCTGCAACATGCCGGATGAAAGGGTTGCCGGGCCCATCACCCGCAGCACCTCTGCCACWCCCGGTTGTTTCCAGTTAAAACTCAAGCGCAATTGGCCCAGGCCCTGGCGYGCTAACGCCGGCAGCTGGATCAACCATTGCAGGATTGCTCCCCCCAAGGTGCTTAGGGCTARCACCGCTCCACCGGCRAGGGCCCATGGGGCCGTTCCGATCGCAGGGCCGGCTTGGAACCACAACAGGCCAAGCCCCAGCAGCACCGCCAGGCTGGAAAGCARKGGGCTAATCGCCGGCAGCCAATATTCATCGGCGGCATTTAAGGCGCCAAAGCCAAGGCCGATTAAGCCCGCAAATAGGGCCATGGGTGCCATCAAACGCAACTGCAAAGCGGCGAGATCGTGCAGTTCTTGATCTAAGCCAGGTCCCACAAGGGTGATTAAGGGATCAGCCAGCARMACCAATAAAACGGTGGCCCCGAGTAAACCCAAACCCACCAAGGTGTTGATTGCAGCCAGCAGTCGGGCGCTTTCGGCCCGCTCCTGCTTTGCCATCACACTCACCACAGCGCTGTGGAAGGGGCCGTTGATGCCGCCTAGCAGGATTARTAAGAAGCCAGGCAGCACATAGGCGTAGTTGTAGGCGTCGTAGGCGGCGCCAACCCCAAAGGCAGCTGCGATCGCCTGTTGACGCACAAGCCCCGCCACCTTGCTGAGGGCAGTGGCAACAGCCACCACCAGGGCGATGCGCCGCAGGTTTTTGCTTTCAGCCATGGGTGCCGCCGATTGTGGGGGAGTATGGCCCAGTAGTTGACCAGCCCCGATGCCTGCCGTTGAGGTGCATAGCTTTGAACCGCTGCTGGAAGGCGTTTTGGTTAAACGCTGGAAACGTTTTTTATGCGAGGTGSAACTCGCTGATGGCGAGCTSGTAACTGCCCATTGCGCCAATACAGGCCCCATGGCTGGGGTGTTGCTGCCGGGGGGGAAAGTGCGGATACGCCACGATCCATCTCCCAAGCGCAAGCTGGCCTACACCTGGGAGCAGGCTGAGGTGCCCGCAGCAGGTGGTGGTARTTGCTGGGTGGGTGTGAACACAGCYCTGCCCAATCGCTTGCTGCGTTTAACAATCGAAGCGGGCCACCTGGAACCGTGGCTTGGGCCKATTGCAGCRATTCGCCCCGAGGTTACCTATGGCTTAAATCGTGGTAGCCGCATTGATTTGTTGTTAACGCCAGCACCCGGGGCAGCGGATCCAAGGCCCATATATGTGGAGGTGAAAAACACCACCTGGAGTGATGGCACAACAGCTCTTTTCCCCGACACCGTTACCGAAAGGGGCCAAAAGCATCTGCAGGAACTGATGGGCGTGTTGCCCGATGCAAGGGGGGTGTTGATCCCATGCKTGAGCCGCCCTGATGTGGATAGTTTTGCCCCSGGTGATAAAGCTGATCCCCGCTATGGGMAGTTATTTCGCCAGGCTCGTGCCGCTGGGGTGGAGGTGCTGCCCTGTCGGTTTGATTTCACTTCCACCGCGGTGAGGTGGTTGGGGCTGGCGGCACTGCAAGATTTGTAATTAAKTCAATTCATCAATTGGTTGCCATTTATACATTTGTAATATCAGGTTGGCCCCATTCTGAATCCAGATTTGAAGGCTCTTCAATTTGATTTCATCCCCTAAGTTTCTGCCACCCTCGGCGATGCAAAGCATCGACCATTGGCGATTACAGCAAACCGGATTTATCCATTCCTTGCGCCACAMCAGCAGTTTGCAGCGCACTGGTGTGTTTTTGTTGGCWGCTGGTGCTGGCTTGCTGCCCTTGATGGCAGGTTCCGCCAAGGCAGCCCTCACCAAAATGCCCACCGATGGTGCCGACACCCTWYTGATGCTKATGGGTTCAGCTTTGGTGTTGTTGATGACCCCAGGCTTGGCATTTTTCTATGGCGGTTTTACCCGCGCCAAGAATGTGCTCAACACAATGATGATGAGCTTCTTCCTGATGGGTTTAATCGGGGTGCTTTGGGTTGTTATCGGTTACAGCTTGTCTTTTGATCTTGGCTTTAAAAGTCCATTTATTGGTGGCCTCGGCTCCATGTGGTTGAACGGGGTTGGTGGTGAATTAGGTGATGCGCCCCTGGCCGATGGCTTTGCAATYAGCGCCACATCATTTGCTTTATTCCARGGCATGTTTGCGATYATCACGCCGGCATTGATCTCCGGYGCTGTWGTGGAACGCATCAATTTCAARGCTTGGTTTTGGTTCTCCCTGCTWTGGAGCTTGTTTATTTATTGCCCCATGTGCCACATGGTTTGGGGTGGCGGTTAYATCGGACCATTTGGTGAAATTGGCGCCATCGACTTCGCTGGTGGCACCGTKGTKCACATCGCYGCCGGTGTGGCAGCCCTRGTTTCAGCTGCAATTGTTGGACCYCGCASCAGCTAYCCRGAATCAARSCGKCCACCCCACAACGTGCCRTTCATTCTTYTAGGWGCTGGYCTGCTCTGGTTTGGTTGGTTTGGTTTCAATGGCGCTAGTTATTTCGCTGCTAARGGTGCTGGTTTCTCTTTCCTCACCACCACCGCCTCTGCTTCAGCTGCCTTGCTCACCTGGTGCCTAATTGARTGGTTCACCGATGGCAAACCAACAGCTGTTGGTGCTGCAACCGGTGCGGTGGCAGGCCTTGTGGGTATTACCCCCGCTGCTGGTTTTGTTTACATGGGCCCCGCCCTTTTGATCGGTGCCCTTTCCGCTACGGCCTGTTTAATTGCCGTGCGGGTGAAGATGGCCACAAAACTAGATGATTCCTTGGATGCCTTCATGGTGCATGGCATCGGTGGCACCGTTGGTGCCTTGCTCACTGGCTTATTAGCTGCCCCAGCGCTTGTGCCCGCCGACTACTTCCCAAAATCCGCTGAAATCCTGGCCAAAGGCGGCAATATCGCCCTCTTTGGAGCCCAGTTCAAGGCAGTGCTAATCACCTTCGGCTTTGTGGGCCTTGGYACRGCRATCATCCTTTGGATTGTTGGYKCTGTAGTKGGTTTGCGKGTTAGCCCCMAGGAAGAGGAGCGTGGGCTCGATTTTGTTGCCCATGGCGAAGAGGCCTACGACCCGATGACTTTTTGATATCTAGTTTTTTCTTTTCTCCTAAATCCTTTGCTGTACTGCCATGAAATTGATCACGGCTGTGATTCGTCCATCCCGTTTAGATGCGGTAAAAACCGCCTTGGTTGATGCCTCAATTGTTGGGATGACAGTGTCCGAGGTGCGGGGCTTTGGCCGTCAGAAGGGTCAGGTGGAGCGCTACCGCGGCTCCGAATTCACGATTGATTTTTTGCCCAAGGCAAAAATTGATGTGGTGGTGGAAGACGGCCAAGTTGAAACAGCGATTGCCGTGATCGAAACCGCAGCCCGCAGCGGTGATATCGGGGATGGCAAAATTTTTGTTGTTCCGGTGGAGCAGGTGGTGCGGGTGCGCACCGGTGAAAGGGGCTCCTCTGCCCTTTAAACCAATAGATTGGCYYAACCGGCGCTTTTTCCTGCCATGGACACCCGCGCCTTTAAGCGCTCCCTCCACCATTCGGAGCGTTATAACCGCCGCGGGTTTGGCCGGGCAGAAGAGGTGGCCAGCAGCCTTGAGGAGGCTTACCAGAGCGATCTGATTCAAAGCCTTCGCGATAACGGGCATCAGCTTCAACAGGGTCGGGTAACGATCCGCYTAGCCCAGGCCTTTGGTTTCTGTTGGGGGGTGGAGCGGGCCGTGGCAATCGCCTACGAAACCCGTCGCCATTACCCCACAGAACGGATCTGGATTACCAACGAAATCATCCATAACCCATCCGTTAATGCCCACCTGCGCCAGATGGATGTGCTTTTTATCCCWGTGGAAGGTGGCGTAAAGGATTTTTCAGCTGTTGATAARGGMGATGTGGTGATCCTGCCGGCCTTTGGTGCCACCGTGCAGGAGATGCAGCTTTTAAATGAACTGGGCTGCCACATYGTGGACACCACCTGCCCTTGGGTTTCAAAGGTGTGGAACAGCGTTGAACGCCATAAAAAGGAATCATTCACCTCTGTTATTCACGGCAAGGTGAAGCACGAGGAAACCCTTGCCACCAGCTCTTTTGCTGGCACCTATCTGGTGGTGCTTGATYTAGCGGAAGCCCAATTGGTTTGCGACTACATCCTTGGTAATGGCAACCGCAGCAGCTTTTTAGAAAAGTTTGCCGGTGCCACCTCCCCTGGATTTGATCCCGACCTTGATTTGGTGCGCATTGGCGTTGCAAATCAAACCACCATGCTCAAAAGCGAAACGGAGGAGATCGGCCGCCTATTTGARCGCACCTTGCTGCGTCGTTATGGCCCCACCGAGCTGAACAACCATTTCCTYGCCTTCAACACCATCTGTGATGCCACCCAGGAGCGCCAAGATGCGATGTTTTCCCTGGTGGATGAACCCTTGGATTTGATGGTGGTGATCGGTGGTTACAACTCCTCAAATACCACCCACCTGCAGGAAATCGCCATCAGCCGCGGCATTGCATCGGTGCATATCGATGCACCCGAACGGATCGGCCCTGGTAATTGCGTTGAGCACAAACCATTGGGTGGTGAGCTCACCACCATGAGCCCATTTCTGCCCGAAGGTCCCCTGCGCATCGGCATTACTTCTGGGGCCTCCACCCCTGATCGGGTGGTGGAAGGCGTAATCGATCGATTGTTGCAACTCTCTGAGCTGTAGCGCCCGTTAGATTGGTTGAACCAAGGGTGGATAAAGAGAAGTTGCGCCGTTATGTGAGCAATTTTGCTGATGTGATGGAGATGCGGGCCCCGGCAGCAGCGGTGGCTTCCTACCTCGATGTGCATCAGGGCTGGTTTGTTAGGTGCGCTGCACCGATGCAGGTTGAACCGGTGGGGCAGAACGGCTACCACCTGATCTTGGGTAAGTTTGGCAATTTTGGCTTTGAACTTGAGCCGAGTATTGATCTCGAACTGCTTCCCCAAGCGGAGGGGATCTATCGGATTGAAACGATTCCCKCCTCCCGTTTAGCGGTGGAAAAAGATGGYTATGCCGTTGATTTYCAAGCCAGCCTCCAACTTGTTCCAGAAGGCGAATACACCTTGGTTGAGTGGGAGCTAGACCTTGAGGTGGCAATTCGTTTGCCCGCCTTTATCGACCTGTTGCCCGATGGCTTGGTGCAATCGAGCGGCGACCATCTGCTGCGACAAATTGTGCGGCAGGTTTCCCGGCGGCTCACCTGGAAGGTGCAGGAAGACTTTCACTCCCAGGCTGGGCTTGTGTGCCCTCCCCAAAAAACAGCTTTGTTTTAAGCCTTAACGGTTGGTCCAGATCTTATTAACGATCTGCACACCGCTCACCGCCTGCCAAAGGAAAAGGGTCATCACCAGCATGTTCATGCCCACATGGGCTTTACGGGCAATCAAATTGCCCTGCTGCATCAAAGGTGCAAGCGAGGCTGCTATGGCGATCAAAGCAGTCATGCCAAGGCCCGCTAGCAGGTGGGGCCCCACAAATAATTTGCCGTTGTTTAGGTAAGTAACCGCCATCCCGCCGATGCTGCCCAGCACCATCACCGCCAACACCAGGCTGCCCATGAAGTAATGCCGTTGGGCGAATTTGCCTTTAATCAGTTCCTTGCGCTGTTCTGGGGTGCCGGTGCGGGTTTTCTTTGCCTTGATGCCAAGAAATAGGGCATAGGCAGAAGCCGCCAGCAGGCTCCACATCAGCAGGGGATGCACAAAATTGAGATTAAAGGCAAGGGCCTCAGGCATGGGAAATAACGAAACTGATTTCAACTGTATGGGTAGGGGGCGGCTAAAAATCGGCTTAATGCAAAAAATGACGGCGGCCCGTGAACACCATCGTTAAACCGGCAGCGTTGCAGGCTGCTATCGAATCGGCATCCCGTTTGCTGCCCCCGGGTTGGATAAAGGCGCTAATGCCATGCTGAGCAGYATTTTCTACGGTGTCGCTAAAGGGRAAAAAGCCATCGCTTGCCAAGCTCGCCCCCTTTGCTGCTTCCCCAGCGGCCCCAAGGGCGATCGCCGCTGAACCCACTCGGTTCATTTGGCCAGCTCCAATGCCAAGGGTTACCCCCTGGCGGGCAATAACAATGGCATTGGAGTGCACATGCCGCACCACCCGCCAGGCAAAGCGCAGATCAAGCCATTCCTCTGGGCTGGGGGAGCGWTCTGTAACCACTTGCCATTGCTGCTCCTGTTGAGGTTCGTGGTCTTGTTGCTGGGCCAGCACACCACCTAAAACGGAACGCAGCTGTAGATCAGCTGCTGTGTTGCATAGCTCCGCCGGTAGTTCCAGCAGGCGCAAATTTGGTTTTGCCGCCAGTATTTGCCTTGCTTCTTTGCTGATSGCGGGCGCCACTAAACATTCCAGAAATAAACCCTCCAAGCTGGCGCAGGCAGCTGCATCGAGGCGTTGATTAACTGCCACGATGCCGCCAAAGGCTGATATGGGATCAGCGCCAATCGCTTTTGCTAGGGCTTCAGCCAAATTTTCGGCGATGGCAACACCACAGGGRTTGGTGTGCTTCACCACCACAGCGGCCGCGGCTTCAGCCGCGGGGAAGCGCAGCAGCGCCCCTTGGGCAGCATCGAGATCCAACAAATTATTGAAGCTCAGGGCCTTGCCCTGCAGTTGCAGCGCTGCCCCCCAGCCCTGCTCTGGCTTGCTAAACCAATTAGCTGCCTGGTGGGGGTTTTCGCYGTAGCGCAAACTTTCGCGCAGGGGCAAGCAAAGCTGCAGCTGCGCTGGTTCCCCCAATTGAGCCGCAAGCCAGGTGCTGATGGCAGCGTCGTAGGCGGCGGTGTGGCGGAAGGCTTCAAGGGCAAGTTTTTGACGTTCCTCAAGGCCAATGGGCCAGGCCGCCAGGAAGGTTTCGTATTGGTTGGGATTGGTTAAAACCGCTGTGTGCTGATGGTTTTTTGCTGCGGCCCTCACCATGGCTGGCCCGCCGATATCAATTGTTTCGATCGCCRTTGCCCAACTCACATCAGCCTGGGCAATGGTTTTTTYAAACGGATAAAGATTCACCACCACCAGATCGATTTTTGCTATTTGCTGGGCTTCTAAATCAGCCAGATCAGCCGCTTCATCCATGCGGGCCAAGATGCCGCCATGGATGCGGGGATGGAGGGTTTTAACCCTGCCCCCCAACATTTCGGCAGCGCCGGTGTGGTCTGCCACTTTGGTAACGGGAAGCCCAGCTGCAGCAAGGGCGGCGGCGGTGCCACCGCTGGAGATCAAGGAAAATCCATGCTTTTCCACCAGGGACCTGGCGAATTCCACCACCCCTTGCTTATCGGAAACGCTGATTAGGGCTAAAGGGGCCATGGCCAGTGCTTAAGGGAAAACCGCAATAGGAATGGTATGGGTAGAAGCTGCAGTGGCAGCTTGAACCATGCGGCTAATCCTTTTGCACGGTTGGGGTGCCAGCGGYAATGATCTGGAGCCGYTGGGGGAAAACCTGTTGCAATTGCTGGGGTTAAACCCTGCTGTTGCAACCCTGCGYTGCCTGGAGGCACCAGATCCGCACCCGGCCGGTGCTGGCGCACGCCAGTGGTACAACYTGCAGCAGCCGGGTTGGCCTGAGCTGCCAGCGGCAGTGCAGGCTTTGAAATTGAGGTTGGAGCAGGAAATATTGGCTGCTGGCAGCGATCCCGTGGTGGTGTTGGGTTTTTCGCAAGGGGGCGCSATGGCCCTTGAAGTGGCCACAYCAATGCCTGTGGCTGCCGTTTTGGCATTTAGCGGTTATCCCCATCCGGATTGGCAGCCTGGAKYAGATGGGTTGGCGCCCGTGTTTTTGGCCCATGGCAGCAATGATCCTGTGGTGCCCCTAGGRGCCCACCAAGAAATCTGCAAACGACTGGAAGCAGCTGGCGCTACGCCGGTTTCCTATGTGTTTAACGGTGAGCACAACATTCCCCCTGGGGCCGTGGCGGCGGCGGCCAAATTCCTCAAGGGGTGCCTTTAATTCAAACGAAGGCGTATTCGTACTCTTCCATTTCTTCCCAATCGTCGGCAACGGCCTCTAGGCCGGCAAACAGGGTTTCTTCACCCACCGAGTCAACGATGGAGCGCAAAGAGGGAAAGAGGAAATGATTTTCTTCAGCGTATTGCGCGCTAAACAAGCCCTTTTCGCCCCAAAAGAAGCGATCGGTGGTGTGCTCATTACGGCGCACATTGATTAGAGCCGGCGGCATCAAGCTTGATTCAGCGATGTAGCGCCGCGCGGCTGTAACCGGTTTGTGTTCACCGGTTTCAAGGTTGAAAGTTGGCACGTGAGCTAAAACCCGCTGGCCTGCTAGGCGGCGGCGGCTGACGCGTTTGCGCTTCTTCGACATGACAAAACCCCCCAACTTGGTGGAGGCGTAATCGGAACGGGATTTTCAAGTCGCTCGGGGCCGCTAAGGCGGACCGGTTTCGGCTTGGGAGCAGGTGGGCCTGCGGCGCCCAAACGTCTGTTGTGCGGAAATTGATCAAAAGATCAAAACCCAGGGGGTGGAGCGAATCCGCCCGTTGCTGCCGCAAAACGGCGAACAACAGAGAGTGAACTACATCTGGTGTAGCCTTTTCGAGAGAAAAGCGCCACAAAAGCTGCAGTGTGTGCTGGATCCAACTCCACGGCACCAGGCTTTCGGCACTGTGAAGTGTTGGTCGTAACRATGATCTTAAGACTTTCTCCGGATTTTGCAACCCCCCTGGGTCACTCGTTTTTTGATCTTTTTTCGGCTTTGAGCGGCTGTGGCTTCTGTGATTTCTGAGGGCTTTCGCCGCTTGGTAAGCCAGCAATTAGTCCAATTTTTAGACCGGCCTGAATTGATTTCCTTAGGGGTTTACCTGGCGGTACCCGATGCCTCCGGGGAACTGCAATTGCAGCCAGTGGAGGTTTGGCCCGCCAATGCAGAGCGGCTTAGCCCCGCCGCCAGCGATGAATCCCTGCTGCTTGCCGAGCAGCAGCGCCGTTGGTTGCCCCTRAGGCGGGAATCCCTGGTGATTGGTGCCCTAAGAGTTGATAGCAACATCAACCCTTGGCCCCAGTTGCTGCAGGAGCGCCTGCTGGGGGCGGCCCAGCTGCTCACGGAAGCGCGGCTWTTGGATCTTGAGCAGCAGCGCTGCCAGGCCCAGCTCCAGCAAGATCGGCGCCAGCGCTCCCTTCTGGTGCATCAAATGCGCAACCCCCTTGCGGCTTTGCGCACCTTCACCCAGCTGCTCTTAAGAAGGCTCGATCCCGCCGAWGAACGTCGCGATTTGGTGGAACACCTGCTGCAGGAGGAACTCGCCCTCGACCGTTATCTCGAGGCCCTAGCCCAACCGGAAGCCAGCCCCAGCCTCWCCGCTGAACCGGAAGCTCCCTTGTTGYTGCCGCCGGCCCTCACCCCCGACCGGGCTGAACCCCTTAGTGCTGCTTTGCAACCCCTCATGGCCCGGGCCAGCGCCACCGCCAGCCTCCAGGGGCGCCCTTGGCATGGGCCCCAGCAGTTGCCTCAGCTCAATCTCCCCGGCGCGGCAGCGGTGGCCGAAATCCTTGCCAATTTGCTTGAAAATGCCTTTCGCTACAGCGATTCCCAAGCACCACTTGGGCTTTGGTGCCAACGGCGCGATCAATCCCTTGCCCTTGCCATCTGGGATAGCGGCCCAGCCATCGCCTTGGCTGAGCGGGAACGCATTTTTCAGCGGGGCCAACGGGGCAGCAGCAGCCAGCAGCAGCCAGGTTCAGGCCTYGGTTTGGCCCTGGCCCGCGACCAGGCCCAGGCACGGGGCGGCTCCCTTGAGTTGATTGTTCCCGCCAGCAAGCTTGATCCRAAACTGCCCGCCGCCGGCAATGCATTTCTGCTGSTGCTTCCCCTCAACCCMAACCGAGCAAACCAATAAGCCAAATCAGCCATAGGGCTAKGGCTTCTGTCCATTCAACACAGGCGCCATAGCTATCACCGCTGTGGCCCCCGAGGCGCTTGCCAAGCCAAAATGGCACTGCCACAGCTGGAATTAGGCCGCTGATGCCCGCCCCCAGGGGCAGGTTGGGAACRGCAAGGCTCAAGCCCACCATKAGGGCAAAGGCAAAGGCGCTTGGCCGTAGTTCACGGCTGAGGCCCTSRCTATGTTCCCGGTGAAAGCCAGCGCTGCCGCCGGGCCTTAGRTAWGGGAAATGGGCAATCGCCAGCAATGGCGAAACCCTGCCCCAAAAGGCGCTCCACAAMAGCGCTGCAGCCGCAGCTCCTGGGGCTAAAGCGATCARGGCAGCACCCTTGAGCAACAGCAGGATYAACCCCGCCACCAGGCCACTGGCGCCGATGCGGCTATCGGCCATGGCTTCCATTTGGCGCTTGCCAGCGCCGAGGCCATCGCCGCAATCCAGCACTCCATCAAAGTGCAAGCCACCGCTCAGCCAGAGGCCAAAGGCAATCACAAGGGCTGCCAGGCTTGCGGTTGGGAGCCCTAGGGCGCTTCCAGCTAGCCATAGGCAGGCCTGGGCGCCACCTATGAACAGGCCAATCCAGGGGGCAAACCTGGCGATTCGTTCAAAGCGCGGTTGCAGATTTTTGGCTGCCGGTAGGCAGCTGTAGTAGATCCAGCTGCCAAGCAGATCGGGCCACCATTGGGGCACGGCCGCGCCATGCGATTACCACCATCCTGGCGGCCCATAGGGTTAGGTAATTCGACGGCATCAATGTGACCAGCAGCGCCGCTCCGTTTAGCTACGAAGTGCTGCATCAATGCCCCCATACCAAAGCCCGCGTGGGCCGTTTTCACACCCCCCATGGGGTTGTTGATACGCCGCGCTTTATGCCCGTGGGCACCGCCGCCACGGTRAAGGGAATCAGCAKTGATCAATTGCGCAGCACCGGAGCGCAGATGGTGCTCAGCAACACCTTTCACCTGCACCTGCAACCGGGGGAGGCAGTTGTTGCCGCCGCCGGTGGCCTGCATCGCTTCATGGGTTGGCACGCACCAATGCTCACCGATTCCGGCGGCTTTCAGGTTTTTAGCTTGGCCAGCCTCAATGCCATCTCCGAGCTAGGGGTAACTTTCAAATCCCCCAGAGATGGCCTGGTGGTGGAGCTCACCCCAGAGCGGGTGATGGCGATTCAAAACAGCCTTGGCGCCGATGTGGCAATGGCATTTGATCAATGCCCGCCCTATCCGGCCAGCCATGCCGATGTGCAGGAGGCAACGGAGCGCACCCATCGCTGGCTTGAGCGTTGTGTTGCCGCCCAYAACTGCGCCAACCAGGCCCTGTTTGGCATCGTGCAGGGCGGCTGTTACGAGGATTTGCGCAAGGAATCRGCCCGGGTGGTGGCTGGWTTYRATCTGCCCGGWGTGGCKATTGGTGGGGTGAGTGTGGGGGAGCCTGCCCTTGCAATGCATGAGGTGGTGCGCTGGGTGACACCGCTGCTGCCACTCCACAAACCCCGYTATTTGATGGGGGTGGGCACCTTGCCGGAGATGGCCCAGGCGGTGGCCGAGGGGGTGGATTTATTTGATTGTGTGCTGCCCACCCGCCTTGGTCGCCATGGGGCCGCCCTGGTGGGTGGTGAGCGCTGGAATTTAAAAAATGCCCGCTTCCGCAACGACCACAGCCCCTTAGACAGCACTTGCCCCTGCCCCACCTGCCAGCAGCACAGCAGGGCCTATTTGCATCACCTAATCAAGAGCGATGAAATCCTTGGGCTCACCCTATTGAGCCTCCAYAACCTCAGCCAGCTTTTGCGCTTTACCAATGCCATGGCCATGGCCATCAGGGATGGTTGTTTTGCAGAGCATTTCGCTCCGTGGGAGCCGGGCTCCGCGGCTGCTCACACGTGGTAGCGTCGCTTGGTTTCACCCCCTGATGGTGACTGCTGTTATGCCATTGGCTGTTCTTACCCACCTGGCCCAGCTGCCTGAGGCCTATCGCGCCTTCGCACCCCTGGTGGATATCTTGCCGATCATCCCCTTGTTTTTCCTGTTGCTTGCTTTTGTTTGGCAGGCTTCGGTGGGTTTCCGYTAAGCACCGCTAAGGCRAATTGGGGCAAGGCCAACATGCGGCGCCAACGGCTTGGTTCTTGAACGAGTCGGTAGAGCCATTCGATTTGTAGGGCCCCCATCCAACGGGGAGCCCTTTTCTTTTGGCCACTCCACACATCAAAACTGCCGCCAACCCCCATCCAAAGGCCAGCCTGGCCCTGATGCAGGTGATTGATCCAGGTTTCTTGGCGCGGGATGCCAAGGGCCACCAGCACCAGATCTGGCTGCAATTGCAGCAGTTKTTGCTCCAATTGCGGCCAACGCTCCCTGGGTTGGTAGCCATCAATTGTTAGAACAAGTTGGAGGCCAGGGTGTTTTTGGGGCAGCTGTTTTTTTAGTAGCTCCATTACCGCTGCTGAACTACCCACCAGGGCTACCCGCCAGTTGCTGCGAGCGCTATGGGCCAACAACTGATCCGCCAATTCAATGCCGGGGCTGCGTTTTACGCGAATGCCTTGACGCCTCAGGGCCCACACCACCCCAGCGCCATCGGGAATCACCAGCTCCGCTTGGCTGATCGCAGCCCCCAGCTCCGYTTGGGCCAGGGCGGCCATGGTCATTTCAGCGTTCAGCGTTACCAGCTGGCCACCACCTCTGCTGTGCAAAGCAACAGCCGCTGCCAACACATCAGCGCTCACGTCAACTGGCAAGCCGAGCACTTGGCAGCGTTGGGGGATTGTGGGAATGGCTGCCATGGAATTTGGAGTTACCGGAGAGAATCTGGCGGATGACATCACCACTGACAACAAAACAGCTCGCTGCCCTGGGGCAAATCGATGCGGCCGTTGATCGGGTGTTGCTGCAAAGGCAGCATCCAGTGTCTGGTTTGCTGCCCGCCAGCACCGCCCACAACATCCACGGCAATTACGGCGACGCTTGGGTGCGGGATGGGGTTTATACGATCCAGGCGGTGTGGGGGCTGGCAATCGCCTGGCGCCGGGAGGGTTCCAGGCCCCAGCGGGTATTTGAACTAGAGCAAAGCGTATTGGCTTTGATGCGCGGCTTGTTGCGGGCCTTGATGGGCCAGGCGGCCAAGGTGGAACGCTTTAAGCAAAGCCTTAAACCCCTAGAYGCCCTCCACGCCAAATACAACACAGCCACCGGTTTGCCTGTGGTTGCCGATAACGCTTGGGGGCACTTGCAGCTTGATGCMACCGCCCTGTTTTTGTTGCAGCTGGCCCAATTCAGCCGTGCCGGTTTGGTGGTGGTGGCCAATCGCGCCCAGGTGGCCTTTGTGCAAAACCTGGTTTTCTACCTCAGTAGGGCCTATCGGGTGGCCGACTACGGCATCTGGGAGCGGGGCGATAAGGGCAATAACGGTGCTCCAGAACGCAATGCCAGCTCGATCGGTTTGGTGAAAGCTGCCCTGGAGGCGGCCCAAGGTTTGGATCTCTATGGGCCCGAGGGAGATGGCAGTGCCCTGCTTTGGGTGCCACCGGATGCAATCGTGCGGTTGAGGCGGGCCCTGGAGGGCCTGCTGCCGCGGGAATCCGCCAGCAAGGAGGTTGATAGCGCTTGCCTCACCACCGTTGGTTATCCCGCCTGGGCCGTTGATCGCCCCGACCTGCGCCAACGCACCTTGGAGGTGATCAGGCGCCAACTGGCCGGCAGCTATGGCTACGCCCGCTTTCGCCGCGATGGCCATCAAACGGTGCTGGAAGACAGCAGCCGTTTGCACTACGAACCGGATGAACTGGCYTGTTTTGAAGCGATTGAATGCCAATGGCCCCTGTTTCTTGCCTTTGAACTGMTCAGTGCCTGCATGGAGGAGCGCTGGGAAGARGCCAGCGCCTTTCAGCAACGGCTCACCGCTTTGGCCTTGCCCCAGGGCAGTGAATTGCTACTGCCTGAGCTCTACCGGGTGCCCTTGGAATTCGTTGAGGCCGAACGCCGCTATCCGGGCAGTCAACCGCGCCAACCAAATGAAAACCTGCCCCTGTTTTGGACCCAAAGCCTTTGGTTGTTGGGGCAATTATTGCTAGAGGGTTTGGTGCTGCCTGAACAGCTCGATCCCTGCGGCAGGCGCCTGCCCCGGGTGTTGGGTTGCAACAAGGTGAGGATTGTTTTGGTGCCAGGCGATCAAAGCGTTGCTGCAGCCCTGGCGGCAGAGGGCATCCCCATGGCCACACCAGGTGATGCTGGGGTGGAAGTGCAGCCCTCGGCCCGTTTAGCTGAGGCCTTGGCTGGGGTTGGGGCATGGCCTGCCCTGGGCCTATCCGGGCCAGGGGTTGGTGGGGTGGCCACCTTGGCCGTAACAAGGCTTTATCGCTGCGGTGGCGTGCCCACAGCATTTCTGCCGCCCGTGTTGGAGGAGGGCATTTTTTATCTGGCCGACGACCCGGAACARCTGGCTGATGCGGTGCTGGGCGAATTGCGCATGTTGCAACGCCATTGGCGYGATCAAGGCGATCCCYTRTTGCTTGTGCCCCTGGCGGCAACTGCATTTGCCAGGCAGCCAGCCGGTTTTATGGCCCTGGCGCGGCAAYTSCACAGTGGATCCCTTGATGGGGTGGCCGTAGCTGTGGGCACCTTGGCSGARCACTTGCCGGCTTTGTGCTGGGAGCCGATCCAGTTGCCAGCCCTGTCGCGGGTAATGCCAGCGCGGGTAAGCCCGCTGCGGCTGGCGGAAGCGCGCGGCCACCGCTCCCTCTCCGTTGCCCAAGAGCAACAACTAGAGCTGGAAACCACCTCCGTGCTTGATCTGGCGGCCCAGTTGTGGAGCAGCACCCTGTTGCGGGAACAGGCGGAATTATTGGAGCAATTGCAATTGCGCCTAGGCCCAAGCGGACAACTACAGGCCCCCGACCAGGGCCTGCCCGTTGCCCTATCGCAACTGTTGGAGGCTGTTTATCACCGCAGTTTGGAGGCGGGCGATTGGGAGCCGGTGCGCCGCTGCGCCGGTTTACTCGGTTTGGTGCATCCCCACCTGGAGGATGCCTTAGATGATCTACTGGCCCGCCATAAACAATTGGTGGTGGGCCGTAATTACACGCACCAATCACGGATTAAAGAACCCCTTGATAGTGCTGGCATTGCAGCCCGCATCAGGCGTTTCAGCGGTGAGGACGGCCGCGAAACGATCCTKCAGCAGGAATTGCTGTTGGCCCTTGAGGGCTTAGCAAGGCAAAGGCCAGCCCTATTGCAAGGCACGCTCACATTTCAACTTGGCCAGTTGCTTTTGTTGCTCACCAGTGAACTGGCTACAGAACGCCAACTCACCCCCTCGGAAGCCTTTGAAGCCCTCTGCGCTCTGCCACCCCATGGCATTTCACGGCGCTTGGGGGTGGTGCTAGCCGACCTGGATCGAGCCAGGGCTGCTTTGGATCGTTGCGAGCAGTTGCATGTGAGTGGCCAGGTGCTCTGGCAAGCGCCGGCTCCAGCGGATGAAAAACCGATGGGCGGCTGCTGGTTGCAACACCGCATGCGCCAGGGGGCACTCCAACGGGTGCCAAGGGATTTTTATCCAGGTGTGTGGGGGCTATTGCAACACTGCCGCGGCCTATTAATTGGAGATAAATTAGAGCGACGCAATCGCTTAGATAGTGATTTATTAGCTGAAAAAACACCGGGGGAACATAATTTTGCTGTTCTTGTGGATCACTTGCTCAGCAAGATAGAAGCACCTGAATATCGTCAACTTACGATTGAAGCACTGCTTTCTTTAATGGCATTTTTTGAAGCAAACCCAAAGGTTCGCTTTGAAGATCAGTTGGCCCTTGATGTGGTGATTGGCCATGGGGTGAGGCTTGGCTGGCTAGATGAAAACCAACAACTTCCTGCGGCCGCCTACGGTTCCCATAAAGCTGCTGCCTGGCAATCTTTTTACCGTTATTCCCCCACCCGCTGCCGTGAATTGGTGGTGGCAGCATTGCGTCAATTAACTGGCGTTTAGTTCAAAGGGGTTGGGGTAGTTGTTGCAAACTTTGTTGCGGCTGCTCCACCGCTTTTTCGATTAGATCGGCCAGCTGTAGGGCCCTTGAAGCCTGCAAACCATCCACCGCTGGGATTTCAAGGCCCCTCACGCATTGGAGGAAATGCTCCAGTTCTGCATAAAGCGGTTCGGTTGGAGTGATGCTTACCTCTTCAATAAAGCCATCGTGGCGATAGAGCAGTTCACCCCTGTTGGCTGAATACGACTCCTGGGCGCGGCGATGAATGCGTAGGTTGCGATGTAAAAAATCAGCTTCGATCAAGCTGCCGCGGCAATGGGCGCTCAAGCTGCGYACTTTGCGGTGGCTCATCTTGCTGGCGGTGAGGCTGGCGGCCACCCCATTGGCAAAGGAAAGGGTGGCTGTTACGTAATCGATGGGTCCCTCGGTGCTTCTACCACCGGCGGCGGCAAAACCCACCACTGGCGCCTGGGCTAGTTCCAGCACCAGATCGATGTCGTGAATCATTAAATCCAACACCACAGACACATCATTGGCCCGATCGGCATGGGGGCTATGGCGCCTGCTTTCAAGCACCATTACCTCCTCGTTTGTAACCACATTCAGCAATTCGCGAAATGCGGGGTTAAAGCGTTCGATATGGCCCACCTGCAATAGGCGTGAGGCCGCACTGGCGGCAGCGATTAGTTCTGAGGCTTCCTGCTGGCTGGCGGCAATTGGTTTTTCAATCAGCACATGCACCCCAGCCTTGAGGCAGGCCATGCCCACCGGGTGATGCAACAGGGTGGGAACAGCGATGCAAACCGCCTCCACCTCATTGATCAAGCTGCTGTAATCGGCATACCAGCGGCAGTTGAATTGGGTGCTGGCAAGGCGTCCCCGCGCTTCATCGGGGTCGGCAACACCAATTAACTCTGCATCACGCAASAGGCTCAGCACCCGGGCGTGGTGCCAACCCATGTTGCCAATACCGATCACACCTACCTTTACCGGTTTCATGGGCGGGTGTGGGTGCAGGGTTGTGAGTGCAAGGTATCTARTCCTTCTGGGGGGTCATTATCACTGCATTCTCGCGGTGGCCTAGCCAGATCTTCACTTCTTCGATRCGAGGCCCATCCATGGTTAGCACTTCGAAGTGATGGCCCCCCCAKCGCAAGGCCTCACCGGGGGTGGGGATGTGTTGCAACCTCTCTAAGAGAAAACCAGCCAARGTGTGATGYCCATCGGCTTCAGGCAGCTTTAACCCMAGCTGACGGTTGAGTTCAAAAATCTCCAGATCGCCCGCCACCAGCCAAAGATCTTTGCCGAGGGGTTGCAGATCCGGCGGACTGCCGTCGTCTTCCAATAATTCATCACCAACGATTTCACCGGTGAGATCGGCAATTGTTACGAGCCCTTCGGTGCCGCCGTGTTCATCAACCACCACCAGCAGGGGTTCGCCATTGCGGATCACCGGCAGCAATTCAGCCAGGGAAGCACTCTCTTGAATCCGTTCCACATTGCGGATGTAKGCGGCCAATGGGGTGTGTGGTTGCAGTTCACCGCGGGAAAGTGGTTCCGCCAACAGCCTTAGGTCGAGCAGGCCGCGCACATCATCCAAGGAATCKCCGATCACAGGGAAACGGGCATGGTTGGTGCTGAGCACCGCCTGCATCAATTCGGCAAAGCTCACCCCGAGCGGGAGGGTAACCATGCCGTTGCGGGGCACCATCACCTCCCGCACCTGGGTATCWCGCAGCGAAAACACCCCCTCAAGGATGTTGCGTTCATCCGGTTCTAAACCGGTTACTGCATCGTTTTCAATCAAATTTTCCAATTCACCCGCCGACAGSGCTGGCACTAAACGGTCCCATTCCCGCGGGAGGCCAGTGAAAAGCAAGAGCATTTCCGCCAGCCGCTCCAGCGGCGCCAATAGCGGCGTTAAGCATCGATTAACCGCCTCCAGCAAGGGGCCTATCCGCAGGGCTGAAGCCTCTGGATCCCGAAGCACCCAAGCCTTTGGCAGCACCCCACCCAACAGGGTGGCAACGATGGCAAGGCTTAAAAAAACCAACAGCTCCAAGTAGGGATGAAGGCCGTTGGTTGCCAGGCCCACCAAYAATTTGTGAACGCCCCAGCCGAGGGCCAATAGAGAAAGGCTTACCCCTAATTGGGTTGCCACCAGGGCGCGCCGCAGGTGCCTTTGTAAGCGTTCAACGGCCAGGGCCCCGTAACTGCCATTTTCAGCTAATTCCTGCACCCGGGTGGGCCGCAGGCGAATTAGGGCAAATTCCGAGGCAACAAAAAATGCCAGCAATGCCAGCAGCAGCACCAGGCCAAGCAACCGCAGGCTTAAACCCATGGAAACCGCTTACCGCGATAACGAACTAAGTGAATTATGGATGTAGAGCGAAAAATTGGAATGGGGGTCCCGAGGATCGAACTCGGCTAAGGCGAATTATGAGTTCGCTGCATTCACCAGATTGCTAGACCCCCACGTTTCTATTCTTCCAGATTCTATTTACCCATGTTGTTGGGGCTATCAGCCACCCGCAGGGGAATCGGTTTGCTTTGCTCTTGCATGAGGGCCTTGGTGGTGTTTTCAACGGCACTGCCGTCCCAAACGATGGTTTGATCGGGAAAACCAAAACCCATCACCTTGGTGCCATCGCCACCACCCATGCTGATGCCGAGGATATCGGTGATTTGATGGGTGATATCAATGCCTCTGGCATAGGGGGAGCTGTAGGAGAAAAAGCGTTGTTCGATTAATTCATTGCTGGTTTGCACTGCACCGCAACGGGTTACCTCCACAGGCATCAGTTTTGAATCAACGCTGCTGGCGGATGGTGCTTCAAAACTGGTGGTGCACACCACAGGGCCAGCAATTGCACTGGAGCTGTTAGTAATGGCTACCAGGCCAAGCAGTCCCAACAGGGTGCAGCGGGAGCTGAAATTCATGCTTGGTGCCACCTTGCTTACGGGCCAGGTTAAAAACAAAGCATCCATTTCGCCAGTGAGCAATTTTGAGCGCTGATCCCCTACTTCAACTACTGGCGATCCATGCCTATCGGCGTGGCCAGTTCACCTTGGCTTCCGGTGCCAGCAGTGAGCACTATGTGAATTGCAAACCAGTAACCCTTAGCGGTAGRGGTGCCCTGCTTTTGGCACCGCGGCTGTTGGAGCTGGTGGAGCCTGAAGCGCTAGCGGTGGCAGGGCTCACCCTTGGGGCTGATCCAATGGTGAGCTGGGTTGCCCATGCTGCTGCCTTAGCCGGCCGCAACCTCGATGCATTGATCGTGCGTAAAGAAGCAAAGGGCCATGGCACCGGCGCTTGGCTTGAAGGCCCCCTACCCCCAACTGGTTCATTGATCACCCTTTTGGAAGATGTTGTTACCACTGGTGGCTCAGCCCTTAAGGCGGTGCATCAATTGCGGGCGGCAGGCTATGTGGTGCAACGGGTGGTGGCGATTGTTGATCGAGAGGAGGGTGGTGAAGCAGCCCTAGGGGCCGAAGCTTTGCAATTGCATTCGCTATATCGCCTCACTGAGGTGGCTGCMGCCCATGGCTAGTGAAGATTTKAATCCATGGGCCTTGATGCCATTGCCCTGGCGGTTTTGTTTTGAAGTAACCCGCTTGCCAATGCAGGGCCAGGGCAGCTTGCGATTACTCCACGGCCAAACCAGCCAAGCTCTTTTGGATTTAGCGCCTGGGCAGCAGCGTTCCACCTGTTGCCTCAATGCCACAGCCTGGTTRTTTGCCCTTGGTGAGGTATCAGCAACAGTTRACGGAGCGGAATTGCTGRTTACCGCAGGGGYGGGCGCTGAGGTTTATCGCGCTTTGGATCGGGTTATTTTTCCGGCGGATCAGGTGCACTTGCAACAGCCAGAGCAATTGATTTGGCATGGCTTAGTGGAGGCGGARGGGCCCCCAAMTCAAGCGGGTTGGGGTTTRCCKGGCCGCCATTGGCTGCTGCCACCAGAAGCGCCYCTGCCGGAAGCGCTGCAGCAGGTGAAGCAATTAACGGCCCCTGAGCAGGAATGGTTGCGCTTTCGCCAGGGCATTCCAGCCGTACCTGGCGAACTAAATGCAGGCTTAAATCCATTTGAATTGGGCCTTAACGAGCGGGTAAGCCTTGAAAAAGGTTGTTATTTAGGCCAAGAAACCCTTGCAAAATTGCAATCCAGATCTGGGCTAAAGCAGCAACTMCGCCGTTTTTATGCACCACCAGGGGTAAACATCCCAGAAACGGGAGCCAAGCTCTTTGGCCCCGGCGGTGAACGGGCTGGCACGGTGAGTTCCTGCCAAGCCAATTGGGGCCTTGCCCTAATTCGCCGTGATTGGTGGCAATGCCAGGAATTGGCAGGTGTTCAGTTGTCGCTGCCGGAGGCGGTGCTGTTYAACAGCCAGTGAGCCACTGCCCAGGTGGCAAGGCAGTCGTCGCGGTTGTATTGAAATATGCGTTTTAGTTGGTGGCGATTACCGCGAGCTAACCATTGGCGCCACCAGAGCACGCAACGGGCGCCCTCCGCTGTTGGTTGGCTCCAGCGAAAACCCCGCCAGCTGGCWACGGCCTTAAGGCCGTAGCTATCCACGGGTAAACGCCAGTGTTGCCGCACCCTTTTATGGAGGTCGATCAACCCCAGCGGCGCTTCAGCACCCTGCCTTGCGGCTAACCGGCTCAGGGCAATGGCCTCTGTTTCGCCGTAGTGCAACACCGGCCAGCCTGGGTAGGCGGCAAAAAGGCGTTGCAGCCGCAGCCATAGGCGAGCTTCGCCATGGTGTTKGAGGGCGAGCAGGGGCCGGTAGGAGGCGTTAGCCGCGCTGGGCCATTCAGGCTTGGCACCCCTGCGCAGGATTAAAAAGCCGTGTAAGAAATCATCTCTGGCATCGGGGTCGGATTCGATGTCGTAGATCAAAACGCCTGGTGCCGTAGCTAATTCAGGCAGGCCATTTTCATCAGCTTGGCTTAGGCGTTCAGCCTGGCCTGCTTCCTGCACCCTGGCCTGGGCAATCAATTCCAGCGCTAATTCCGGGCGTTGTTCACCATTGGCTTCCAGTTGCGCCATCAAGCGATTGGGATCGATGGCGGCAAGGGCGGCGCGGTTGGCAATACCCAGTTGCTGTAGTAGCTCTTGACGCTTACCGCCAATCCCGCTCACTTGGCTCAACTCCCCTGCGGCCTCTGCCACTTGGTTGCAACTGCGGCGCCAGCAGCAAAGGGTGCACTTTTTGCGGTCTTGGGTGAGGGGTGGTGCTTGYTTTTGTTGAAGGTCGATGGCAACGCGGCTAAGGGCTTGATCCAGTTGACGGCTGATTTGGCCGCYTAAGTTCACCGGCTCCTGTTGACCTTGGGGGGTGATCAGGAGTCCGTGGGATACGGCAGCGCCCTGGTGGTGTTCCACTAAACGACCCCAAAAAGCAAGGGTGAGCCGATGTTCGCGGGTGCCGTGGCGGCCCGGCTGCAGTAGTGCAGGTTGATAACTGAAGTTGCCCAGTTGGCTGGCTTTTGGCCTACGCAAGAGCAAGGTGGGTCTACCGAGCAATCGGCCGTGCTGCAGCAGCATTTGCCTGATGGCGCCTGGATTTTGCATTTGCGCTTGCAAGCGCAGTTCCTGGTCGGCTAACTGCAGAGCCCGATGGGGATTCCAGATTTTTTCATTGGGGTTGCCGTGGCGATCGAGCCAGGCTTTGCGGTGGCAGCGCAGCCAGCTACGCAATTGCCGGTCGGTGAGCAGCTGGGTCTCCGGCACCTGCCAACCCCTAGCGGCGGTATTGATCACCCACACTATGGCCAGCTGAATCCAGCCTGATGGCCTCYGTTCCTCTGCCGTTGGAGGCAGCTCCAATCGCCTTTGGCACCGATGGCTGGCGCGGCATCCTCGGCGTAGACATAACCCTGGAGCGTTTATTGCGGGTAGCTGCAGCCGCAGCAGCGGAATTGGCCCATTCCGCCCCCGCAGGGCTTGATAGCCGCACGGTGATAATTGGTTTTGATCGACGGTTCCTTGCCCCTGAATTAGGGGCTGCCATTGCAGCGGCAGTGCGCGGCGTGGGTTTAGAGCCGCTGCTGGCCCAAGAGCCCCTACCCACCCCCGCGGTTAGTTGGGCGGTGGTGGAGCGCAAAGCCTTGGGCGGTTTAGTGATTACGGCAAGCCATAACCCCGCTGAATGGTTGGGTTTAAAGATCAAGGGCCATTTTGGTGGTTCGGTGGAGCCGGAATTCACCGCCAGGGTGGAAAAACGTTTAGCTGCTGGTGGCATCAGCKTGGCGGARGCGGGAGAAACCGAATGYTTCGATGGTTGGGCTGAATATTTAAAGGGCCTGCGCAGCAAAATAGATCTCAAGGCCCTAAGCCACGGCCTAGAAGCAATGAATATTGCCGTGATTGTTGATCCAATGCATGGTTCTGCCGCCGGCGGYTTACCTGCATTACTTGGCAATAATGTGCAGGAAATACGCTCAAATCGCGAYCCATTATTTGGCGGAAATCCMCCTGAACCATTAGCTCCTTATTTGAGTGAATTAATAACAGCTGTAAAACAATCCACGGCAGCGGCTAAACCAGCAGTGGGAATTGTTTTTGATGGAGATGGTGATCGGATTGCCGCAATCGATGAACGGGGAMGATATTGYAGTACGCAGTTATTRATGCCCTTATTTATTGAYCATCTCGCCAGGGCAAGGAATCTGCCAGGCAAGGTGGTGAAAACGGTTAGTGGATCGGATTTAATGMAGTTGGTGGCTGAAGATCTGGGTAGGGAAGTTTTGGAGATGCCGGTGGGATTTAAATATATTGCCACTGAAATGTTGAGCTCTGAAGTGTTGGTTGGCGGTGAGGAATCCGGCGGGGTTGGTTTTGGCATGCACCTGCCAGAACGGGACGCCCCCTTTGCGGCACTKCTATTGCTCGAGGCTTTGGTGGAGGGTGGTAARCCCCTGGGCGAAAGGTTGGATCAATTGCAAGCCCGTTGCGGCGGGGCCAGTTTTTACGATCGCTTAGATCTACGCCTTAAAGATATGGCGAGYAGGCGGCGGCTTGAGCAGCAATTGGCMGAGGCACCACCAGCTGAGGTGGCCGGTGTTGCAGTTAAGGAATACATCCGCACCGATGGCTTGAAATTAAGGTTGGGCTTAAACCATTGGTTGATGCTGCGTTTTTCAGGTACGGAACCCTTGCTCAGGCTTTATTGCGAAGCGCCAGATMCTGAAAGGGTTGCGCTTGTATTGAAATGGGCTCAGCAGTTTGCAGAGGCGTGATTTAAAGTTKGAATTGAWCCAGTTATTACTGATCCAGWTGCTACCGATCCATTTGAMGTTAATTTRTTCGATTGCTTGATGATATTTTCACCCCKCGCCCAGGCGGCATTGCGGGATAGAAGTTCTAATTCATCAAACCAAGTGGTTTTAGTCATTTGGCCAGGGTGAATGCGTATGTGATACACATAGGAATCAACAATAATACCCGGTGCCGTTGATGTAACCGCGATCATCATGCCTATATCTTCCCCCTGGGGAAGCCCCATCCAGCCGCCCACACTTTTTAAAAGGTTCGATTCAACCAGGAGAGTTGTGGGGCCGAGCGGAATACTTGCTTTTGGTGTGGGCCAAGCGCGCCAAACATCCCCGGCGGAGCWGGGGCCTGCTGCGATAATTATTGGATCGAGTTTRTGGTCATCGGTGCAGTAGCCCGCAGCCCACTTAGCAGCTTGAGAGCTGTTAATAGCCGCTAATCTTTTATCTATTGATAGGGGATATAGCCAGTCGTCATCGTCGGCGCTTGTGATCCAATTGCCACGGGCAATAACCAAACCTAAATTGCGSGCCGCCGCTTGCCCGATGGGCCTTGCGGTTGAAATGATGGTTGCTTGCTTGGCAAGATCACCAGGTAAATTTGCGGCRTCTTTACCGTCTATMACAATTACATGTTCCACATCGCAGTTATTACTGCTAAGGCTTRCGTTAAGTTCCACCAGCATATCAAGCCGATCAGGCAAAAGCCTGGTGGGGGTGATCACGCTAACGCTCATTTATTTGCCTGGAAAGTAGTTAGAAGTTAAAAAGATTAAATATGCTTACAGCTAAACAAGCCTTTGCTCATAAGCCCTTTAAAAGTATAGTACATTTTTGCTAAAATTGCCCGTGATATGCATTAGAATTCGAATTCATTGCTCAAAACCTACCCTTGGCYGATAACAACAAAAAATCYGCCCCCTGGGCTGGCCCCTTGATTACCTTGGCTGGATTAGGTGGTTTTGCTCTGCTGGCCTGGCTAAGCATTGTGATGCTTGATCTAAAGCACCTCAATACCTCTGGCTTTACACTACCCTGATAATAGCTTACCTTGGGAAATAGCTAATCTTGATAAAATGATTGAAGCGACTTCTTTTGATTTTAGTAAACTTATCATTGCAACCAATAACATTGGCAAGCTCAGGGAGTTTGAGGCATTGCTAGTTGATTTGCCGCTAGTGATTGCAGGGCAACCACAGGATTTAGATGTGGATGAATCCGGCAATAGCTTTGCAGCTAATGCACGCATAAAAGCKGTTGCGGCAGCCCTTGCMACAGGGGAATGGGCCCTCGCCGATGATTCGGGGCTTAGCGTAAAYGCTCTTAACGGTGCACCTGGCATATATTCGGCCCGTTATGCAAACWCCGATTCGRAAAGAATTAATCGCTTGTTGATAGAACTTGAGCAGGCCCAACTTTTAAATCCAGAATTTGACCGCACTGCCCAATTTGTTGCTGCTTTAGCCCTTTCAGATCCTAGCGGTAGGGTTGTTTTGSAGGTGGAGGGTTGCTGTAATGGCGAAATCCTTGAGCAGCCMATAGGTGAGGGSGGTTTTGGTTATGACCCAATATTTTTAGTGCCTGAACTGTCTTTAAGCTATGCACAATTAGATAAAGGAACAAAAGCACTTGTTGGCCATCGCGGCAAAGCTTTTGCTCGATTATTGCCAGAATTGCAAGAACTATTAAGCATCAACCCAGCTGCCATGTAAGCCATAGGGAATTGCAAGCGGTAATTCCACAATTGCCTCTTCACTTAAATCAGCGGCATTGAGAATTACTAAGTCGCTGGCGCAGCGTGCACCGTTCCACACAATGCACAACACCCAGCCGTCATCTTCTATGGCTGAATCAGGCCTTGGCACCATAATAGGCTCGCTAACAAAACCCTTGGGCCCAGCACTCCAAATRTGTTTGGAGCCATTAAAYAAATCAAGCTTTTTAATTGCTTGCAACGGRGCATTGCCCTGTTCCCTTTCGGCTATTGCCATCCATCCGTAGCGGGCTTTTTCACCTTCTTTGTGTGGRTTAACCATCGCAAATTCGCAGCAGCGTTCACTTAATCTTTCGGTTTCAACGCTGTTGGWTTCTAGGTTGATACTGCAGCGCTCTAAAAGRCCCTCTGGGATTAAWTCAAAATCAACCTCTCGGAAATCTTGATCTGGGCCAATCGAGGGGAAATCTGCATAGTAAATACTTTCAACYACTAAATTATTGCCATCCTCCCATGCATTTAGGTGGTGAAAAACAAATCCAGCTGGTGCGGGTATCAGCCTGGGCTGCTCGCCGGCATGGGCTCCTTCCGCCCTTGGAATTAACCAGAATTGGGCTTCACCGCCMGCTTTTGATTGCAGGCATTGGGCKGCACCCTTTTGGCCAAAAACAAAAGGCAATGGATTAAATGCAATCGCATTTTGTAGAAATATTGCCCAATTCGGTGTAATTGCAAAATCATGCAGAAAGGCAAAACCTGGAAATGTGTCTTGGCGATCGTGTAGTAATTGTCCAGCTTTAATTCCATTGCTTGGATCGGCTTTGCAGGCAAATTCCATTAAMCGTATGGAACTGCGSGGGCCRGTTTTTACACCAAAAGTAACCATCTTTTCTTTGCCATGGTGGCCTGGATCAAAGCGGGGATGGGCGCTGAATGCCTCTCCGGGTTTGAGCACTCCATCCAGCAAACAGAGGCCTTTGGTTTCTAAACTGATTGGATCAAGGGCATAGGGCTCAGCTGCTTCCCAAAGGGCTAAMAGTTGATCACCTAGGCGTACAACATGGGTATTTGCAATATTTTTTAAGCGGAGATCAAAGGCATTTGCTAACAGTCCGCCYGGTTTTTTACTGCCAAATACGCCCCGATATAAAACTTTGTTTGCTTTCTCCTCCGCCAGCCAGCCTTCCGTGCGCACAAAGCGRTTACTTAACTCAACCCCTTGCTGGTGAAAGCGCAGGGCCGTAACCATGCCATCACCATCAAAGGGATGATGCACCCAATGGCCGCCGCGCTCTAAACGGCCAGGGCCATTGCGGTAGAGGGTGCCCGCTAGTTCCTTGGGTATTGAACCGCTAGTTGCTTTGAGGGSGGCGCCAGTGAGCTCTTGCCCCACGTTGCGAAAGGCACTGGCCCAATCGGCACGGCTATAGGCAACTGTCATGGCGAGCTCAAAGCTGCCGCCATCCTCGCGTAACGGAGTGTTAAGTGTGGGCTTGGCCCGCCTGCTCCAAAACCCCTTTGCTGCTGGGTATCGCCCCTGCCCGGCGTGGATCAATTTCAACCGCYAGGCGCAAGGCCCTTGCAAAGGCTTTAAAGCAGGCCTCCACGATGTGGTGTGAATTAACGCCAGCCAACTGGCGGATGTGCAGGGTTAGGCCGGAATTATTCACTACGGCTACAAAAAATTCCTTCACCAATTCGGTGTCGTAGCTGCCGATTTTGGCGGCGGGTATTTGCAAGCCATAGCTGAGGTGGGGCCTACCACTGCAATCAAGGGCCACCTGCACAAGGGCCTCATCGAGGGGGGCCACAAAGTGTCCAAAACGCTGGATGCCGCGCCGATCCCCCAGGGCTTGGCTTAGGGCTTGCCCCACGGCAATACCAACGTCTTCATTGCTGTGGTGATCATCAATATGGGTGTCGCCAACGGCAGTGATCTCCAGATCCAGCAGGCCGTGGCTGGCGAGCTGGTTGAGCATGTGATCWAGAAARGCCACCCCAGTGCTCACTTGGCAGCGGCCAGTGCCATCGAKATTTAGTTGCACTTGCACATTCGTTTCAGCGGTTGTGCGATGCACCTGGCCCTGGCGGTTTTTGGTCATGGAGTTAGGTCCAGATGAGTGCAGATTGATTTTGCGGGGGTGTGGCAAGCGGGTGATTAGCAGTTAGCAGATTACTGCTAATCGTGGCGCAAATGCGATTCATGGGTAGGCCAAATATTCCATCAACAAATGGAYTTTCYGTGTAGGCACCAAGCCTTTCTGCCAAAACAAAACCAAATAGGCAAAGAAAGCCAATAAGGGCACCGCCTGGMTCGTGCATGGAATCAAGGCGAATAAATAATAAATAACCAAATATCCACACAATTGCTTTGATAAAAAGATCGTAGGATGCGGGTAGWGGCTGATTGCGAATGCGCTCAAGCCCACCCAAGRAGTTGCATGTTTCTTCCTGAACATTTAGTAAGTTGAGCCGCCCGAGGCCGTCAATGCGGCCAAGKTCGCACAACTTAAGAAGCTCAGCAGACAATAATTGCAATAAATCCTGACTGCTGCTGTTCTTGCCAAGGCCAAGCTGTTGGCGTAGATCATCTATTTTGSGGGCACAAGTGGGATGATAAGAGCCTCTTAGCTCTCCGTTTAAGGTCCAAACAAGTAATACTTGYAGCCCYAMAAGTTTGTTTAATTCCGCTGTTCTATCGCTGTCGTTTGGTAGTAGMGCCAGCAAGCCGTTGCGCCAGTTGCGGCTGCCGTTAACCAGGCCGCCCCAAAGGGTTCGTGCTTCCCACCAACGGTTGTAGGCCTGAGTGTTTCTAAATGCAGTAAATACAGAAACTGATATGCCCAGCACYGGTAAAAGTATCTCAGGCAATATTTGTTTGGCCAGATTAGGAGCTATTGGAATGCTGATAAAGCAAAGCACTAGGGCAAATAATATTTCTTTGCCCATCGATTTAACTATCCACCAAGCCATCACAAGGAAYGACCAGCGGCCAACGGGATGAAGCAYGGGGGATAATYTGTTTACACAAAGATTATCTCCCTATGGCCGCCGCATCCCCGTTGCAACAAAATCCCCAGCAAGTTTTTGAATTGTTGTTGGAKGGTCACCAACGYTTTTTGGATGGCCATTCGCTTCATCCCCAYTCCAGTSTTGAGCGGTTACATCAAGTGGCTGCAGGGCAACACCCCATGGCAGCGGTGCTGGGCTGCGCTGATTCACGGGTGCCGTTGGAATTGTTATTTGATGCGGGCCTTGGTGATTTATTTGTGGTTCGCAGTGCTGGWAATACGGTTTTYACTTCAGCGATCGGCTCTTTGGAGTATGCCGTGGCGCATTTGGGTATTGGTTTAATAATTGTGTTGGGCCATGAACGCTGTGGTGCGGTGTCTGCTGCCCTTGATTTTTCAACACATTTGCCCCCTGCCCTCGGCCAGGTTGTGGGCCAGGTGCGGATGCAATTAATGGCGGGCGGAGTGCTACCTGAAAATCAMRCTTCTCAAGATCAAAATTCAAAGGATATCCTTCTTGATCGGGCYTGCAGGGCTAATGCAATGCAATCCGGGTGTAATTTGGTTAATTCCAGTGTGTTGTTAACMGATCGGGTGCGCGCTGGTTCATTGCTGGTRAAAACCGGCCACTACGACCTTGATACAGGTGAAATTGACTGGCTGGATTCAGTTCAAGCTTAGTTTTATTAAAAACTATTTTTGCMCATTTCACATCCCTGTTATGCAGTAACCAGCATCCACATAGAGCACTTGGCCTGTAATTCCTGAACTCAATGGGCTTGCCAAAAAGGCTGCAGTGTTGCCAACTTCCTCTTGGCTAACCGTGCGGCGTAGGGGCGCCTTTTCTTCAACATTGTGAATCATRTCGAGGATGCCGCCGATGGCACTACTTGCCAATGTGCGGATTGGGCCTGCACTGATCGCATTCACCCGCACCTGTTTTTCTGGCCCCAATTCAGCAGCTAGATAGCGCACAGATGCCTCTAGGGCCGCTTTAGCAACACCCATCACGTTGTAATTGGGGATCGCCCGCTCAGAACCCAAATAACTCAAGGTGATCACACTCCCACCCGGATTAAAAAGCGGTTTGGCAAAGCGGCATAGGGGAGCCAATGAATAGGCGCTCACCTCAAGGGCTCGGCTAAAACCCTCGGGGCTGATGGCGCTGTAATCACCAATCAATTCCTCCTTGCCAGCAAAGGCAAGGCAGTGCACCAGCACATCAATGGAACCCCATTGCTCGGCAACCCGCTTGAATACGGCCTCAATTTGGGCTGGATCCTGCACATTGAGGGGTTCAAACAAGCTTGGTGYCAGTGGTGCTGTGAGTTCACGCACCTTGCCTTCAAATCGRCCCTTTTCATCGGGTAAGTAGGTAACCCCTAATTCACAGCCTGCCCGATGCAGCTGCTGGGCAATACCCCAGGCGATTGATTTGTTATTTGCAATACCGGTAACTAGGGCTTTCTTGCCGCGGAGATCAAGGAGCATGGAAAAGGCACCAACTATTAGGCGATTCTCCCCCAGCGGCGGCAGCATGGGGAAATGGCCCTGCATCGATCCCTGCCTCTACCCGAAGAGGGCGACTTAACCCGGGGCTTCCCCGATCGCAATTGCCTGCTGCAATACCTGCGCCAGGAATTTCCAGCTGCGGCTGCCATTGATGGCCAGCTGAGCCCAGTTATTGGTGGCCGCAAGGCGGCGGAACTAGCCCTGCGCCGGGTGGATCCTCTGGCCTATGGCCGCAGCCGTAATTTTTTAAAAGGGGCGGTTACGCAACTCTCGCCATATATCCGCCACGGCCTGTTGGGTTTAGCAGAATTAAAGCAATGGTTGGTTGATCAAAAGCGACCCTGGCGGGATCAAGAAAAATTAATTAGCGAGTTGGCTTGGCGAGATTTTTGGCAGCGGGTGTGGCAACAATTTGGAGACGGCATTTGGCAAAATATTGAAGAGCTTAAAACAGGTCATTCAGCCGAAAKTTATGGCGATTCGCTACCTTTAGATCTGCGCAATGGTGAAACAAAACTTGCGTGCATTGATGCTTTTCAACGGCAACTAGTTAACACCGGCTGGCTCCATAACCATGCCAGGCTYTGGCTTGCTGCCTATGTGGTGCACTGGCGCCGGGTGCGATGGCAAATGGGCGCCCGATGGTTTTTGCAGCACTTGATCGATGCAGATCCAGCTAGCAATAACCTCAGCTGGCAGTGGGTGGCGAGTTGTTTTAGCGCTAAGCCCTATGTATTTAATCGGGCCAACTTGGAGAAATATGCTGGCGATAGCTTTTGCCGCAGTTGCGCGATGGTGAATTCCTGCCCATTCGATGGCAGCTATGAACAGATTCAGRGGCAGCTTTTTATTCCARTACAGCCTAACACTAATAAATTAAATGACAACAAGTTTCGGGCAGAAAATAGTAATTTAGCTAATCATAATTTAGGTAAAGAAAAGTTAGTTAAACCTTTGCTTTGGATCCATCAAGAGAGCTTGGGTCCCGCCAATCCCCTCTGGCGTGCCTGGCCTGAGGCGCCTGGCTTATTTGTATTTGATCGAGGCKGCATTGAGSATGGRCAGATCGGTTTAAAACGGCTGGGTTTTGTATATGAAAGCCTTCTGGAATTGCCTCTGGTGTTGCGCAATGGTGATCCGGTGCTTGAAATTCAAGCATTTGCTAAACGCTGTGGYTGCGATGGTGTGCTAACTCAAGCCCCATTGGATCCACATTTAAAAAGWATCATTGCCGCTCTSCAGCAACAGCTTCCTGTGGTTGAAGTGGCTTGTGAACCATTTGTTGATTTGCCCAGCCCACCCCAATTGCAAAGGTTCACGAAGTTTTGGAAATTAGCTGAACCTTTATTGCGTGAACAGTTCATCAATGAATAATTCAAAGTTTGCTGCCTTCTAGCATTTTTTGCTCCTCTTCCCGGATCAGATTTGGATCCGGCAGCAGGTCTTGCTCTTGAAGGGCTGGCAGGGGTTCAGCCACCACTTCAGATGCCCTGCGGGGCGGGCTTTGCCATTGGAAGCTTGCCTCTGGAGCGCGGCTTTTACAAAGCGCTTCGCTTTCGTGCCGCAACTGGTTTTTCACTTGCCAATGGCCCACTGCCTCAAAAAATTCCCTGCGGCTGGCTAGRCCTGAACTAAAAGGTGMGGATCCATTGCCATTGAATAGGCGGGCGGGATCGGCGGTCCAGCGCGGTTTGCAAATGCCAGCTTCAGTGGTGTTGGTGTCTAACCAAATGTGGATGCCATAGCCATCCGGTTGATTAACTACCGCAAGGCCRTCGTGGGGTTCATGGCGGCTTAGGGGATAGGTTTTCCAGCCCAATGGCGATTTGCTGGTGCCAACTACGGCCACAAATATCAAGGCACCGCCAATGGCTAAGGCTTTCCAGGGCATATCCATGGTGTTAAACAACAATTTTCGGCAAGAGGCATCCATGGAGCATTTAAGGTGGGCCCCATGGCAATTCCTCCCTTTGATCTGAGTGTTCAGCTGGCCGAGCTGGGGGAGGAGCTCGATCAGGCGGTGCTCCAGGTGCTCCGCAGTGGTCAATACATAGGCGGGCCAGTTATTGCCAGCTTTGAAGAAGCATTTGCGGCTGCTTGTGATGTGCCCTATGCGATTGGCTGCAACAGCGGCACCGATGCCCTAGTGCTTGCTTTGCGGGCCCTTGATGTGGGGGTTGGCGATGAGGTGATCACCAGTTCATTCAGCTTTTTTGCTACGGCAGAAGCGATCAGCGCCGTGGGAGCCACGCCGGTTTTTGTAGATGTAAACCCCAGCACCTATTTGATCGATTTGGATCAGGTGGAAGCTGCCATTACCCCCGCCACCAAAGCGCTGTTGCCCGTCCATTTATTTGGCCGMCCAGTGGATATGGAGCGGTTGATGCAATTGGCTAATCGCCACAACCTATTGGTGGTGGAGGATTGCGCCCAAGCCACCGGTGCTAGCTGGGCKGGTAGAGCGGTTGGTAGTTGGGGGGATGCCGGTTGCTTTAGTTTTTTCCCCACCAAAAAYCTTGGTGCAGCGGGAGATGGCGGAGCAGTTACCTGCCGTGATGGGGCCCTGGCCCAAAGGGTGAGGGAATTGGCAGTGCACGGTATGCCCAAGCGCTATTTACACACGAATCTTGGCTACAACAGCCGCCTTGATGCCCTGCAGGCGGCGGTGCTGCTTGTGAAATTACCCAAATTGCAGGAGTGGATCCAGCGCCGCCGGGCCATAGCCAGCGCCTACCTTGCTTCCCTTAGCGATTTAGCCAATCTGCAAGTGCCAGATCCTGGCCCTGAAGGCCATAGTTGGAATCAATTTGTATTGCGTATTCCGGCCTGCCCGAATGGCGCTAATGCTTGTGATAATGCACATTCAGCAACTTGTATTGCTTGCCCCACCAGTGAGATGCATGGCCTACCTGAAGGCCGTTGCCGCAATTGGTTGCAGAGTCAATTGCAACAGCGTGGTGTGAACACAATTATTTATTATCCAATTCCAATTCATCGCCAACCCGCCTATGTTGATCTTGGCTATGGCCCCGGCAGCCTGCCAGTTACTGAGCGCTTGGCTTCTGAAGTGCTCAGTTTGCCGATTTTTCCAGAATTGAATAATGCGCAATTGCAGCAGATATTAGAGGCGCTGGGTGTTGAATTTAATTAGTTTTAAGTTCTATGGCCCCAGGGATTTAAAGCTAGYGCAGCATTGCTCAAATCACCCCTATCGCTGATTTCTTCGCCGCACCAATCTGGARTATTAATGTTGCTATCTGCTGCAGTTAATTCCACTTCTGCAATAATCAGGGGTGCATTTTCCTCCTCAAATACATCTACCACCCAATYACCACCAGCCAGGTGAAGGTGATGGCGAATTTTTTGTAATTTGCATGGGGCTAATGACAGTAATTGCTTTGCTTCCCCATGGGGCATGGCCAGTTCAAATTCATGGCGCACCACCACATCAGCGGTGGGTGCCTTCAATGTGAGCCAGGCTTCCTCTGCGCTGCAGCGCACCCTTACGGTGAAACCACTGCTGCCTTGGCTGAGGTAGCCCTGCTGCAAGGGTTCTGACCGTTGCACCAATGGTTGCCAGCCATCATTAATAACAAAAAATCGCCGTTCAATTTCTAAGCCCATGGTTKGATTAGTTGCTTAGTTTTGAGATGGCATCGCATCACTGAGGCTGCCGGCCCAATGCAGCTTGTGGCTGAGATTACTGAAATAGGAGGGTTGTTGATCCAACGACACCAAGAGCGCGTGGTGATCAGCCTGACGAATCACACAGCGATCACCGGGTTCCAATAYGGAAGCAAGGGCACCATCTTTCCAAAGCTTCACCCGCCGATTGCTTTCCCCTAGGGGCCAAATCGCCAACACCGAGCGGGGGGGCACCACCACCGGCCTGCTGGAGAGGCTCATCGGACAAATTGGGTTAACAACAATCGCATCAATTGAAGGATGCAGGATCGGCCCACCCGCTGCCATGGCATAGCCGGTGGAACCCGTGGGTGTGGCGATGATCAAGCCATCACCTTGGTATTGACCAACYACTTCCGCATCAATTTCTAGTTCCAACCTGCAKGTGGGCGACGACTCCTCCTGGGCYGGACGCATATAGAAATCATTCAAAGCCAGATGACAGGGTTGGCCTTGGCTGTCTTGATGGTCGCCACTATCAGGTATGCCATCGCCACGATCGATACTGGCCTGCAACATCAAACGGCGTTCGAGGGCGTAATGACAATCGAGCAGCCGTTGGCAAAGGCCATTGCCATCTTCCGCCAACAGGTTGCTGAGCAAACTGCTTTCGTGGGTGAGAAAACCAAGGTGCCCGCCAACGTTGAAGCTGAGTAGTGGCACCCCCAAGGGCCCCATGTAGCGGGCGGCCCCCAGCACCGTGCCATCGCCCCCCAAAACAAGCACCAAATTTGGTAATTCCCCTTCGGCCAGTAGGCCKGGAAAGGGATTGGCATTTAAGCCACTCATGGCAATGGTTACTTGGGAACCGCGCAGCCGCAGCAGTTCAGCGCAACGGCGGGCCATGCGTTCAGCGCTTTGGCTACCGCTGCGAAACACCACCCAAACGTGGTTTAGTTCCATGCGGAATTACCAGCGCAGCAGGTTGAATTGCTCCATATCCACCGTGTCGCGGTTGCGATATAGGGAAAGCAAAATCGCCAAGCCCACCGCCGCCTCTGCTGCCGCCACTGTGATTACGAAAATTGCATAAACTTGGCCRCGAATTTCATTGCCATCTAGGTAGCTGGAGAAAGCCATTAAATTAATATTTACTCCGTTCAACATCAGTTCAATACTCATCAATACCCGCACCGCATTGCGGCTATTGATTAAGCCCCATACCCCTATGCAAAACAACAGTGCTGCCACCGTTAGATAGGCCTCCAGTGGCACTGAGAGGTTTGTCATCGTGTTGATTGCTCCATGGTTGTTTTTTCTACTAATAGGGGGCTGCGGGCTTTTTCAATTAGGGCTTGATCAACCGCTTCTCCAGTGCCCACATCGGTGGCAAACACATCCCTGCGGGCCAACACAATCGCGCCAATCATCGCCATCAGCAGCAGCACTGAKGCAAGTTCAAATGGCAGTAGGTAGTCGCTAAAGAAATGCTCACCTAAGCGAATAACCGCATCTTCACCGATGGATTGGGGTCCGGGTGTTGCCCAAGGGGTGGTGAAYGCCACCCGCAGCAGCAGAGTTAGTAAGCCAAGGCAAACCCCACTTGAAAGCAASCGCCTTAAGCCCATGCCAGGGGATGCAGCCATGGCTTCTTTTTTGTTAACGAGCATGATCGCAAACAGGATCAACACATTAACGGCGCCCACATAAATGAGCACCTGAGCTGCTGCAATAAAGCTGGCATTAAGCATTAAATAGAGCCCGGCCACCGCCAGGAACACACCACCCAGTAAAAAGGCGGCATACACAATATTGGGTAGCAGCACCACCCCTARRGCACCAATAACAACGGCGCCAGCGAGCAGAACAAAAACAATTAGTTCTGTGATTTCAGCAATGGGTGGCATCAGCTTTGATCCTCAGATTTAGCCATGCYGGCTAGCAATTCAGCCGGTAGTTTGCCTGCCCTGGGGCGGCTTGGATCCACTCCATGGGGATCCATTTCACCTTTGGGCAGGTAGGCCAGTTCCCTAAGGGCTTGCACYGCCGGGTCGCTGGTAACGCTGGTGGGCAGCCTGCCAAGGGCCACGTTGTCGTAATTGAGGCTATGGCGATCAAAKGYGGCCATTTCGTATTCCTCAGTCATCGATAAACAATTAGTGGGGCAATATTCCACGCAATTTCCACAAAAAATACACACACCAAAATCAATTGAATAATTGCGCAGTTCTTTTTTCTTAGTGGCYTTATTCATCACCCAATCCACCACGGGCAGGTTGATTGGGCACACYCTTACRCAAACCTCACAGGCAATGCAYTTRTCAAATTCAAAGTGAATCCTGCCCCGATAGCGCTCAGAGGGAATCAGTTTTTCGTAGGGGTATTGCACAGTTATCGGCCTGCGGCGCAGGTGATCGAAGGTTACCGATAACCCCTGGGCGATGTTTTTGCTAGCGCTCACCGCATCACGGGTGTAGTCGCCCACCTGTTTAAGAAAGCCGAACATGGAGTGGCAGCAAAGGGAAGGGGCTTAAAAGGAAGTGTGGTGAGGCCTTAGGAACTAATTCCACCCATGATGCCTGGAAAGGCTAATTTCAGGGCAGCTGTTAGCAGCAGATTCACAAGTGAAATTGGTARCAGGAATTTCCAGCCAAAATTAAGCAGTTGGTCGATCCTCACCCTGGGCACTGTCCAGCGCAGCAGGATTGCTATAAACACCARCAGATAGGCCTTTAATACTGTCATCACGATGCCAAGGGCTCCCGTGAATACCTGCAGCACGGGGTTATCAACCGATTGGCCAAGCCAATCAGCCAGGGTTTCAACCGGAATCGGGAAGCCCCAGCCGCCCAGGTAAAGCACCACCACTAGTAGGGCGGAAAGTACCAAGTTGATGTAGCTACCCAGGTAAAAAAGGGCGAATTTCATGCCGGCATATTCGGTTTGGTAACCAGCCACCAATTCCTCTTCCGCCTCTGGTAAATCGAAGGGCAAGCGTTCACATTCCGCTAGGGCGCAGATCCAAAACACCAGGAAACCCACCGGTTGGCGCCAGATATTCCAGCTCAAAATTCCAGCGGTGTTTTGTTGATCAACGATGGCAACGGTGCTGAGCGAATTGCTCATCATCACCACCGCAAGCACTGCAAGAGCAAGCGGAATTTCATAGCTGATCGATTGGGCTGCAGCCCTTAGGCCACCGAGTAAGGAATATTTGTTGTTGCTGGCATAGCCGCTCATCAACAGCCCAATCGGTTGGATGCTGCTGAGGGAGATCCAAAGAAATATGCCAACGCCCACATTGCTGATCAACAGGTGTTGGCCAAAGGGCACCACCAACCAGGAAAGGATCACAGGAACTACCACCAGCACAGGCCCGAGGCTGAAAAGCAGCCCGTCGGCCCTAGCGGGGATCACATCTTCTTTAAATAGCAACTTGAGGCCATCGGCCATCGGTTGCAGGATGCCTAAGGCGCCTGCGTATTCAGGGCCGATGCGTTGCTGGGCAGCGGCGGAAATTTTGCGTTCCAACCAWACGGTTACAAGCACCCCCACCACCGCTGAAATAAGCACCAGCAGCATCGGTAGGGGCAGCCAGAGCAAACGGCTGGCAGCAGGGCTCAGGCCCGCAGTTTCCAGCAGGCTGCGGAAGCCAGATTCCAGATCAAGTGTGAGGGCAGGGGCCATAGCGCCGATCCGATGGGGGCAACCTACCCAGGAGTAGGCCCAAGTGCTTCACCATTGTTGCTGCTCCGCTGCTCTAAAGGCAGCCAAGCGCGGTTGGCAACACCTGTATAAATCTGGGTTGGTCGATAGATACGGTTGGCCCCCAGCTGTTCTCGCCAGTGGGCTAGCCAGCCGGCAGCTCGGGCGATGGCAAAAACAGGGGTGAATAAATCGGTTGGGATGCCGAGCTTGCGATAAACCAAACCGGAATAGAAATCCACATTTGGAAAAATTCCTTTGGGGCCGAGGCGCTCGGTGGCCAAGCTTTCAAAGCGGCGTGCCACGTCATACATCCTGTCGTGGCCAAAGCGATCAAACAGCTGTTCCGCCAGTTTTTGCAGAATCGTGGCGCGGGGATCCTTCACCCGATATTCGCGGTGGCCAAAACCCATCACTTTGCGTTTTTCAGCAATCGCTTTGTTGAGATAAGCCTCAACGCGATCCTCAGTGCCAATTTCCTCGAGCATTAACAGCACATCCTCGTTGGCYCCGCCGTGCAGGGGCCCCGCCAAGGTGCCAACGGCGGATGCCACCACCGCATAGGGATCGGTAAGGGTGCTGGCTGTTACCCGGGCGCTAAAGGTGCTGGCATTAAGGGTGTGTTCGGCATGCAACACGAGGCAGGCATCAAAGATGCGGGCGGCAAGGGGATCCGGCTCCTGTTCCGTGAGCATGTATAGAAAATTTGAGGCATAGGGCAGATCTTCCCTGGGCTGGATTGGATCTTGGCCGCGGCGAATCAGTTGAAAGGCAGCCAGCATTGTGGGGATTTTGGCCAGCAGCCGCACCACTGCTTCGCTGATGTAATCGGGATCATCTAAGGCGCGATTTGAATAAAACAACCCCAAGGATGCTGCGCTTGCCTGCAGGGCATCCATGGGATGGCCGCTGGCGGGAAAGCACTTCATCATGTCGCGGATGCGAAAGCTCACCCGCCGGTGCATTTGCACGTTGTGTTGAAAGCTCCGCAAGCTTTCTGGATCGGGCAGGGTGCCCCAAATCAAGAGGTATGCGGTTTCTAAAAAACTGCTATTTGCAGCCAGATCGGCGATGTTGTAGCCGCGATAGCTAAGTATTCCCAACGTGCCATCGATGTTGCTGATGGCCGATTGGGTTGCGGGGATACCCTCTAGGCCTGGGCGGAAGCCAAYGCTTTCCAAAGTCATTGCCAAAGGCTAGGCCGAACTTGGAAAAATAATTTGTGTTAGCCCTTACCGTCTAGCAGCACCTTGGGACTTAGCAGCAGCCGCAATTGGCCTGAGCCKGGTTCAAGCAGTGGTTCATCAAGGGCAAGAAGGGCAACACCCGCTTTTTTAAGTTGGAGGCCAAGGGTTTGGCAGCCCAGCAGGTGGCTGGCTAACTGACCCATGTCGGGTTCATGGCCAATCAGGCCCACACGCTCCCATGGCTCCTCCCACAGTTCCCGCAAAAGGGGCATCGGGTTTTGGCCTGGCGCTAGCGCTTCACTAAAAGAGAGGCTTTTGCCCAGTTTGCGCTCGAGGGCAAGTTCGGCCGTTTGACGGGCCCTCACCAAGGGGCTGCTAACCAGTGGACCGCAGGCCAGCCCCAAGCGTTCAAGCCGCTCCAGCACCCGKCGGGTGCGGGCCCTGCCCTCTGAGGTGAGGGCACGCTCCTCATCGGTGGCGGTGCTGCCCCTTTCCACMGCGATGCCATGGCGGATTAGTAGTAATTCACGGGCCATGGGTTTAGCTAAAGCGCAAGGTGGCCTTGAGGCCAAGGTTGGTTTGGTCCTCTTCCAAGGAATACTCCAATGCCCCTAGGGCTGGGCTAAGGGGACGGGCRGCCACCAATTGCAAGCCTTGCCAAAACGACCAGCTACCCAGCAGCTTTCTGGTTGGTTTTACACCCAGTTGAACTACTGCAACTGTGTTGCCAGCAAGTTGACCATTGTTTTTATTGCCGGCATTGGCTTCCAGCTGGTTTTGCAGCGCATCAAGATTGTTGCTCCACCAGCGCAGATCCGCTTTGCTGCCGCTGGCCCCAGCCAAAATTGCCTTCAGTTTGCCGTCGCGGTCGCTTTGGCCTGATAGGCGGCTCCAAACCTGGAGCTTATCGATGCTGGTGGGATCAAAGCCGGCTCGATGCAGCGGTTCATCAAGGGCAGCTGGGCTGGGCTGGSCTTCTGGTGTGGCCGCAAGCCATTGATCTTGGTTATCAAGCAATGCAAGYAACAGAGGTGTTTGGCCTTGGTTTTGCAGTTCAGTGAGCAGGGGGCCTGGTTGTTCAACCACCACAGGTAGGAAAGATTTCAGGCTGTTGTTGCTGATGCTGAGTTTGTTGAAGCTGGGTTTGAGCTGTTGCAGTARATGGKTYGCTTGATTKCCTAAGGGCAGATCAGCGCGTTCTAGGCCTGTGCTGATTTCGGCTGTTAGCTGTAAACCCCTGCCCTTAAGGGCAATTGAGCCCAMCAATTCCTCTAACTGTTCTGCCGCCACCAGCTGGGCTGGCAGGCCAAGCAATTCGCTGATGCCGGTGGCATCACTGCGCAGTAGGGCTACGCCTTTGCGTTGCTGTTGCAACCAACCTTGAAGTTTGGGGTCGTTGGCTTGATTTAGGGCATCAACCTGGGAGCTATCGAGGGCATCCTCAAGGGCTTCCCGCTGGGAGGCCAGCAACACCAGTTGATCGTTGATTAAGGCGGTTGCCAGCGGCGCCTTTGGATCGCTGCTGCTGATTAGGCCGAGTCCCCTGTAGCTGCTGATTTCAAGATCACCGCCAGCAAGGCTGCGGTTTTGCCAGAACCGCTGCAGAAATTCCCTTGCACCCATGGGGGTGCGGCTGGAGAGGGCAAGTATCCAATTCGGTTGCTCCTGGGGGTTGCTGTTAGCAAGCAGGGCTAATGCCGTTTCAGAACCRAGCCAATCGCTTAGTTCGCTGTTGTAGTTGAGCCCCGTAATGGCAAAAAGGTTGTTGCGTAATTCAGCCAAAGCCAGCGCGGCGTTTTTACGTTGCTTTGCAGTGGCAATGGCCCGGCCATAGGCAGGCAGTTGGTTGGRATCTAATTGCAGATAGATGCTGAGATTTGCTTTGCGGGGCAGAAACTTTGCTGCCGCTGGTGTGTGCAGTWGTTCAGCTTGAATATTTAGGGGGCTATTGCGCTGCAACCACCACCAACCCCCCAGGCCAATGGCGGCAAGGGCAATGGTGATGGCCAAAAGGATGGCCCCAAATTTGCTGCTGAAGTTTGGTAGCTGCAAGCGGAAATTATTCATAACCCGTTGTTGCCGTGATCATCCTGGAAGATCACTTACAACGATGCTATGGCCCAGCCCGAAACGATTTCAGCCAAGCAGCTGGCGCAGCGCTTAGCAACGGGAGAAGAATTTGTGTTGCTGGATGTGCGCGAGGCAGAGGAGTTGGCCTTGGCAGCCCTACCGGGGGTTATTCATCTGCCGCTCAGCCGTTCCCAAGAATGGTTGGAAACCTTGCCAGAACKCCTAAGCCAAGAAAAAAACCTAGTGGTGATCTGCCATGGCGGYATTCGCAGCTGGCATTTTGGCTGCTGGTTAATCGACACCCACGGCTACACAAAAGTGTGGAATCTGGAAGGCGGGATTGATGCTTGGAGTGTGCAGGTGGATCCAAGCCTGCCGCGCTATTGATGGCGCGGCGTAGCATCAATGGCGGTTGAATATCCCCTTGTGAAACCACTGCCTCGCCGCCAGCAGCAGGTGTTGCAGGCCACGGTGAGGCACTACGTAGACACGGTTGAACCGGTTGGCAGTCAAACCCTGGTGCGACGGTTTGGYTTGGATGCCAGCCCCGCSACGGTGCGTTCCGCCATGGGTGCCCTAGAGCAACAGGGTTTGTTAACCCAGCCCCACACCTCAGCAGGCCGGGTGCCAAGCCCAAAGGGTTATCGCCACTACGTTGATTGCCTATTRCCYGCCCCGGGGCCAGCGGCGCAACAGTTGGATCGGGAATTGGCGGAACTCAGCCTGCAGTGGGCTGCCTTTGAGGATTTATTGCAACACCTGGCCCGCCGGCTGGCTGATTTCACCGGTTTGATGAGCTTGATCACCCGTCCGCAAAGGATTGAACCAAGGCTCAAGGCGATGCGTTTGGTTTCCAGTGGCGATCGCTTGCTGGTGTTTTTGGTGGAGAGTGCAGCTGTTACCAGCAGCCTCAACCTGCGCTTGCCAGAGGTGGGAGCAGGCCAATTGGAAGCATTAGAGCGCTGGCTTGCCGAGCAGCTTGAACATCCAGCTGGTTTGCCGGGCAGTTCAATTCCTTGGAAAGCTCTGCCACCTCAATTGCAACCGAGTGGGGCACCGCTGCGGCGCGCTTTAGATGGTCATAACCGCAGCCGCAATCGCTCTGCGGAGGGTGCCCTAACCATGGGTTTAGCCGGGCTGCTGGGCCAACCTGAATTCAGCCAAACCGCCAGCTTGCGGCCCCTGTTGCAACTGGTGGAACAACGGCCCCATGAATTACTCAACCCCCCGGATTTGATGGCACCTGGGGGTGTGTGGATCGGCGCCGAACATCCAGATCCCGCCCTAGGTAGTTGCGCGGTGGTGCAGGCCCCCTATCGCGCTAAGGGCGGCGCTGAGGGCAGGGTTGCCTTGATTGGCCCGATGCGAATGGCCTATGCCACGGCCCAGGCGGCGGTGCGCAGCGTGGCGGCCCGYCTAGAGCGCTTGCTTTCCTAAGGCATCAGCAACGGTATTTACGTCTTTATCGCCACGGCCGGAGCAGTTGATCACCACTTCACTGCCTGGGGCCAGCGTTGGGCAGAGCTGTTCAAGCCAAGCAAAGGCATGGGCTGTTTCAAGGGCGGGGATGATCCCCTCTAATTGGCTCACAAGTTGCAGGGCCGTTAGTGCCTCGSTGTCCGTTACGGCGGCATATTCGGCCCGGCCGATCTCATTGAAATAGCTGTGTTCGGGTCCCACGCCGGGGTAATCAAGGCCAGCGCTGATYGAATGGGCTTCGATTACTTGGCCTTCGCTGTTTTGTAGCAGCAAGCTCATGGCACCGTGCAGTACCCCCACCCGCCCTTCAGTGATGGTGGCGGCATGGCGACCGCTGGCAACGCCATCACCGGCGGCTTCCACGCCGATCATTCGCACGCTGGTGTTTCCCACGAAGGGATGAAATAGGCCCATGGCATTGGAGCCACCGCCCACACAGGCCAAAAGCACATCGGGCAGGCGGCCAAAGGCTTCAGCGCATTGACGTTTGGTTTCTTCACCGATTACGGCATGGAAATCCCGCACCAACATCGGATAGGGGTGGGGGCCAGCCACGGAACCAAGGATGTAGTGGGTGGTTTCCACATTGGTTACCCAATCGCGGATYGCTTCACTGGTGGCGTCTTTAAGGGTGGCGCTGCCGGCGGTAACAGCTTCYACCTTGGCGCCTAACAGGCGCATGCGAAATACGTTTAATGATTGGCGCCGCATRTCTTCAGCGCCCATATAGATCACGCATTCGAGGCCAAAGCGCGCGCATACGGTTGCTGTGGCAACGCCGTGTTGACCAGCGCCGGTTTCAGCGATTATTCGCTTTTTGCCCATGCGCAGGGCGAGCAATGCCTGGCCAAGGGCATTGTTGATCTTGTGGGCACCGGTGTGATTTAGGTCTTCCCGCTTCAACCAAATGCGTGGTCCCCCTTCGGGCCTGCGGTAGTGGGCGCTGAGGCGCTCTGCCTCGTATAGGGGGGTTGCCCTACCCACATAGGTTTTAAGAAGGTGATTTAAACGGTTTGTAAAAGCCGGATCAGCCCAGGCTTCAGCAGCTGCCTGTTCCAGTTCGGCCAGGGCTGGCATCAAAGTTTCTGGCACATATTGGCCGCCAAACCTGCCGAAACGACCCAGGGCATCTGGCCGCACCGAACGATCTAATTGGGCCGCAGATAACAATTCGGTAGGGGTCATTTTTATAAAAGCTCTTAGCGCAGCCTAAGGAGCGGGTGGGGTTAAAGGTGGCCAGCCATAGGGTTCAACGATGCGAATGCCGCCTTTACCTTGGCGGCAAGTGCTCGTGGCCTTTGGGCCGATGGGGGCATTATTTAGTTTCAGGCCCACTTCAGCGCAACTCTCAGGGCCATGGGGATCTGCAAAACGCAGATTCACCACATTTAGGTTCATCGGGGGCATGTCCATAGCCAATATTAGCTGGGGTTTGCAATAGGGAGAAGCGGATGGAACCCAAATCCCGCAAAGKGCCATGGCAGGAATTCAGCAGCGATATGGGCGCCCWGCAGCGGCCTGATATCGAACCTTTGCCAAAGGCCCAACAGGTAGTTCGRGTGCAGCGCACAAAAGCGGGTAAAGGCGGCAAGCTTGTAACGCTGATCAAGGGTTTGGCAGCCCCTGAAGYGGAGCTAAAACAGCTGTTAAAGCAGCTCAAGGCAGTTGCTGGCACTGGCGGCACCCTGAAAGAGGGAGTAATTGAGCTGCAGGGCGATCAAATAGCAGTGGCGCTAGCAGCACTGGAAAAAGCCGGCTACCGGCCAAAACAAGCTGGCGGCTAGGTTTTACAGCGTTGCCGCAAYAGTTTCACAAGAATTGAAGGGGCATTGGTTTGCCCTTGCAAGCTGAAGGCTTCCTGTTCCAAAACCCGATCTTTTACGTGGTAGTTACTAAAAAGAATTGAGTTGATTTCCTGGGCGATTAAGGGGCTAACAGGCGCAGCAATGCCAAGCCTGGTGAGGTTGCCTTGGGGGCAACTTTGGGCTGCATGCACCGCCTCGTGCAGGAGCGTTTGACGGCTAATGCCAAGCTCAAAAGTGATTGGATGCACCCAAAGTGTGCGGCTGCGCGCCTCGAATAAGCCATAMACCCCAATTTTTGGAGGTTGCTCAAAGCGAACCTTGAAACCATGGGCTTTAAGTTCCCGCAATAGGGGCTGCAGATTTGCTGCGATTGGTTGGGGTGGTGCTGGTTGATCCACAATGGCGTTCCGTTTTCGCAGAGAGCTATGGGTGCCGCCACCAATATTGTTTGGCATGAGGCCTCCGTTGATCGGGGTGCCCGGGCCCAGCAGCGGGGCCACCGCAGCGCGATTTTGTGGTTCACGGGGCTTTCCGGCTCCGGTAAAAGCAGCCTTGCAAATGCCGTGAATGCGGTGCTGTTTGAGCGGGGCTTAGCCACCTATGTGCTCGATGGCGACAACGTGCGCCATGGCCTCTGCAAAGACCTTGGTTTTAGTGATGCTGATCGAGAAGAAAACATTCGCCGCATCGGCGAGGTGGCAAAGCTGTTTTTAGATGCTGGCGTAATCACCCTCACCGCATTTGTGTCGCCATTTCAGGCCGACCGCGATCGGGCCCGGGCCCTGGTGGCAGAGGGTGATTTTATTGAGATCTACTGCGCTGCTGAACTTGAAGTTTGTGAAGGCCGCGACCCCAAGGGCCTCTATGCCAAGGCGCGGGCTGGGGTAATTAAAGACTTCACAGGAATTTCAAGCCCCTATGAAGCACCTTTAAAGCCCGAATTGAGACTCAATACCGGTGCAATGGCCCTTGAGCAAAGCGTGGCCCTTGTTATTGATTACCTCGAAACTCAGGGTGTGCTCACTGCACCTTCTCCAACCTGAGATACAACTCATCAAARAAGRTTTTAAGCACGCTGGCCACAGGAACAGCTAATAGCAAACCAAGCAATTCACCAAAACCCAGCAAGCTGCCAGCGCGAGCGCCTAGGGGTAAACAAAACAGCAGCCAGGCCGGTTGTAGCCCCACRATGCTRCCCATCAAACGGGGGCTRATKAGTTGATCCACTACTTGRCCMACRCTKATGGCWGCSRCRAGCACYTCAAGGCCCGTRCGGGGATCCTCCACTGCCAACACAGCGCTCACCAGGATGATCGTGAGTGCACTGGCRTAGGGCACCAGGGTGGTGAAACCAATAAGTAGTGCAAACACCACCCCRTAGGGAATTTGCAGCAGGGTAAAAACCACCAACTGCAAGCCGCTAAGGATTAAGGCAATYAAAACTTGRCCRGCAAAGTAACCACGAAAGGTGCGATTAATAGTGCTTGTTACCAATTCACGCCAATCGCTCGGCAGCCAACGGGCAAGGCCAGCGGCAATACTTTCGCCACCTAATAATAAAAATACCGCTAAAACCAACACGATCACTGTATTCACGGTGAGGCCAAGGGTGGCGCTAAGCAGGCTAAGTAGTTGTTGGCTCACACTCCGTGCTACGCGGCTACTGCGGGCTAATAAATCATCGCTAAGGGGGCTGAAATCCGTGGGCCAGCCCCTAGCTTCTGCCAAGGATTGCAGTTGGTTTAATAGCTCTTGGGCCTGCACTAACCAGCTGGGTATTGCATTTACTAGTTCTGCTAATTGTTCGATTAAACGGGGCACTAACCATGTGGCGGCAAGGCTTACGCCCCCCAGGGTTATGCCCAATACCAAGCTGAAACTTAGCGGACGCGCTAAGCCCCGTTGCTGCAGCCAGCGGCTTGGCAGATCWAGTAGAAAYGCAATTAAAGCTGCAGTAACAAATAGGGCTGGAAATGGTGCTAAAGGCAACAATAATTGCCGCAAAACAAATAAATTAAGCACCACCAGTGGTAGGGCAAGGCTTAGGCGCAACCAACGGGGAGGCCACATTTTAATTGCGCTCAGCTAARTAGCTGCTACTGCCCAATTGCTGCAGCCTTAGATCTTTTGCTTCCACATTGGTTTGTAATTCMCGCCTATGGGTTTGCAGKGCTTCAGCTAGGGCCTGATCTTGCAAAGCAAGGATTTGCARGGCCAAGAGGCCCGCATTGCAGGCATTGCCGATTGCMACWGTGGCAACGGGTATGCCGGCTGGCATTTGCACAATTGAATAGAGGGAATCGAGGCCGTTTAGGGCYTTGCTCGCCACGGGCACACCGATTACCGGCAGGGTGGTGAGGCTSGCCACCATCCCAGGCAGGTGGGCAGCACCGCCGGCCCCGGCGATCAACACCTGCAGGCCCCGCCCTCGGGCGGATTCGGCATAGCTAACCATTGCCTTTGGGGTGCGATGGGCAGAGAGCACCCTCACCTCATGGGTAACGCCAAATTCCTCTAAAACATCAACCGCTGCCTGCATACAGGGCAGATCTGAATCACTGCCCATCACCACCCCTACCCGCGGATCCCTAGCCATCGGCAGACTGCCACTGTGTGCATTTTCACCTTGATTYCATGCAGACGCCCACAAACAGCAATTGGCACACGAATCTGCGCCTGCCAAGCGCTTGCAGTGGGCAAGATCAACGTTGGCGTTTGTTGATTGATCAAAGCGGCAGGATTAGTTGCCTAGAGCCTTTGGYAAGCCAGGCCGCTGGTGCTGGTTTKAATTGGCATGGGGCCTGGTTAAGCCCGCCAGGGGTGGATTTACAAATCAATGGCGGCCTTGGCTTGGCTTTCCCTGAATTGAAAACAGAGCATCTGCCCAAGCTGCTGGAGCTGTTGGATTTGCTCTGGCGTGATGGCGTAGAAGCGATCTGTCCAACTTTTGTTACCTGCGCTGTGGCGCCCCTACGCGAGGCCCTTGCCGTATTGAGGCAAGCCAGGGAAATGCATCAACCTGGGCGCTGTGCCCTGCTGGGGGCCCACCTGGAAGGCCCATTTTTGGCTCCAGAACGGCGCGGTGCCCATCCCCTAGAGCATTTATGTGCCCCGTCGATTGCCGCCCTCCATGAACGCATAGGCGGTTTTGAGCAGGAAATTGCCCTAGTAACCCTGGCTCCGGAGCTGGAGGGTGCCCCAGAGGTAATAGGRGCCCTAAGGCAATTGGGCATTCTTGTGAGCCTTGGCCACAGCCGTGCCGATGAAGATCAGGCCACAARGGCCTATGGCGATGGGGTGGGGATGCTCACCCATGCTTTYAATGCCATGGCTGGTTTGCACCACCGCGAACCGGGGCCGATTGGAGCGGTGTTGGCCGCGCCCCATGTGGGCTTGGGTTTAATTGCAGATGGCATCCATGTGGCRCCCACCATGGCGGTGTTGCTACAGCGGCTTTTGCCGGAGCAGGTGTTGCTTGTGAGTGATGCCTTAGCTCCCTATGGCCTAAGGGATGGCAACTACCCMTGGGATGAACGGCTTATCAATGTGGAGGCAGGCACCTGCCGCCTAAGTGATGGCACCTTGGCGGGCACYAGTTTGCCCCTATTGGAGGGCGTTAAGCGCYTAGCGGCTTGGGGTGCCATGCCGGCCGCGGCAATTCGGGCGGCCACGGTGTTACCCAGGCGCCAACTTGGTGATTTGCGCCCTGTGGAGCAACAGCTATTGGGAATGGCCTGGGTTGACACCTTGAAATGGCAATTAGATGCTGATAACAAGCTCAGTTGGCAGCGAAACGGGTAGGGTCCCCGGCAATGAGATCCAAACCGATGGGAAATCAAGAAAAAGCTGAAGTGAAGGGTTACTTYGAAACCACTGGCTTTGAACGTTGGAATCGCATCTACAGCACCAGTGGTGATGTGAATCGGGTGCAGCGCAATATCCGCATTGGCCATCAAAAAACCGTAGATAACGTGTTGGCTTGGTTGCAAGAAGATGGCGATCTGGCTAGCCGCAGCTTCTGTGATGCCGGTTGCGGCGTGGGCAGCCTCAGCCTTCCCYTAGCCCAATTGGGTGCGGCGAGCATTGCCGCCAGCGATATTTCTGAGGCAATGGTGAAGGAAGCCACCAGGCGGGCAACCGAGGCAGGCCTTGAGGTTGCCCGTGTGCAATTCAGCGCCTCCGATTTGGAAAGCCTTGGCGGCAGCTACAACACAGTTGTTTGCCTTGATGTGTTTATTCACTATCCCCAGCCCCAGGCGGAGGCGATGGTTAAACATTTGGCAGCGTTAGCCCAGCGGCGCCTAATTGTGAGTTTTGCCCCCTACACACCATTACTGGCATTGCTTAAAAGCATTGGTTCTTTGTTCCCAGGGCCAAGCAAAGCAACCCGCGCCTACACACTTAAGGAAAGTGGCATCATTGCGGCGGCGGCTCAAGCCGGTTTTAAACCACTGCGGCGCAGCCTCAACCARGCACCTTTTTACTTCTCTCGRTTGATTGAATTTGAAAGGATTTAGCTTGTATTAGCTTGGTTTRYRTTGRAAGTRACTTCTACCCTATTGAGCAAACCTATGAATGARATCTTGTTTGTTRTTGAAGAGGCCGATGATGGTRCCTTTCGTGCAAGTGCTGTTGGGGAATCAATCCATACCGAGGCTGAGAATTTGGAAATTTTGCATCAAGAGATTCGTGATGCTGTGCACTGCCATTTTGAAGATGGTAGAGCCCCAGCCTTGATAAGACTTCATCAYGTTTGGCAAGAATTGATAGCGCTGTGAAGATTCCAAGAAATCTGAATTGATTAAAACGTTGGTTGAAAKGATTTAGCTTCTAAKCCTGCAATRKTTTTGGTARTGGCGCYTCCAAGTTGAGCTGTTCGCCATTTGCAAGGGGTATTTGCAGTTGGTGGGCGTGGAGCTGATAGCCGCCATCGCCTGGCAGTGCTTGATCGCAGGCTWGGCCCCCCAGTTTGTAGAGGGGGTCCCCCACTAATGGGGCGCCGGCAGCGGCGCAATGTATGCGGATTTGATGGGGGCGTCCGGTGGCAATCGTTAACTGCACCAGCCAGCCAGCAGCTTGCTTCTCTATTAATTTCAGCTGGCTGGAGGCAGGCAGCGCTCCCTGTTGCTGAGGGCTTGCGGCGGCCCAAATAGTGCCAAGGCGGCCATGGGGCCGCAGGCCGATTGGGGTGTTGAGYTGGCATTCGATCCCAGGCTTTAATTGCAGCAATGGCGAACCCTCTGCTGGCTGTTGCAGTAGCGCCCGATAGATCTTGATGCAGCCATTGGCGCTTTGGTGATTGCGCAAAAGGGCACTAAGCCAGGCGCGACTCTCACTTGAGCGGGCGCACACCAGCAGCCCTGAAGTGAAGCGTCCAAGGCGATGCACGGGTTTGGGCAGCCCATTGGGATCAGCTCGATATTGTTTTTTGAGTAATTCGAGCAGGGTGTGTTCAAGAAARCCGCCGGCTGGTAATACGGGTAGGCCGCTGGGTTTATTAATTACTAGCAAATCATTATTATCATAAATAACATCCCATTTATCCGGCACCGCCTCCTCAAGCCACGGCGGCCGCCGCCATTCCAAATAAGAGCCATTGCATCGGATTTCACCATTGCTCAGCCGTTGTTGCCAATCYTCTATTGAGCTATGGGGCCAACGGCTTGCRTAGAAATTGCAAATTAAATCTGCATAAGCACCAAGGTTATTGTTAATATCTATGTGATGATTTATGCCACTTTTTATCCCTAGATGCGTTAGGCGATCCCTGTATGTGTGACCTTGATTGTAGGTAGCTTTCACTCCACCAAGGCATTTTCAAGGGCATAGCGAACAAGTTCAGTGCGACTCGATGTGCCAGTTTTGGCAAATAGCCTGCTCACATACTTCTCCACATTGCGGATTGATGTTTCKAGCTGCCGGGCAATTTCTTTATTCATTAATCCTTCAGCCACCAATTGCAGAACGCTCGCTTCCCTTGGGGTGAAGGAATGGTTGGCCGGTGCAATCCCTTTCTTGTTATTTCCCCCCTGGAGCATTGAACGAATTTCTGTTATTTGTTTAGCCATTTGCCCCATATCTGTGTCGGCATATCGGGCGGCTTCCCGCAATAGCCGCTCCTGCCGTTGCACCACATTGCGAACCCGCGCCACTAATTCATCGGGGTCGAACGGTTTGGGGATGTAGTCGTCTACGCCGGCTCGAAAACCAGCGATGCGATCGGAGGTCATCCCTTTGGCGGTTAGAAAAATCACCGGAGTGCCACCTAGCCGTTCATCTTCCCGCAGGCGTTTGAGCAGGCCAAAGCCATCCATGCGCGGCATCATTACGTCGCTTAACACCACATCAGGCATCTCCGCCTGGGCCTTTTGCCAACCCTCTTCCCCATCGCTTGCGGTGCTAACGGCAAAACCTTCATCTTCGAAGTAGGCCTGCACAGCTGTGCGAATGCCGGGTTCATCGTCTACCAAAAGCACCCGCGCTGGCCCTGTGATTAGGGATTCAACGGGATCAGGGCTTGGGTTTTGATTGGGGTTTGGATTTGGGGGATTTGAATTTTGCATTGGATTTAGCGGGGATTCCCCGGTAGGAGATGTTCCCGTTCGATGAGATTGCCACTAAAGCCCAATTTGCGCGCCACCGCTTGCAAACTATTGGGGTCTTTACCGGCCTGTTCCGGTACGCAGGCTGCCCACCAGATCAAATGGGATAGGCGGTTATGGCTGCCAACAAATCCGCCAGGATTTAGTTCCAGCATCATCAATTGGCTGCCATTACTGGTAACGCGGGCGGGGGCTGTGGTGTCGCAGCGCAAGGTTTCATTGCGCACTTTTACGTCGTTTACCAGTTCTTGCCACACCTTCAGGCGCTTGCCCCCTGGGATGTCGCTGGCGGGGCGGATTGCATAGATGCCGATCACCTCTTTGCCATAGGGAATCGTGCGCTCCTGCAGGATCAGCATTCCTGGAGGGCGATAGTTTTCCGGTTTTTGCAGGTCGAGGCTTTGCGCTTGGCAGGAGCCTGCCAACAGCAACGCTGCCAGCTGGGGCCGCAAGAAAGGGGCCATCAAACAAACCAGCAAGTTGTTGCCAGCATGGAGCCAACATGAACCCCTGGGTGTTTTAAGTGGCCGCTGCGCCGATCTACCTCGACCATCAGGCCAGCACCCCCTGTGATCCAGCGGTGGTGGCAGCCATGGCGCCCCTGTGGGGTGAGGATTTTGCTAACCCCTCCAGCCGCGGCCATCGGCCTGGCCTTAATGCAGCCCTGTTGGTGGATCAGGCCAGGGAAAGTTTGGCTGCTGCTTTAGCGATCCCGCCCCACACCCTGGTGTTTACCAGTGGTGCCACCGAAGCAAACAACCTGGCCATTAAGGGTTTATGCGAAGCGCGGCTGGCCAGGGGCCGTCATGTGATCACGGTGGCAACTGAACACCGGGCGGTGTTAGATCCCTGCCGCTACCTGGAGCGCCTCGGTCTCAGCCTCACGGTGCTACCGGTGGCAGCCGATGGACTTTTGGATCCTGCCCAGCTCGAGGCGGCCATCGGGCCTAGCACCGTGTTGGTGAGTGTGATGGCAGCCAACAATGAAATAGGTGTGCTTCAGCCCCTGGAGGCCATTGCTGCCATCTGCCGCCGCCATGGAGCCGCCTTCCATTGCGATGCAGCCCAATTAGTGGGCCATCAATTAATCAAACCCTTGGAATTAGGCATTGATCTATTGAGCTTTAGCGGCCACAAGTTCTATGGCCCAAAGGGCATTGGTGCCCTTGTGGTGGCAGAGGATTTGGAATTAGCAGCCCAGATCCATGGCGGCGGCCAGGAGGGGGGGCGCCGCAGCGGCAGTTTGAGCACRCCACTGATTGTGGGTTTGGCAACCGCCCTTGATTTAGCCCTTGCTGATGCCCCTGGCCGCGCCCAGCGCTTGGGGCAGCTGCGGGATCAACTTTGGAGCGGCCTCGAGCAGCTGGGGGGCATTTGCGTGAATGGTGCCCTAGAGCCTCGCCTAGCCCACAACCTCAATGTTTCTGTGGCTGGGGTAGACGGTTCCCGGCTGCACAGTGGTTTAAGGCGTGGCTTAGCCGTTAGTGGTGGTTCGGCCTGTAGCAGCGCCTCTGGGGAGCCGTCCCATGTGCTGATCGCTTTGGGCCGCAGTCGCCAGGAGGCAGCAGCTTCGGTGCGTTTTGGCTTGGGGCGCTCCACCACGGAGGAGCAGATCAAAGAAACCTTGGCTTTTATCAACCAGCTGCTGGCAAAGCTGCGCTGAAAAGTGAATGCTATTCAGGGCCCAATAACTTCTCGCTAACGCGCAATTTGGCAGACCTGGAGCGGCTATTGCTGGCTTCCTCTGCCTCATCTGCCACGAGAGGTTTTCGGGTAATTACCCGCAGGGCAGGGTTGCTTTTAAAGCTGTTTTTTACTAGTCGATCCTCTAAGGAATGAAAACTGATCACAGCAAAGCGGCCGCCGGCTTGCAGCCAATGGGGCGCTTGCTCCAACAATTGCTCAAGTACCCCGAGTTCATTGTTCACAGCAATGCGCAGGGCTTGAAAACTGCGGGTGGCGGCATGGATGCGGCCATGGCGTTGTTTAGGTGGATAGCAACCGGCGATTGCATAGGCCAGGGCGGCAGTGCCCCTTTCGCCGTTATCCCACGGACCCTCCGCCACCAACTTGCGGGCAATGCGCCTGGCTAGTTTTTCTTCTCCGTAGTGAAACAGCAGATCAGCCAGTTCCGTTTCGCTGAGTCGATCGATTAAGGCCGCTGCCGTTTCCCCTAATCCCTCAGGATTCATGCGCATATCGAGGGGTCCATCGCTGCGGAAGCTGAAACCCCGCTCCGCCTGATTTAACTGGTGGCTGCTAACGCCTAAATCAGCAAGCACTGCCACCACTGGGCTGGTTGCTTGATAGCTGGCGAAATTGGTGGCAATGATTTGTACCCGTTCGCCAAAAGGGGCCAAYTTTGTAGCGGCAGCCTTGCGGGCCTCTGGATCTTGATCAAGGCCGATYAGCTGCCAGCCGGGGTGGGCCTCGAGCAATAGGGAGCTGTGGCCCCCTCCCCCCAAGGTGCAATCGAGCAAAACCCCCTCCGCTGGTAAGGAGGCAAAGGCTTCAAGCACCTGGTGGGCTAGCACCGGTTCATGGTTAAAGCCAGGCTGCAACTGGGGGATCGAACTATCCAGGGATTTTGATTTTGGTTAATGCAATGAATGCTCCCACCCCTTCCTAGGATCAGCACAGCAAAGCCTTCGGCCCATGACGCAGCTGGAAACGCGCACCGAGCCGATGGTGCTCAATTTTGGGCCCCACCACCCCTCTATGCATGGGGTGTTGAGGTTGGTGGTAACCCTGGATGGGGAGGACGTGGTGGATTGCGAGCCGGTGATCGGCTACCTGCACCGCGGCATGGAAAAGATCGCTGAAAGCCGCACAAATGTGATGTTTGTGCCTTATGTGAGCCGCTGGGATTATGCGGCTGGCATGTTTAATGAGGCGATCACAGTAAATGCGCCAGAGCGTTTGGCTGATGTGAAAGTACCCCGGCGGGCCAGTTATATCCGGGTGTTGATGTTAGAGCTGAATCGTATTGCTAATCACCTGCTTTGGCTTGGTCCATTCCTGGCTGATGTGGGTGCCCAAACGCCATTTTTCTACATCTTCCGCGAGCRGGAGATGATCTACGACCTCTGGGAGGCGGCCACCGGTCAGCGGATGGTAAATAATAATTATTTCCGTATCGGCGGAGTTGCTGCTGATCTTCCCTACGGATGGCTGGAAAAATGTGAGGATTTTTGTGATTGGTTTGGCCCTAAGATTGATGAATATGAAAAATTAATTACCAATAATCCAATCTTTAAACGCCGCATAGAAGGGCTCGGCCGCATCAGCCGTGAGCAGGCGATTAATTGGAGCCTTTCGGGGCCGATGTTGAGGGCTTCTGGGGTGGAATGGGACCTGCGCCGCGTAGACAAATATGAGTGTTATCACGAATTTGATTGGCAAGTGGTAACAGCCCAGGAAGGTTGTTGCTATGCCCGTTATCGAGTGCGCATTCAGGAGATGCGTGAATCATTGAAGATTTTGCGCCAAGCCTGCCGCCAAATTCCTGGTGGGCCCACCGAAAATCTTGAAGCCYGCAGGCAGCTRGAAGGTAAAACCAGCGAGTTCTATGGATTTGATTATCAAATAGTTGCTAAAAAAGTGGCACCAACATTTAAAATTCCTGAAGGGCAGCTTTATACCAGGGTTGAATCTGGTAAAGGTGAATTGGGAGTGTTCATTATTGGTAATAACGATGTAACGCCTTGGCGCTGGAAAATTAGAGCTGCAGACTTTAATAATCTACAAATTTTGCCCCATCTCCTAAAGGGTGTGAAAGTGGCAGATATCATGGCAATCCTTGGCTCCATTGATGTGATTATGGGTTCCGTTGACCGTTGATTAGGGGGTTGATCTGAACCCTTTCCTAAGCCGCTTAAGGCAAGCCGGTTATTTATTACCCCTCGGCCTTAGCGGTTATTTAATCCTCAAAGGTGCCCACGGGCCATTGCTCGGTTGGCCCTGCCCCCTACGGGCCTTAACCGGTATTCCTTGCCCCACCTGTTTCCTAACCAGGGCAACGGTTGCCGCTTTGCGTGGCAACCTCAGTGAATCAATCCAATTGCATGCTTTTGGACCCTTGGTGGCGGTTGCCCTGATCGCTTGGTGTTATACGGCCATYAGCCARCGGCGCTTAATTCCCAGGGGAATTCCCGCATGGCCATTGGCCGTTGGGGCTGTTGTTTTATTTGCCTATTGGTTAATTCGCCTAATGTTTAGTTATGGCTTAGGTTTTCGCGGTGCACCTGGCTTTCCCTAGCTGGGTTCAGCTAATTAAACCTTTGTGGTAAGCGGCATTTTGTAGATAAAAGCTGCTCACAGGCACTGCCACAAGGGCGCCAAGGCCGCAGGTGCAAATTGATACCAAAGCAACCAATAGCCACGCCAAAATTTCAATTCCAACGAAATTCATACCATTTGGTGAACGGTATACAGCTTGAAATGAACCGCTAAAGGCATCGAGGATTGGTTCATTGCCAAGGAAGATTCGATTCACATATACGGGCATTGTAAGGGCGATAATAATGCCGGGAATAACACAAACTAGAAAACCGATAGTGGTGGCAGCAGAAAATAAAATACCCGCCAACAGATAACGCAAGGGCCTCTGTAATAATGCTGAGAAGGCAGCATTTATGGTGATCACTTCACCGCTGTTGTAGTAGAGGGCAGGCACAGCAACAAATAAAACACCAAGCAAACTTGAAATTATTAGAAACGGAAACTGCCCAGCTATTCCAAATAGGGAAGGCAATGCAGCATCGCTTGAATTTCCGCTTAGCCATGCTGTTGTAATTGTGATAGCCAGTGATGCAAGGAAGCCCAAAACCCCCACTGCAACGCTGGCGATCCAAATCAGCAGCATGGTGGGTATGTGGGCAATAAAATCTTCCCAAGCTCTATTGATAGTGGGTTGTTCGTAGGCCTGGGGCGATGCCATGGATGCTGGTTGAAATCAGTTCCATCTTGGCAACCTTTCCTTTTTTGTCTGCAGAATTAACTAGGAAATTAACTAGGATTGGCGGATGAAATCCAGTGATTTTTTACTGCTCTGCCGCAGCGTTCGTTTTGGCGACACCGATGCCGCAGGGGTTATGCATTTCCATCAGTTACTGCGCTGGTGCCATGAGGCCTATGAAGAAAGCCTCGAAAAGTTTGGCGTTAGCCCGGCTGATTTATTTCCGCGACCTGGCCTGAACCTTGAGCTGTTGCTTCCGATCGTGCATTGCAGCGCTGATTACCTTGCCCCCTTGAGTTGTGGCGACCCATTGGCAATTGCCCTGGTGCCCAAGGGGTTGAATGCCCATAGTTTTGAAGTGAGCTACAGCTTTAGCTCAAGGGGGGAAGCGGTGGCAAATGCTTGTATTCGTAGTGTGTGTATCACCGCTATTGATCGCAAGCGCGCGCCATTGCCTGCTCCGATCAGCCGATGGTTGGCAGCAGCAGCAGTTACGGATTAATTTGTTTTTATGGCAAGCCTTGCAGCTATTCGTGATCGCAGTTATCGCCTTCGATTGGCTGGCCTGCGCAGGGAGATTGCTGATTTAATGCGCCAGTTCCCGGCTGCCGAGGTGTGGTTATTTGGTTCGCTAGCCCGCGGTGACTGGGATGGATTTTCAGATGTTGATTTACTGGCAATCGCCCTCACTGCAAACCAAGCAAATAATTTGGCTGATGCCCTTTTAGGCAATGGCATAGCCGATGATGTGATTGCACTAACTCAAGCTGATTGGCAGTGTTTTCGAAATAGTACTGATCCCTATTGGCGTTCTATTGGCAATGATGCTTTCAGATTGGATCAGCCATGACTCCGCGAGTTAAAGCATGGATGCGTCAAGCGGAAAGTGATATGGCTGTGGCCAAGCTAAATGCAGAGCAAGGGTTTCATTCCCAGGCTTGTTATCACGCAGGCCAAGCGGCTGAAAAAGCTCTTAAGGCTTTGATTGTAGAAGCTGGCAATCCACCTCCCTATAGCCATTCGCTCGATCGACTTGTTGAAACCCTTGTTGAATTGGGCTTCAATATGGAGGCGCTGCAGCAACTTCATCTCAAGGCTCTTAGCCGTATGAATACTGAAACCCGATACCCACGGGCAGATGAAGCTCCTACCGATTTATATGATGCAAGAGATAGTCAAACTTCGCTTGTAATAGCAAATAAAGTGCTTGAACATATACAGTCGATTATTTCTGCAAATTAATTCTAGTTTCATTAAGTGTTGAATTTAAATAGGCAACAATTTTCCTGGCAATGGTGGTTACCAAATCAGCAATGCCACCTGTAGCTACGGGTTCAATTGCTGCGYTTATMTTTAACTCATCCATAGGGGATATCGTTTGAGGATTGCTGCCATTGCGGCCGCTTCAGCAAATATTTGCTTAATGCAATTGGTGCCATGACCCCCTCATACCCCCCGCGACGGTGCACCTCAAACAGGAACTCGAGTTCCTGCTGAAGCGCCCCATTGACCTTGCGCGCTTTCATAAGCATATGAACCCCTCCCTGCGTGCGGCCATCCTTCAGGAAGGCGTCACCGCGTGAGTTGCGATTTACTTTTGCTGCTAACGCCTCTACGGCAGGCAATGGAGAGGATCAAACGAAAGGCACAGCCGCTCTTTCCTGTTCTGCGGGCGCCACGGCTACTGCCCCTTAAGAACTGAGGCAATTGCTGCTCACCACGTGCTAGTCGGTTTAGCCTAATTTTGTGCCCAGGTTGTTCTTTCTATGGCTACCCCCAATCGCCAAGAAGTGCTGAACCTGTTGCAGGAACGTAAGGATCTATGGCGGCAGCGCTATGGCATAACCCGTTTAGGACTTTTTGGTTCCCTTGCAAGGAACGAAGCTGGTCCAGATAGTGACATTGATCTTTGCATCAGCCTTGATCCGCCCAATCCCTTCTGCCTAGTGCATTTCAAACAGGAAGTGGAACAGGCACTACAGGTACCTGTTGATGTGATCAGCCTCTGGGATCGCATGAATCCAGCGCTACGCCGCAGGATTGATCAGGAGGGTATGTTTGTCTAACGAGAAACAATTTAGCCAGGATCTGTTAGAGCAAATTCTGAACCTTGTTGAATCGGTAATAAACCGAATGGCGGCACTTTAGATGCTGTGTGCATGCAATATTTAGCTTTAGGTGAGACTATAAAACAACTCGATAAGCATACCTAGGGGGAATTACTTACACGTCACCCAAGCCAGGATTGGAAAGAGATAATGGGTTTTCGTGATGTACTTGCCCATCAATATTTTAGTGTTGGTCCCGCTCAAGTTCTGTGGATCAGCCGCCAAGCCATGCCGCAATTGCGACTTGAAATCCTGCTGATGATCCAGCAATTAAATAACTAATAGCAGCTCATAGAGACGTTGGTGCAACGCCAGCTATATCTCCTAACCATTGCCGCAATGCCTGCACGCTGATAATTCCCTTCTCTTGCAGCTGCAACATTTCAGCTACTGTTGGAGATGGCTTTGGAGCAGGGGCCATTGGTGATATTTCAACCTCCGCCGCCGCCGGAGGCTGCTGCACGATCAAGCTGGGCTGAGCCCTTAGAAGGGAAAGCATGAATATGTTGCCTTCAGCTATCATAAGCGCTGATTGTGTTGGCGTTAGGCAACATGAAATGATTTGTTCGGGATTTAATAAATCTCACAATCTTTCTTTTTGGCCCATGCAAGCCAGCGTTTGCGTTCCCATTTACCTTCACGATTAGTTTCAAGTTGCGGTGATAAAAACCATTTTTTTGGCCGTTCTGCAGGCGGTAATTTGTTCGCCTCAATGCATAGCTCCTTGATCACTAGCTGCTGATCTGCTCCAGGTTTAATGCGCACTAATGCCACAAGTTTCTCACCCCATTCTGGATCTGGAAGGCCAACTAATAACAGTGCTGCCACCCCTTTGCTGTGGCATAAAGCCGCTTCTACTTGCTCTGGAAATACCGTGGCACCACCACTATTAATCGCCCAATCGAGGCGGCCTGTTATCTCAAGGCCATTGATAGTTAATTGGCCTGCATCTCCACTGCACCACCAACCATTGCTATTGGTAAATTGCTGCAATTTTGCACCATTAATCCAACCACTGCTCAATCTTTCAGTGCGCACTTCGATTGCATTAGAGCTGGAATTGATTTTTAATTCCACATCCGATAAAGCCCTGCCGCAGTTGTTTATTCCGCTTAAAAAATCCYCTGGAGTTAATGCACTAACCATACCTGCAGTTTCAGTGGCCCCATARCAAGGGGCAAGTTGTAATTTCAGGYTGCGAGCTTGAATTGCTGTYGYKTCATTAAGCCTTGCGCCCCCCAKCCAGATSAGGCGGAATTGTTGCAACCAGCAGCAGCCAGCAGGATCTGCCATYAAACGTATGAGCTGGGTGGGCACCATTGAAATAACTAARTTGCGGGTTTTAAAACCTTTCTGATCGTTAAACAGCTCTAATAATGCACTTGGTGTTTTTAGTTGCTCCGTTGGGATATCAAGCACAGGYACCTTCCAAAGCGTTGCCCTYACYTCGGGCATTARGCCGCCCATGTGATRTTTTGGAAGCGGATTAACTACAACTACCCGATCAAGTTCAATCCCGATACTTTCTAACCAAGCTCCACTGCTCAGAGCAGCAGCTTCTAAGTTGCTCCATGGTTGTAAACACCACCGCCTATGGCCGCCGCTGCCGCCGCTGCCAATTACCACCCCCTCAATATCTGGTARTTGCTGGCAATTGTTAAGTATTTGCTCTGCTGCTTTGCGCTCTTGGCTRGATGTAATTAATTGCCAATTACCAGCCATTTAYACCTCTKKGARCTTACACATASCTTGYTGAACTTTAGGCTTCTCCCGCCGCCTCCCATACCTTTTCAGGATTAGCACTTGCCAATGCGCCTTCTGGCCCCCAACCAGGGGCAAGCCCTGGGG
>NZ_PXVC01000299.1 GCF_003011125.1 Synechococcus lacustris str. Tous | reverse complement strand
GGCCTAATTCTTCTCTAACTCTGTAATTAGCTTTTCGATAACGCTGTTGAAGGCTTATCACAAGCCAGGTTATGGGGATTTGCAGAAACAGCAGCATTAATCCCAGCGGCCGATTGATTGATAGCATTAATGATGCGATTACTATAAAAGTAACCACATCGGCAATTACTCCAATTGCGCCTGAACCAAATACTTCCGCCAGGGCATCTACATCATTTGTTAATCGTGTTATCAATTTACCAACGGGGGTGCGGTCGTGAAAGCGCAGCGATAAATTGAGGGTGTGGCTAAATAAATCAACCCTTAATTGTGAGGTGAGTCGTTGGCCAATTGTTTGCACTAATAAGCTTTGGCTACCTTGCAGGGCGAGGCGCACCAACACTGCTACAAGTAATAAGCCGATCAACCAGCGCAGGGCCGAGGCCATTGGCATTGCTTGCAGCCACCACCAAGCCTGTTCACCGCGTAATACAGAAATTGCTTGGCCCACCAGTAGTGGTTGCACAGCACTAGCTGCAGCCACTGGTAAAAGGAGGCATATGGCAAGAAATAATCTGCGTCGATCCCGGGCCAGATATGGCAACAGGCGTTGCAGCCTACGCAAATCCTTCATTGATTATCAGGA
>NZ_PXVC01000298.1 GCF_003011125.1 Synechococcus lacustris str. Tous | reverse complement strand
TTCCTTAACAGTGATCGCCCCATACGCAGCATCGCTATCACCAGTTCACTGCCAACGGAAGGGAAAAGCTTAGTAAATATTCTTCTCGCAAAAACTATTAGTGAAATGGGWCAACGAGTTTTATTGATAGATGCTGATCTTAGGAAGCCACAAATACATCACCGTTTAGGTCAAGATAATATTCAGGGATTGAGTAATCTACTTACAGATGATGGTAATCTGCATTGGCGCCAAGCAATTCAGCCTGTTAAAGGCAGAGATAACTGGTCGGTAATCACCGCCGGAAGGAGGCCGCCAGATCCAGCCCGATTATTGAGCAGCCACAGGATGGGTGCTTTGATAAATGATTTAGCAAATAGCGGCGAATTCGATCTTATTATTTACGATACACCTCCAGTATTGGGCTTAGCCGATGCAATGTTAGTTGCTGAACATCTAGATGGAATTATTCTACTTGTTAGTTTAGCTCGTGTTGATAGAGGCTTACCTAAGGAATCAATCCAGCGTATCTGCACAGCTGGAGCACCTTTACTAGGTATTGTTACCAATGCTGTTAAAAAAGAAAGCCGCTCTGCCTCTGCTTACGGTTACGGTTACGGTTACGGTTACGGTTACGGTTACGGTTACGGT
>NZ_PXVC01000297.1 GCF_003011125.1 Synechococcus lacustris str. Tous | reverse complement strand
CCCATCTAGCAATTGATCCTTACGAGCTTTTGCAGGCTTTGGCTTTGGATGCCTTGGTTTCCACATGGCACAAACCAAGAAGCGAAGATTCCATACCTGGGAGCGTGTGTTTTGGTTGTAGTAGATGTTGCTGTAGCCGTTGTAGATGTGTTGTCAATGGTTGGTAATTTCAATTGAGTAAATTATCAATCCGCTCTAACATCAGGAATTGGCATGAAGTTCGGCGGCAGCTCTTAGGCCAGAGAGGTAGGCGCCATGGACAGTGCCAAACATTGGATGGCTGGCCTCACCAGCAAAGAACAAGCGTTTAGCTAGGGGTTTTGCTAGCTCCTCACGATCGCTTGGCGTACTGCCAAGCGCGTTGAAGGAACAGGCGCCGCCGCTGAAGGGATCTGAGTGCCAACGAGTTATCTGGGCTCCGATCGGCTCGGGAATATTTTTACCAAAAAGGCCCCTAAGGCTTTCCATAGCACTTGCAATTAAGTGTGCGTTGTTCATGGTTTCCATGGCTACTGCCGCTGCACCAGCCTGGAATCCCACTAAAACTGGCTGGCCTGAACCTGAGGGGATTTGACCAAGCCAGTCGACGGTTGTTGGCCATAAGGGACGGCTAAAGCGCAGGCAGCATTTATT
>NZ_PXVC01000296.1 GCF_003011125.1 Synechococcus lacustris str. Tous | reverse complement strand
CGGCAGCAGGGCGGGTGTGCGCTGATGGATGCAGTGATCGCTTGTGCGTTGGATGGTTGTGGCTCCAGATTTGATGCAAGCCCATGTGAGTGTGGAAAACGAATTCCCAGAAGATTTATTCAACGCAATGGCAGCCTTTATCGAAAAACATCCTGAATGGGATCAATACCGCCTGGTCCAAGCGTCGGTGGCAGCATTCCTGTTTCAGCAGGGCAGCAAGGAACCAGCGGTAGTACAGCACTACCTAAATGGCTTATTTCAACGGCCACGGCAAACCCAGGCATCAGTACAACAAAGGTGACTTCTTTTTTATGCAGAGGTGGGGCGTTCTCTAGGCCAAGGGTTTCAAACAACAATCTGATTACGAATCGCTATTACGAATCGTTATTTAGCTCCGTTAAATACAAGCCTGATTACCCCACTCCGCCATTCAGCTTCATATCCAAACGCTGGAGCAGATCAATTAGTTGCTGGAAACAACCTGTTTTGATTTGGATTAATGAACCAATAGCAACCCAGCAAACAAGCATCCCAGTAACTTTGGCAAAGGAGGCATAAACCTCATCCAAAGGGTGACATCTTTCCTGGCCGCTACCGGCCATAAAAAGCGCCTCAGCCAACTTACCTTACTAC
>NZ_PXVC01000295.1 GCF_003011125.1 Synechococcus lacustris str. Tous | reverse complement strand
ACTGTAAGTAATTAGGTGTTGCTTCAAGGCGAATGATTTGTGCCGCTGCTTGAAACACAGGAAATTGGCAGCGATACCAGCTTTGGCCCCATTCCCAACGGCCATCTAAAAAATGCAGTTCTTTGCGTGGGTGCATCCATAGCTGTGGATGCGTGGAAAGGGCTGCGGCAAGGGAGGTGGTGCCTGATTTGGGCGCACCAATAATTAAAGCCTCTGGCAAGCTGGGAACAGCTCCCCAATTGAGCAGCTGTTTTTGCTGAGCAGAAACGCTGAGCTGCGCCGAGTGATAGCTGTGCTCAAGTGCTTGTAGCTTTTGGCCAGTTTGAAATTCCCAATCGGCCAACAACTGCAAACCCAAGGGAAACTGGCGCGCTGGTTTAACCACTGAGTGGAGGCGCCCTACAAGGGCCTTGATATTTTCTCTGCTGAGCTTGGTGAACTGCAATGCATGAACACTGGCAAGATGGCCTGGCTGCACCTCCAGGGCATCAAGAAACGCTTCAGCCGCCTCTTGGAATTTACCCATAGATCGCAGATTTAAGCCATTGCAATGGCATGCAACCGCCAGCCAGCCCGAATTTGTGATCAGCTGGCAAGCAAGCCTGAATTGCCCATCGGCGCCACTGTTATCTCC
>NZ_PXVC01000294.1 GCF_003011125.1 Synechococcus lacustris str. Tous | reverse complement strand
GCTAAACGGGAATCCAGATCACTTAATTGCTTTTGATAATCTAGAACTTGAAAATTGGAAGCAGCCCCTTGGGACTCAAGCAAAACCAATTGATCAAGTTGATGTTTTGTAATACGACGGCTCTGTTCAAGGCCGATTCTTTGTGCTTTAAGCTCTCCAACGGCGCCGCTTATACGATTTAATTCCGAGTTTGCCATCATTAATAGCTCTTGTTTTTGATCCTTTAAGGCCGCTTGCCGTCCTTGAAGAATAGTGGGATCCAATAGCACCATAGCGGCACCTTGTTTCACTGATTCACCTTCTTTTACCAATACGCTCAATATCACCCCTGCTTCCGTGGATCTAATTGCAGCCGTGGAGCGTTTTGGTTGTAGCTTTCCAGCTAAACTAACAACTTGATCAACCCTTACTAGGGCAGCGGCGCCTAAGCAAACAACCACAAGGGCCGCCATTGCGCCACCCACAATCAAGGGAAACCATGGAGTGGGCCTGCTCTCCAAACGGGTATCAAAATTACCAGCAGTTAAATTTGATTTTGCCAGCGACCCAGCCCGGCTGGCATTATGTGTTTTGAATTTGCTTAACCATGGGAAAGCCATAGCTTATGCACCTCCTTCTTGAACTTGTTGTTTATAT
>NZ_PXVC01000293.1 GCF_003011125.1 Synechococcus lacustris str. Tous | reverse complement strand
TAGTGATGCCCTAAGGCTGGAATTAAAAAGTTTTGGGCTACAGGTGGTGATAGTGGAGCCCGGTTTAATCGCTACTAATTTTGGTGAGATTGCTTTTCCTTCTATGCAAAAAGCATTGGAATGCAACATCTACGGCAAAATGATGCGCAATGTGCGCGCCGGCTGGGAAAGGGTTTATCAAGGCGCCTCCTCGCCTTTGCTGGTGGCGCAAACGATTGAAAATGCCTTAACAAAACCAAAACCAGCCGCCCGCTACCGCTGCGGCCATCAAGCAATTTCAGTGTTAGCCAGTGAATTGCTACCCACAAGCATTTGGGATCGGCTAATTAGCGCCCAGATGCTTCAAAACGCAGATTGAGATTTAAGCGGCCAGGAGCAATTGCTGCAGCTTGGGCCACAAGCAACGCAACCTTATCGGCGGGGGTGCCATCAACGCTTGTTCCACCAGGGGGTTCCATCACTAAATTGAATCCCCAAGCACCCACCACGGTATTGATTTGGCGTTCCTTGTAGCCCTGGGCGGTTAATTCAGTTTTTAATTTTGTTAGTAAGTCTTCTGGGCTCGCGCTGAGCTGGGTATTTAGGCTCGTTTGGCCAAGGCCATTGGCGGAAAATAAAGGAGCTGCTGGCTTGGTGG
>NZ_PXVC01000292.1 GCF_003011125.1 Synechococcus lacustris str. Tous | reverse complement strand
CACTGGTTGCTATCGAAAACGAAAACCAAACACTTAGAGGCAAATTAGATAAACGGTTTGGTGCTGCCCAACTGGAACCAGGGCGAATGGGTGAACTGGTGGATTTGATCTCCACTATTGGATTTGTTGACGATCAAAGATCTGGTGATGTGCTTGGAGAGGTCTACGAATACTTCCTCGGTCAGTTCGCCAGCGCAGAAGGCAAGAAGGGCGGTCAGTTCTATACGCCTGCTCACGTCGTCAAAACGCTGGTTGCTGTTTTGGCACCACATAAGGGTCGGATCTATGACCCTTGTTGCGGTTCAGGCGGAATGTTCGTTCAGAGCGAGAAGTTCATCCAGGCACACGGTGGCAAGCGGGATGATGCCTCGATCTATGGACAGGAGAGCAACCCAACAACTTGGCGGTTGGCAGCGATGAACCTGGCGATTCGTGGGTTCGCTGCTGATCTTGGTCAAGAACCTGCTGACACCTTTGCCAGAGACCAGTTCCCTGATCAGAAGTTCGACTACATCCTTGCCAATCCACCGTTCAACATTTCGGATTGGGGTGGGGAGAATTATGAAAGTGATCCACGTTGGTTATACGGCAGACCACCAGTAGGTAATGCCAACTATGCGTGGTTACAACATATGCT
>NZ_PXVC01000291.1 GCF_003011125.1 Synechococcus lacustris str. Tous | reverse complement strand
CTCCTACGGCGCCGCTGTGCTTCTCGCTGAAGACACGGGTAATGCCAAGATCCGTGGCGATGTGGAGGGTTGGCTGAACAGTTGGGTGAACGGCAGCAATGGGGTACAAATAACTTCTGGAGGTTTGCGTTTTATCAGTCAATGGGGCTCCCTCCGCTATGCCGCAAACACGGCAATGCTGGCTGGGGTTTACGCCGACAGCGTTACCGATCCCAATGGCGCCTACAGCCAGCTGGCCACAGATACCATCGACTACATCCTCGGAGACAACCCCCGTAACTCCAGTTATTTGGTTGGTTATGGTGATAATTCGCCTCAGCAGCCCCACCATCGGGCCGCTTCTGGGGTGGGCTGGGATGGTTTCCGCAATGGCCTACCAAACGAAAATATTCTCTATGGCGCTCTGGTAGGTGGCCCCAGCCAGGCCAACGATTTTGCCTATGCCGATGTGCGTAGCGACTACATCGCTAATGAGGTGGCTATCGACTACAACTCGGGCTTTACGGGGGCATTGGCTTTCGCGGCCCAACGGAGTGCTGGCTTCTAGCGCCGGCGCAGCATCTCCAGCAATCGCTCAAAGCTTTCCGGCAGGGGTGCCTTAAGCACCATCCTTTCCCCCGTAACAGGATGGTTTAAGCC
>NZ_PXVC01000290.1 GCF_003011125.1 Synechococcus lacustris str. Tous | reverse complement strand
AAACAAAACGCGGTTGCCCCCACAACTGTTGCTATTGCGTTTACACCGTTGTTGAAGGCAAGGCCGTAAGGGTAAATCCGATCGATGAGGTGATAGCTGAAATGGCCCAGCTCTACGACCGTGGTGTGCGCGGTTTTTGGTTTACCGATGCTCAATTCATCCCCGCCCGTAAATATATCGAAGATGCCAAACAACTACTGCGGGCAATTCAAGCCCAGGGTTGGAGCAACATCCGCTGGGCCGCCTACATCCGGGCAGACAACCTCGATGCCGAACTAGCTGAATTGATGGTGGCAACAGGTATGGATTATTTCGAAATAGGTATAACTTCAGGCAGCCAAGAGCTGGTGCGCAAGATGCGCATGGGCTACAACCTGCGCACAGTGTTGCAAAATTGCAGGTTGCTTGCACGGGCTGGCTTTAATCAGCATGTTTCAGCTAATTATTCCTTTAATGTGATCGATGAAAGGCCAGAAACCATTCGTCAAACCGTTGCCTATCACCGTGAATTAGAGCGCATATTTGGTGCCGATAAGGTGGAGCCAGCAATCTTTTTTATCGGCCTGCAACCCCACACTCACCTTGAGCAATATGGCTTTGATCAGGGTTTGATCAAGCCGGGCTACAACCCGATGAGCAT
>NZ_PXVC01000029.1 GCF_003011125.1 Synechococcus lacustris str. Tous | reverse complement strand
GGTAATAATGGTGTGAACGCGGAGCTGAAATGGTTCGATGGGCGAAATCAGGAGGTTATAGTGCATCTTTCAAGAAATAAAGATAATATTAATTGGCATGCTGCAAGATATATTAATTAAATTGTATTTTTAATTAAAGATAAAAATCTCCTGGTGTGCAYTGAGTCATCCATTGTTCTAAAACTTCAGCTGGTGTTTCCAAATCTTGATGTTCATCRATTAAATCCCAGATTTCCCAGTAGATCTGTTCCACTTGCAATGGCAAGCCCTCGTATCCCTCCAGGGGGTTTGCATCACTTATTTTTTCATGAATTAATAGTAGTGATTTAAGCACCAGTCCAGTTTTGCCTTGGATCGTGGGCATTTGATCCCACCTTTTTTTGATTAAATAGGTCCATTCTTTAACGGCCTTAGTGTTTTTTATTTCGGGATTGCTGGAAGCTGGCTGCAGTGTTGGTTCTGGCAATATTGCAGTTTTATTTGGCTCRCGYAAAATCCAAAGCAAGCTTTTTCTTAGTAGTTTTCTTAKCGGCAAGCTGCACCTAAGCTATTTGCKCAYATTCTAGGCAGCTTATTCTGGTTTTGCGTTATTTATAGCAATATGCCCACAGCTTCGATATGAGCTTTTAARCCGCCATGTTCAATGCTTTCCCAATGGGTTATGTCTATTTTGTAAGGAGTRGCAAGTTCATCAAATGCTGTTGCCAGTTGAGTGCTGTAATCTATGGGGCTACTGAAGGCAATATCAATATCGGATCCCTGTTTTTCAAGCCCCAGAGCCCTTGAACCATATAATTTGAACCAGMGGATTTCTGGATATATTTGCTTTACGGATTGAATTTGTTCAATTGTTTGGCTTGGCAGGCCRCCAATAACTGCCTTCACGGCCGTTTCTCCAGTTCAGCTGCAAGTTGCAGTAATTCTGGCGCAAATGTTTCTCGAATAAGCATTAAAGCCTGATTTGCCCTGGCTTGATCGTAGGTGTGGGCCATCAAATTGCGCTGCTCAAGCATATCAATCCACAACTGACCATTTTTAAGTAGCCCATAGCTAAATGCCTGCCTTAAAACCTCCCTTGGTAACTGGGCATCAATGCCTTCGTAGGAAAGCAAATCCTTCAAGGTTTTCCAGCTCAATTCAAAGCTGAATTCGTAGGCTTTAACAACAGCCATGCCAATCACCTCATCGTTGATGCAGGCGTTGTGGGCTTCTAGGGCAGCTTTGAGCTGGCCTAGGGCCCTTTGCAGGTTTTCTAGCCGTTGCCGCCAGCGTAGATCGGTGATTTTTCCTAGAGCAATGAATTTGCCCTGATTTTGCCTGATATCGGCGCTATTTGCCCCTTCCGCGCCAAAGGCTGCTATTGTGTAACRAATTCTTAAGCRGCTGATGTTTCTTAGTTTCTTCGGCTTTTTATTTGCGGCACTTTCTTTTGTGCAGGTGCCCCAGTGGGATAACGATTGGACAAAATGTTCAGTCCATGTGCCCGACACCGCATGTCATTGGTATGTGGTTAACCCCGACAACACCTTTGGCAAGGGTTTTAGTTGGCTCACTGCCCCTGAATACGACGTGGCTGCCCTGCGTGACATCGGCTACCAACACGATCTAACCGTTGCCCAGGGTTATAAAACAACRGTTGAATTAATGAATGTTGATGCAGGTGTTAAATACGGTGATGATTATTAAACGKYGATGAWTATTAATTKTATATKGCAATRTATATAATTAATAWTYACTTWTTAAYTAATTTCCAYAGCCACCAAACTGCCAAGGCAGCTAACACCCAGGGTAGTAAAGCCCTAACAATAATCAGGGAAATTACTAATATCGCACCTGAAATAGCCAAGCGTTTTGCTAGCGCTTTTGATTCCTCTGTCATGTATTGCCAGCGGGGAACTAAGGCCATGCAGATTGGTTTTTYAATTTGGTTAAATCTGCCACACARCTGCKCCCSATAGTTGTTACGMTTTGTAAAATTATTCATTTCCATGACCTCTGATTGGGACGCACTGTTTTCCGCCCTTCCCCCTGAAGAGCTAGATAAGGTTGCCTTGCTGCGCATGATCGAGTGCACCAACGGTGTAATCCAGCACCAATTCAGAGATGGTTCAGATGATGCTTTGAGTGTGGAAGAAACCAGGGCCGCCATGAAGTTTTCCATGGGCTGCATCAAAAATATGACTATTCCCCTGGGTGAYGAACTCATTAGCTTTGCCCCTGCCACAGCTGAACTTGTTGGAAAACTGCGTGATTTGTATGTGAGTGGGGTTAAAAATGGCAATCAAATTGCCATGGCTGAATTCTTTATCGCTTCTGAAGCAAATCTCAGGGCCGTTGGSATGGAGCGTATCGAAGCTGCTAAACGTTTAATTTTTTACCACATATATGAACTTCCGCCCCACACCCTCGATTGGGGAATCGACTACATCCGTGGATTTGTTGGTGCAAATAGATAGTTCTATTCGCGATTAGCAAGYACCCAGAAACCAGTTGCTAAAACCGCCAGCAAGGCCATGCTGGCGGCCCAWCTGGGGCTAAGCGCCCAGCTCAACAGCAATTGCCACACCACGCCAACTCCCACCGCTAGGGCCACACTGCTCAGCACCAAAAGCACTTGGCGTTTTATTTCTGCCACCCCCGCAGCCACTAATTCAGCCTCAAACCTCGCGATTGGGCCGCTYAAGGGCACATAAAAAGCCAGTGCCCATAAAGCGCTGCCGCTGAAYAGCACACTTAAATCAGCATCAACCATGGGCAGAGCTAACCGTTGCAGGTGGAGCATCCTTAGCATCCGCAAACATCTTTGATTTGGCCGTGAAGGAACCCTGGAGCTTTCGCGGCCACCCCATTCACAGCCTTGARCGCACCAGCAGCGCCGGKATACCAGTSCTCTTGGTGCATGGTTTTGGTGCTTCCACCTACCACTGGCGTTTCAATATCCCCGCCCTGGAGCAGCACCATCCAGTGCATGCCATTGATCTGCTCGGYTTTGGTGCCAGTGCAAAACCAGCTGGTGAGGCCTATGGCGGTGAACTRTGGCGTGATCAACTCTGCGCCTATGTGCACGARCGCATCGCTGAACCAACGGTGTTGGTGGGTAATTCCCTCGGCGGTTATGCAGCCCTAGCCGCCGGTGCCGCCCTCAAGGAGCAGTGCGCTGGTGTGGTGCTGCTKAATGCCGCYGGGCCTTTTAGTAGTGAACAAAAACCAGCCCAGGGTTTAGCTGCCATCGCCCGCCAAACCATTGCGGGCGCCTTGCTGCAAAGCCCTGTGCTGCAGCGCTTGATCTTTGAAAACCTGCGCCGTAGAGCCACGATCCGCCGCACCTTGAATCAGGTTTACGTGGATAAAACCAATGTGGATGAAGCCCTGGTGGAGGCCATCAGGACCCCATCTTTGGATCCAGGTGCCTTTGGGGTGTTTCGTACGGTTTTTGATTTCCCTAAAGGCGAACCGCTCGACCATTTGTTTGCTGAGTTGCAAGCCCCGTTGCTGTTGCTTTGGGGTATCCGCGATCCCTGGATCAATGCTGTTGGTCGCAGGGCCCTATTTCAAAGCCACGCCCCCGCTGCCACCACTGAAGTGGTTTTGGAAGCTGGCCATTGCCCCCACGAYGAACAGCCGGCARTTGTTAATGCAGAGCTGCTGCAATGGTTAAGCACGCTCGCTTAAATTCAACGGCTATGGCCCTGCAACAACAAACCAGCCCCTACCCCCATTGGCTATTCACTGATGCCAGCAGCGGTGATCAAATCCGTTTAGTGCCTGAACGGGGTGGCTTGCTCAGTGGTTGGTGTTGCGGTGGCAATGAAATCGTTTACCTAGATGAAGCCCGCTTTTTGGATCCAAGCCAGTCGATCAGGGGCGGAGCACCGGTGTTGTTTCCCATTTGCGGCAACCTGCCAAACGACCAGTTGCCCCTAGCTGATGGCCGCATCGCCACCCTTAAGCAGCACGGCTTTGCCCGCACCATGCCCTGGCAAATATCGGCCCTGGATGATGGCCGTGGGGTGCGTTTAGAGCTCAGTGATACCCCYGCCACCCTGCTGGATTTCCCCTTTGCTTTTTTGCTGCAGCTTGATTACCGCCTAGCCCCTGGCGCCCTTGAGGTAACTGCCACCCTCCACAACAGGGCWAGCCAGGCCCTGCCATTTAGCTTTGGCATCCAYCCCTATTTCAATGTGAGTGGCCTTRGCGAYCTCCAATTTGAAGGGATGCCTGAGGAATGYYTAAAYCACAARCTGATGGCCCCCGGYGCCACCAGTGAGCAATTGCAACAGCTAGGGCAGGGCATCGAYCTGCTGGTGCGCCCCAGCGCTGATGTGGCCTTAGTTGATAAGGCAGCAGCAAGGCGCCTACGCATGGAACTGAGCAGCCCTTGGAACCTGGCAGTGTTTTGGACTGATCCCCCCAGACCGATGGTTTGCATCGAACCCTGGACTGGTCCACGTCAAAGTTTGATCAGTGGYGATGGCAAGTTGGAGCTGGCTGCCGGTGMAAGCMAGGTGTTGCAGTGCCGTTATGTGGTGGAAAGCATTTAGTGCYGAGGTTTAACTACCGCCCTGAYATCGATGCCATGCGTGGCATCGCCGTATTGGCGGTTTTTATTTATCACCTGAATGAGGCCTGGCTGCCCGGTGGCTTTACCGGTGTAGATGTTTTCTTTGTGATTTCCGGTTACGTGGTAACCGGATCGTTGCTGGGTCATCAAGGGGAGGGGCCATGGCAGCAATTGGCTGGTTTTTATGTGCGCAGAATTCGGCGGCTACTGCCAAATCTCTTGGCATCTGTTGGTGTAACCAGCCTTGGCATAGCGCTGCTGGTGCCACCATCAGAAACCCGCAGCCTCTTTGTTGATGCGGTAAAAGCGCTCTATGGCTGGTCTAACAATCGCTTTGCGGCAAAAGCAACCGATTATTTCGGCCTTGATTCCAACCTCAACCCCCTATCCCACACCTGGTCTTTAGGGGTTGAGGAGCAGTTCTATCTGATCTTTCCGCTCTTGCTATTGCTGATYGGCGTGGGCCGCAGGCGGGCAYTACCAATCCTGCTGGGCCTTTCACTTGCATCCCTCGGCCTCAGTTTGTGGTGGACCCAGGAAGCGCCGATATTGGCGTTYTTTTTGATGCCCAGCCGCTTTTGGGAATTRAGCGCCGGTGCCGTGCTGTTGCTTGCCCAGTTAAAGGGCTTTGGCGGCCACTTAAACCGGCTTTGGTTGCGCCTTGGCGGCTATGGGCTGATGTTGCTGGCCTTGCTYAAAACATCTTCCCTGCAATGGTTTCCAGCCCCTGGCGCCCTGGTGGCGGTGTTAGCAACTTTGTTGCTGTTGCAGGCGGGCTATGGGGCYACATCAGAACGGTTTTTGCCCTGGCGAGGCCTTGAGCGCTTTTTAGTGGCTTGCGGTTTGATTTCCTATTCGCTCTACCTCTGGCATTGGCCAGTGCTCACYTTTTTGCGCTGGACCTATGGCATCGATCGCTTTTGGCTCTACAGCCTGGCGATTGGTTTGTCTTTTGGCTTGGCCTGGTTGGCCTATGTGCTGGTGGAGCAGCCGGTGCGGCGGCGGCCCCTRTCAGCCCCCTTTCAATGGGGCCTTTCCTTGGCAGCCATSGCTGTTACCTGGACGGGCATCGACGCTCTAGCCCATCCCTATAGGGGCAAGTTTTTTCTTGGTAGTGGCGTAGATCCTGTGCCAAAACTCGAAAAGATTGCTGAACATCGGCCTGTGATTGTTGGMACCGATATCAGTGATGCCAGTTGCAGTGTTGCCAATTGGTTGCCTTACAACATTAAGAACAGAACCGATTTCAGCCGTTGCAGTAAAGCGGGGCTTGCCGGTGCCGGAGAAATATTTTTGCTTGGTGATTCCCATGCCCATCACCTGCTGCCAATGTTAGATCAAGTTACAAATAARACYGGTCAAAGTATTAGTTTTACATTTAAAAGTAGTTGTTTAATCAGCCCTGATATAACAGTTAGCTTTGATAATAAACCCTATGAACCCTGTCGCTCATTTGCAGCAGGTGAAATCGAYCGTGCMATTCAGCGGCTGAAGCCAAACGACATCGTTTTGGTTTCTACMTGGTTAAATAAACAATTGGCTGATATTGATGGCCGCGGCAGGCCAAATGATTTCCCGGTTTATGTGMATGGCAAACGYYTAACYCCAGCCCAGGTTCGCTCTGCCTACATTGCAAGTAGCCGCCGCATCGCCAAGCAATTAGCGGCAAAAGGCATTCAGTTGGTGTTGGTGCTTGATATCCCAACCCTGGCTAGGGAGCCCGTGGTTTGTGAAGCTTGGGGCAAATTATTAGCTAATCGAGAGGGGGGCACATTTTGCTCACCCACGGCTGMAATCACAGCCGAGATGCAAACCACCCTGCGCAACACCCTGGCCCAGGTGGCAAAGGGTTTACCAAATGTGCATATCTTTGATCCCACCGATCAACTTTTATTTGCAGGTCGCGTGCAACATCGACGCCCAGATGGCACCTTGCAATATGCCGATAGCCATCACCTTAGCTATTCCGGCAGTAAGGGTTTAGCAGAAGGATTCCAGCGTTTTCTYAATAACCAAGGTTTAACAGGAGGCAACACCAGGTAGGCGGCCGCGGCAAAGTTGATTCAATGGGTCGAATTGTTTTTTAACAGCTTCTATTARGGGCTTTGCTTTTACATCGGCCCAGGCATCTAGCTTGCTGTTATTTGGGCTTTGCAGCACGGTTAGGTAGCCGCTGCGCCTTTCGCAGGCACGCCTAAGGGCTTCCACCCTGTAGGGCGCCATCCCCTCGAAGGCAGCCTGGGCAAGGCCTAGGCCACTGGCTGCCCCCAATTGCAATTGCCAACCCTGGGCAACTGGATCTTGCATAAATTCAACTATTTTTACTGGTTCAAGGCCCAGCCGCAGCAACCATTGGCCAGCTTCTACGGTTGTTGAAGTTGTTGGTTGGGGGAGMTTTTCCAATTGGATATTTGGCGTTAATTGCAATTGCAGTTGTTGCTCTTGAGCAAGGTTGCATAGGCCCAGTTGCAGGCATGKTGCTGCMCCTGGCCCCTGGCGCCATTCAATAAATTCCAGCGCCATGGAGCTATGCAAAAGCAACTGTTGGCGCAGTTGTTGTAGATCTTCTAGTGCACCTTTTAGCYGCACTATTTGCCGCGCCTTGGGCAATGGCATGGTGCGCAGGGTTAGTTCGCTGATTAGGCCAAGGCTGCCCCAGCTGCCACAAAACAAACGCATTAGGTCGTAGCCGGCCACATTTTTAACCACCTTGCCGCCGGCTTTTGCTGCGGTGCCATCACTGCGCAAGAGGCTGATCCCTAGCAATTGATCACGCAGGTCGCGGTAGCGGTGGCGCAGGCGGCCGCTTAAACCCCGTGCCACTAAACCGCCGATGCTGCTGGGGCCAGCCAGGGGYGGATCCAAGGGCAACCATTGATCCTGGGCGGCAAGAACCTCCTGCAGTTTGGCTAGGCCCAATCCGGCTTCYACCGTTACGGTGAAATCGGCTACGGCATGGTGAATAACGCGGTTGCAGCGGGCCATGCTCAGCACCATGCCTGCATCCGCCTGCAAGGCAGCACCCCAATGCAGGTGATTGCCAAGGCCGCTCGGTACCCATGGGCTGCCATCGGCATGGAGTTCAAGCACCAATTGGCTTAATTCCTCGCGCTCTGGCATTACAACTGGAGCGAGATCCGGCATGCCGGCAGATGGAGCACAACATCAAGATCATCGTCTTTGACGATGACCCCACAGGCTCACAAACCGTTCATGGTTGTTCTTTGTTGTTGAATTTCAGCAGCAGCAACCTGGCGGCGGGCCTTGCAGACCCCTCTGCCCTCTTGTTTTTAATCACCAATAGCCGTGCCTTAGAACCCGAACAGGTGCGGGATCAACTGCAGTTGATCTGCGCTCGGCTCAAGCCGCTTTTAGAAAATTATCAACGGCCTTGGCTGGTGGTTAGCCGCGGTGATTCCACCTTGAGGGGCCACACCCCCTTGGAGCAGGAGCTGATCAGCGCTGGCCTTGGGCCATTCCACGCCAACCTGTTGGTGCCAGCATTCCCCCAGGGGGGTCGCACCACTGAGGCGGGCAGCCATTTGCTCCATGGCAAACCGGTGCATCTGAGCGCCTTTGCCGCAGATCAGCGTTTTGGTTATCAAACCAGTGTGCTTAGCGAGTGGTTGGCTACTAAAAGTGCTGGCCGCATAAATGCAGCCCAGGTGGCGCTTTTAARAGCAAATCAACCATTGGCTGATTTAGCGGTAGGCCAATGGGCGGTGATTGATGCCCACACACCAGAAGATTTAGATGAGTTAGCTAAAACCCTGCGGTTTGAATTGATAGCTGGCGGTAGGCGTCACTTTTGCCAAAGCGCCGCCAGCTTGCTGAATGGTTTGGCTGAACTCAAGCCTTGTTTACTTAGCAAAGCTGATCTACCCCCCTGCCGCGGCCCTGGCTTGGTGATAGTGGGATCCCATGTGCCCCTGGCGGATCAACAGTTGGARCTGCTGCTTGCTGAACCCGGCTGCAGGGGTGTGGAATATCCAGTTGATCAGCCAGCAGCAACAGATTTTGAGCCGTTGCTGTTAACCAAGCTGCAATCAATCCGCAGCCAGGGGCTAACGCCAGTGCTGTTTAGCAGCCGCGGTGAACGGCGYGGCTGCAGCCCAGCCCAGCAGCAACAACTAGCCCTAAGGATGGCCAAATTAGCCCTAAGCCTGGGGCCACCTTTGGSTTTTGTGATCGCTAAGGGCGGCACCACCAGTTTTACTTTGTTGCGCGCTGGCCTCGGTTTAGATCGCCTGCAACTTTTGGGCCAGTTGTTGCCGGGCCTTTCCCTGGTGCAGCCCCAACCCCACCATCCAATCTGGGGCGATCTGCCAATTGTTACCTTCCCCGGCAATCTCGGTGATGCCACCAGCCTGCGGCAGTGTTGGCAGTTGCTAGAAGCTTGGCGGCTGGATTGCTAGCTATAGCAATTAACCAAACTCCAATAAACCAGCGCTGCGGGCCAGTAATTCCATGGGATGGGCAACGGGTAAAGGCTTTTTTTGCTCGAGCATGTGTTGGCGTATCTGCAGGCTGCAACCGATGTTGGCGCTGGCYACMATTGCGGCACCGCTATTGATTARATCTKYCGCTTTTATTGCACCTAATTCCGCTGCTTCCTCTGGTTGCACCAGGTTGTAGATGCCGGCGCTGCCGCAGCACACCCCCGCTTCCATCGCTTCTCGCAACTCCAGCCCTGGGATTGCCCTAAGCAATTGCCTTGGTTGCTGGCTAATGCCTTGGCCATGGATCATGTGGCAGGCATCGTGATAAACAACCAGCGCTTCTTTTAATGGTTTAAGCCGCGCCTTAAAACTATCGCTTAGCCCTAATTCATAGAGGAATTCATGCACATCTTTTACCRCTGCCTTAAATCCTGGMTKSCCTGCTARAAGCTGGGGATATTGCTTCAGGGTGTGGCCGCAACCGGAAGCGGCAACAAGGATTGCATCAAGCGGTTCGKYGGCGGCGGCTCGATTGAAGCTGCCCACTAAATCCMTGGCGAGGGCTTGGGTTTGYTTTAGTTCCCCCTGGTGATGACTCACCGCCCCGCAACAGCCTTGACCCTCCGGCAGCAGCACTTCCACCCCATTGGCTGCAAGCACCGCCAAGGTGGCGGCGTTAACGCCAGGATCAAATACGCGCTGCACGCAGCCAAGCACTAGGCCAACCCTGGCGCGGCGCGGCCCTTCAGCGGGAATCAGCCCCACCGGATCTTTGGCCTGGGGTGGCAAGGGCGGCAGCAGCTGTTCCATCGCTGCGATTTCCGCGCCAAATAGGCGCGTTATGCCGCTGCGGCGAGCAAGTTGTTGCAGCGGCGTGCCGGCATAGGCCTGCAACGGCAGCATTAGGGCCCGCAACCGCTGGGGGTAGGGCAGTAGGGCAAGTAAAAGTCGCCGCAATTGCCGCTGCCAGGGGGTGCGCAAGCTGGGGTTGTTTAGTTGGGGCCGCACCTGCTCAAGCAGTTGGTCGTARCGCACTCCGGCGGGGCAGGCGGTAACGCAGGCAAAGCAGCCAAGGCAGCTATCAAAATGRCTWGCCACGGTGGCATCAAGCGTTAGTTCGCCGGCCTCGATCGCCTTSAGGCTATGGATGCGACCCCGGGGTGAATCCATCTCCGTGCCCAACACCCGGTAGCTGGCGCAACTGGGCAGGCAGAAGCCGCAGTGCACGCAGGGGTCGGTGGCTAAGGCTGAAGATGAATTCATAGCAACTATTCTGCATATAAAGATCTATTTTTTAGCTTCATTCGAATTTCCACCCAGGGTTCACCCTCCCGCAGCAGTTCTAAAGCCTTTGGTAGCGTGGAACTAAGAACTTGCTGAAGAAAAATATTGTTGCTATTTCCTACCCTGAGCCAGATCACCTGGGGAGGTGGGCCTTCATCCTTGAGAAGCAACAAAAAGTCTCTGTCTTTGGTTACAATAATTGCGCCAGACATTCTGGCTTTTTGAAAGATTTCTCGATCGCTTGCTTTCAGTAAACCAATATCTCTGAGCGGGGTTGCTGATACTCTTAGGCCTTGATCATTTATCCACTTAGCTATCAGTGGAGACAGCTGCGCGTCAAGCCAAAGATTCATCCTAAAAGCACTGGATGGTCTATCTCGTTGGCAGCATACTGAAGGGCTGCATTTAGATCTTCTTGTTCTAGATCAGGAAAATCATCGAGAATTTGATTGCTGCTTAATCCTGCGGCAAAGAGATCAAGAACATCTTTAACTCTTATGCGCATTCCTCTTATGCAAGGCTTTCCTCCACATTGAGCGGGGTTATAGGTGATCCGATGAAACTCCATGCAGGTCCAGTTTATATACGTATTATGCCTTGAAATGACGCACCACCGCTTCTGCAAAACCGGAACAGCTAAGYGGTTCCACCGGYGGTTCCAAGAGGCGGGCTAGGTCGTAGGTAACTTCAGCATTGGCAATGGCAGCGCTGAGGCCAGCAGTGATTAAGTTGGCCGCCTCTTGCCAGCCCATAAATTCCAACATCATCACACCGCTGAGAATCACCGAACCGGGATTAATGCGATCAAGGCCCGCATGTTTTGGTGCCGTGCCATGGGTGGCTTCAAAAATGGCAGCGCGATCGCCGATGTTGGCCCCTGGTGCCATGCCAAGGCCCCCCACCACCGCTGCAGCAGCATCGGAGATGTAGTCACCATTGAGATTAAGGGTTGCCAGCACMGAATATTCCTGGGGCCTGGTTTGGATTTGTTGAAAGATGCTATCGGCGATTCGATCATCTACCAGCACCATTTCACGCCATTTGCCATTGCCATGGCTGGCGCCAATAGTTGCTAAAACCAGCTCAACTTCAGCATCGATCGCCTCGCGTTTATCAGGGGTGAGATTGTTGTAACCCGGTTCGATCAAGCGGCCATTATCTGCAATTGAAAGCAGTGGATTCTTTTCTTGATTCGCCAGGATCCAGCTCTCCCTTTCGGTAACACAATCGGCACGAAATTCAGTGGTTGCTAATTCATAGCCCCAATCCCTAAAGCCACCTTCGGTAAATTTCATGATGTTGCCCTTATGCACCAGGGTTACGTGGCGGCGATTGCCCTCAAGCCGCAGGGCATGCTGCATCGCCCGGCGGATGTGCCTTTGGGTGCCAGCTTTGCTAACGGGTTTGATRCCAAGGGCAGAACCCTCYYTAATGCGTTTCTTACCTAATTGCGGGCTGGCGGGAATAACGGTGTTGTTTAAATGCTGCAGCAACTCTTGGCCCACGGGGTCGGTGGCGGCCCATTCGATGCCGATATAAATATCTTCTGTGTTTTCGCGGTAAACCACCACATCAAGGTCTTGGGGGCGTTTGTGGGGGCTTGGGGTGCCGCTGTAATAACGGCAGGGCCTCACACAGGAATAGAGATCAAAGATTTGCCTAAGGGCCACATTYAAAGAGCGAATCCCACCGCCGATTGGTGTGGTGAGGGGCCCTTTGATGGCAACCCCATAGGTTTCGATTGCGGTGAGCGTGTCTTGGGGCAGGTATTGATAGGTGCCATAGAGCTCACAGGCTTCATCACCGGCATAAACCTTGAACCATTCAATGCTGCGTTCACCGCCATAGGCCTTAGCCACAGCAGCATCGAGCACCATTTGGGTGGCGGGCCAGATGTCAACACCGGTGCCATCGCCGCGAATAAAGGGAATGATCGGGTTGGCTGGCACCACAGGAAGGCCGTCCACAAATTTAATTGCGGCGCCGCGGCTTGGGGCTGTGAGCTTTTCGTAGATAGCCATCTGGGCGTTAGCCGCAAAAGTTATGGGTTAGATGAGCCTAGTTTTGCGTGTTCTGCGGTTATTGATGCTGCCGAACTGGCCCAAGGGCTCGTAATCCTTCGCAACTTTTGCAGCCCTTACTAGCTATAGGGCGCCTACGCTCCAATCAAGATTGCCCGTGCACCTGGCCCCATGGCTGTTGCCCTCGATTCAAACGTTGCCCTCACTAGCGCTGATGCAGCTGTTCCCTTAGCTACCCAGCTGCGGGAGGGAACTAAAAAATCCCACACCATGGCAGAAAATACTGGCTTTGTTAGCTGCTTTCTAAAAGGGGTGGTAGACAAACTCAGCTATCGCAAGCTGGTAGCAAGTTTGTATTTCGTATATGCGGCAATGGAGGAGGAGATCGATCGCCTCCGGCAAAATCCAGTGCTGCAACCGATCGCCTTTGAGGCCTTAAACCGTCGCGGCGCCCTTGAAGCAGATCTTGTTTATTACTACGGCGAAAATTGGATCGAGCAAAWCCAACCAACAGCAGCGGCTAAGGAATATGTAGCCCGCATCCATGAATTAGCAAATAGCGCCCCCGAACTACTGGTGGGTCACCACTACACCCGTTATTTGGGTGATCTATCCGGTGGCCAAATTCTGAAAACCATTGCCCAAAAAGCAATGAATATGCAGGGTGATGCTGGTTTGCAGTTTTATGTATTCCCTGCAATTGAGGATGAAAAGGCTTTTAAAAATACCTACAGGGCTGCATTGAATGCGTTAGTGATTGATCAGGTGATGGCTGATCGGATGGTGGAAGAAGCCAACCATGCTTTTCACCTCAATATGAAACTATTCCAAGAGCTCGAAGGCAATTTGGTGGCTGCCATTGGCAAGGTGTTGTTTGGTTTCCTCACCCGCCGTCAAATCACTGGCAGTACCGAAACTGTTAATAACTGAGTGAGTAGCCGCCCCCTGCGGTTTTTAGTACCGGGTACCAGCGCCCGTTTCCGCTGCGGTGGCTTGCTGGTGGAGCTGCAAAGTGCTCGCCTATGCGCTGAATTAGCGCCTTCGGTGGAGGTTGTTACCTATCGCCAAAGGGAACCGGGCCATCTGTTCCTTGCCGATCTGTTGCAACAGGAAGCAACACCAGGGGAAGCCCTATGGATTGTGAGTTGGGGTTTTGATGTGCCYGCGTTATTGCGGCAGTTGCGCGGTAGACCCGTTGCTTACCACGCCCATAGCAGTGGTTATGGCTTTCAGCTACCCCCTGGGGTGCCGGTGCTGGCCGTGAGTAGAAATACGCTTGGCTATTGGGGTGATCGCGCCCCAAGGGCACCATTGCAACTGGTGCCCAATGCTTTGGATCCAGCTTTTGGCAACAACACAACTGCTGCTAGCAACACCAGAAGCATTGATGTGTTGGTGCAGGCCCGTAAAACCAGCAGTTATGTGCTCGATTGCTTGGTGCCAGCCCTGCGCAAGCGGGGGGTGGCCGTTGAGGTGCAAAGCGGCTGGGTGGAGGATCTAGCGGCCCTGTTTAGCAGCGCCAAGGTGTTGCTTTACGACTCCGCCGATTATTGGCGCAGTGTGGGCGTAACGGAGGGTTTTGGTTTGCCGCCCCTGGAGGCTCTCGCCAGTGGTTGCGTTTTATTTAGCAGCTTTAACCATGCCCTCGCCGATAGTTTGGATCCAGGCGTAAGCGCATGGCAGATCGGTTGCGGCAGCCTTGCCAATGATTTGGAGCAGATCACAGCAGCAGTTGCAAACCCTGATGCCTTTAGGCCAAAGCCTGAATTACTGGCGGCCCTGCTGGCGGCCCATTCAGAAAGCAAGGTGCAGCAGCGCTGGCAGCRGGCCCTAAACGCTGTTAATCAGCATTGGGATCAGTTGCTTGCTGGTGCACCGGCCTTAAAAAGTGTTCCCAGTTGGCGATTGCGCTGGGGCCGGCGCTTGAGCCGGTTGAAAAGACTGTTCTGAACCGCTTTGGCGCCATAGGGTTGCCGGCGTGACTGCCCATCAACCCCACCGGCCGTCCGTAGGCGGCATAGCGCCCATGGCGTGGTTGCGTAAACGCAGCCAAACCATCGACCAACTATCACGCTTAATTAGTTATTTGCCCCAGGAACGGCGCAAGGCCCTCTGGCAAATCCTGCCGATTTCAGTGCTGCCAGGGCTGCTGGATTTAGCGCTGGTGGCAGTGGGTGCAAGGTTAGTGGGGGCCCTAGTTGGCAATAACTTAGAAGATAAGTTGCCTGGGGTTCGTGTATTTGGCGGCAAACCACTTGATCAAACCCTTTGGTTGATTGCAGTGTTTATAGGCCTTGCCTGGTTTGCATCATTTTCAAAATTATTTCTGCAATTAGTTCAGCAGAAATTAACAGCACGGATTTGGCGTGATYTATCAAATGAAATTCATGCGCGGGTGTTGCGTCAAAAATATGAATATCACCTCACCCGTTCCACAGCGGAATTAACCACCTCAATCCTTTCCAATATCCGCCAGGCAGCCAGTGGTGTGATCAATCCCACCTTGCGCATATTTAGTGCACTGGTATCAATTCTGCTTTTGTCTTTTGGCATTCTTTGGATCGGCCGCTTCCCTGCCTTTTTGCTTTTGATCACGGTGGTGCTGGCTTATTTGGGCCTTTCCACTTTTGTTACCCCATACCTGCGCCACGCCCGCCAACAAAATTTACGTTTAGAGGTGCGCTCTACCCATTTGCTATTGGAATCATTGGCTTCCGTGCGGGATATCACCCTCACTGGCACTGAAGCCCATTTCCAAAAGTCATTTAGTGTGGCAGGGGAAAGRGCCCGCCGTTATGCCTGGATGTCGGCRATGTTGCCGATTGTGCCGCGGCTGTTGATCGAACCATTGGGAATAACTTTGATATTTGTAATCGGTGCAGTGCCTGCATTGATGCAGGGTGAACCGCAAAAGGTATTGGGAATTTTGCCCTTCCTTTCGGCCCTTGCAATTGCAGCCCAGCGGCTAACACCACCCCTACAGGATTTATTCCATTCCCTCACTGAATTGCGGGGGGGGCTGCCCCAGGTGAGCCACACCGTTGATCTATTGGAACTACCTGTGGAGCGGCTCACCCTTGGCTGCCCTGGGGTGCCAAGCCCTGCCGGCATCTACCCGCAACATTCGATTCGCTTGCGGGATGCCTGGTATCGCTATCCAAATACTGAAGAATGGGTTTTGAAGGGTGTGAATCTCACKATTCCGCTTGGTTCTCGCATTGCCCTAGTTGGCAGCACCGGCAGTGGTAAAACCACCACCGCCCATCTATTRCTTGCCCTATTGCAACCGGAGCTGGGTAGTTTTGAGYTGGATGGCAATCCCTTAACGGCAGAAGAGGTGCCRGCTTGGCAGGCAAATTGCGCCCAGGTACCCCAATTTATTCAGCTTTTAGATGCCAGCGTGCGGGAMAATGTGGCCTTTGGCATTRATAACAASCGCATAGACGACGACCGGGTATGGGAAGCATTAGAAGCAGCCCAGCTKGAGGAATATGTGGCTGATTTGCCCTTTGGCCTGCTCACCCAAGTGGGTGAAAATGGCCATCAACTTTCCGGTGGCCAACGCCAACGGCTTGCATTAGCAAGAGCTTTTTATCGCAATTCAGGCTTTTTAGTGTTGGATGAAGCCACYAGTTCCCTYGATAACCGCACTGAAAACGAAGTTATTAATGCCCTTGAGGTGGTGGGTCGCCGCTGCACCACCGTTGTKATTGCCCACCGGCTCAGCACGATTGCCCGCTGCGATCGCATCTATGAATTTGAAAAGGGCGTAGTTAAAGCCTCAGGTAGTTTTGACGAACTGCGGCAGCGATCAGCCAGCTTCCAAGAATTAGCCAGCTTGGAGCGCTTTAGCTCAATTAATTAAGGCGATGCAAAAGCTTGTGCAGGAGGTGTTGTTGCAGGAGGCAGCAGCAATTGCCGCCGCCGCCCAGCGCTTGGATCCAGGCGAAGTTGATCGCGCCTTGGCTTTGCTTGAGGGCTGCCAGGGCTGCGGCGCTAAATTAGTGGTAACAGGCGTTGGTAAAAGCGGCATTGTTGCCCGCAAGATCGCAGCCACATTCACATCGATTGGCCTGATGGCCATCTACCTAAATCCCCTTGATGCCCTCCATGGTGATTTAGGTGTTGTAGCGCCAAAAGATGTGGTGCTTTTGCTATCGCGCAGTGGCGTTAGCAGTGAATTATTGGCGATGCTGCCCCACCTACGCCGCCGCGGTAGCCGTTGCATTGCAATTACCGGTGGTTTGCAATCTCCATTAGCGCTTAGTTGTGAAGTGGTGCTTGACGGTGGTGTTGATCGGGAGGTGTGCCCCTTGAATTTGGCACCCACCGCCAGCACTGCGGTGGCGATGGCGATTGGTGATGGTCTGGCGGCCGTGTGGATGCAAAGGCGCGGCATTTCAGCCCAGGATTTTGCTTTAAACCATCCCGCTGGCGCCCTTGGTCGCCAGCTAACCCTCACCGCTGCGGATTTAATGCTGCCTGTGCAGCGCTGGCCGCCCCTTGCCGCCATGGCGCCATTGCCGGAGGTGTTGGCTGGCCTCACGGCCGCTGGCGTTGGCGCCGCCTGGGTGGCGGATCCCCAGCGGCCYGGCCGCCTGCGGGGTTTAATCACCGACGGTGATTTGCGCCGCACCTTGCAACAAAAGCMKGCCCATCAATGGGCAGGGCTAACCGCCAGCCAGTTGATGACRGCAGATCCAATTACGGTGCAACCYCAGTTATTAGCGGTGGCGGCCWTGGAATTAATGGAACGCAACCGGCGTAAGGCGATCGCWGTTCTACCGGTGCAGGCGGAGGATGGTGAGTTGCTTGGCCTGTTGCGGCTCCATGATCTGGTGCAGGCGGGTTTTAGCTGATGGCCATTGATTTCCCCTTCACTTTGATCGCCGGGCCCTGTGTGATCGAAAGCCGTGAATTGGTGCTGGAGGTGGCAGCAGAACTAAAGGCAATYAGCGAGCGCTTGGCGATCAGGGTGATATTTAAAGCCAGCTTTGATAAGGCAAATCGCAGCGCTGGCGATAGTTTTCGTGGCCCTGGCCTAAACCGYGGGCTTGARATTTTGGCTGARGTGAAGCAGCGATTTGGCTTGCCGTTGCTTACCGATATCCACGAAAGTGAGCAGGCATTGCCCGTGGCGGCCGTGGTTGATGTGTTGCAGATACCAGCTTTTCTTTGCCGCCAAACCAGCCTTTTGCAGGCAGCRGCGGCGGCGGTTTTAGCTGGCCGCGGCGCCTGGGCAGTGAATGTGAAAAAGGGTCAGTTTTTGGCGCCATGGGATATGGCGGCGGTGGTGGAGAAATTGCGGGCGGCGGGCTTAAGGGAGCCTGGYCAGCTTTGGCTMACGGAACGGGGCAGCAGCTTTGGCTACAACACYCTTGTGGTGGATTACCGCAGCCTGCCCCAGCTCCAGGCKTTGGCTTGCCCGGTGATATTTGATGCCACCCATGCGGTGCAACAACCGGGTGGGCTTGGCAAGAGCAGTGGCGGCCAACGGCAATTTGTGGCGCCCCTTGCCCGTGCTGCTGTGGCCGTGGGGGTTGATGGTTTGTTTATGGAAACCCACCCCAACCCTGAAGTTGCCTGCAGTGATGGGCCAAATATGGTGCCGTTGCAGCGGCTGGAGCCATTGCTKAAACAACTGCTCGCAATTCGCGCCGTTAGCCAAGCTGARGCCTWTGCAGCATCAAGCCTATGAATTGGTTTGGCTTAAAACGKCGTTTAGCTGCCATTSAATTGTTGGTTTTAGATGTGGATGGGGTGCAAACGGATGGGGGCTTGATTTATRGCGATGATGGTGTGGTGCAACGCCGTTTTGATGCCCGCGACGGCCTTGGTTTGAAATTRCTSCAGCAGGCGGGCYTGGAATTGGCATTTTTAAGTGGYGGCCGCGGAGAAGCAATMAAGCAACGGGCGCGGCATTTGGGGATTAAGCATTGCTTCACGGCKRTAAGAGATAAGGCAGGGGTTTTGGCGGAATTGCAGGAGCGGTTGCAGATTTCAATTGCTGCCACTGCTTTTATTGGAGACGACGTTAATGATCTGCAGGTGCGCCCCAGCGTTGGGTTGTTAGTAACCCCCGCCAATGGCTGCATTGCCTTAAAACGCAAAGCTGATTTGGTWTTGAATCAACGTGGTGGTGATGGGGCTGTGCGGGAGCTGGTGGAGCAGATCTTGCGGGCTAAGGCCAATTGAGCTGCGGTATCAACCGATAGGGAGTCACCAGCCACCTCAAGGCCGTGGATGCTGATGCCKGCCTCYAGCAAACGCAACTGCTCTAGCTTTTCAGCCTGCTCCAGTGGCGATGGCGACAGATTTGGCCATTGCGCTAACACCTCGGCCCGATAGGCGTAGATGCCCACATGGCCCCAGTAGTTGGCATGGAGATGCCAGTTTTCAGGCTCCACATCACGCACATGGGGCAGGGCACTGCGGGAAAAGGTGAGGCATTGGCCGTTGCTGGCAAGCAAACATTTCACTACGGCAGGGTTGTGGATTTTGTTTGCTGGTAGCCGATAAACGGGAGTGAGCACTTTGGCAGTGGTGCTTTTGCAGGCGGCAGCTAAAGCATCGATCACCGCTGGATCAAGGAAGGGTTGATCCCCTTGCACATTAAGGATCCAGCTGCTTTCAACTRAACTTTTTTTAGTTGAATTGTTTTTAATTAAATTRTTATTTAARGCGAGCAGTTCCGGCAGCACAGAGGCGATGCGTTCACTACCGCTACTGCAATCAGGGCTACTGAGYAGCACAGGCACCTGCTCAGCAAGGCCCCAGGCGTGGATAGCGGTTTTAATCTCTTGGCTATCGGTGGTGAGCACCACCTGTGGGGCTGTTTGAGCCAGTAGGCAACGCTCGATCACCCGAAGCAGCAAGGCTTTGCCACCCACATCAGCCAGCAATTTGCGGGGTAAACGCTTGGATTCAAGCCTGGCTGGGATAACTACAAGGCAGCTCATGTGGGCTGCTGCCAAAGTTGGCTGGCCCGATCTCGGGCGATAAACCATTCGGCTGAGTGGCTGCTTTCTTGGCCTGCAAACCATGGCCCGCCGAGGGTGAAATGCAAAAGTTTTGCCTCTGGATCAGGCGTTTGCACATCAACAAGGTGGTTCCATTGCTCGGGTAGGGCGCCAATTTTGTGATCTTCTAACCACTGGAAACGATGTAATTCAAGACCGCTAGCACTGTTCACATAGGCAGCTGTTAAAGCCTCACATTTGGATGCATTAAACAGCATCAAAGAACTCCAGTTTTTGCGTGGGTAGGCAGTTTGCGGTTCGCCTAGGAACTTAGTTGTTTCATTTGGTTTATGGTTATGTTTAACGCACATCAAGGCATAGGTTTGATCACGTAGGGCCCATAGTTCGCTGATATCAGAGCGGCAGAGCATGTCGCAATCCATAAAAATACCCCAACCTTGAAAATTAAGCAGCTGGGGCACAAGGAAGCGAGTAAATGAAAAGGCGGTGCTTTGTTTTGGATCCTTAGGGCGCCAGTAGAGGTTTTGCTTTTGCAGCTGGGGTGTGATTAATGCTGTGATCGCAAGCGGTGCACTGCTATGGGCTAATAGTGAATCGATCAACACATTTGCAGCGGCCCGTTCGCGGGGATCAACGCCGATGAAGATGGGAATCGAAAGGCTGCTTTCCATCTTATAATGATAGCGGCATGGGCATTTGCTCGCCAGATGCAGGCGCGCCCTAATCTGCCCGAATGACCCAGGGTTTCCTCGCCGSACTCAACGACGCCCAGCGSCAGGCGGTGGGACACCACTGCGGCCCATTGCTGGTGGTGGCGGGGGCAGGCAGCGGTAAAACCAAGGCGCTCACCCACCGCATCGCCCACCTAATCGGTCACCACGGCGTTGATCCAGCTGAATTATTAGCGGTTACCTTCACCAATAAGGCAGCCCGGGAGATGAAGGAAAGGCTGGAGCTGCTGCTCACCCAGCGGTTAGCCCAAAGCAGCTTTGGCCAACCGCTCACCAGCCTTGCAAGCCACGAGCAACGCCAATTGCGCAGCCGCATCTATCGGGAGGTAACAAARGAGCTATGGATCGGCACTTTCCATGCCYTRTTTGCAAGATTATTGCGCTTTGATATTGATAAATATACGGATCCAGATGGYCTCAGCTGGACCCGTCAGTTTTCRATTTATGATGAAGCCGATGCCCAAAGTTTAGTTAAAGAAATTACCGTTCAAGAGTTGCAATTAGATCCCAAACGGTTTGAACCTAAAAAGATGCGTTGGGCAATTAGCAATGCGAAAAACCATGGTTGGTTGCCGCAACATCTAGAGCAGCAGGAGCTRGGCCAGGGGCAAAGGGGCCGCCTGTTGGTGGAAACCTATCGCCGTTACCGCCGTGCCTTAGCCGCTAATAATGCCCTTGATTTTGATGATTTATTRCTGCTGCCAGTGCAACTATTGCAGCAGAATAGCCAGGTGCGTTCCTATTGGCATCGCCGCTTTAGGCATCTTTTAGTTGATGAATATCAAGAYACAAACCGCACCCAATACGACCTMTTAAAGTTAATCGTAACCGATGGTGTGGATCCGGCTCAATTCAAGAGCTGGGAAAACCGCTCRGTWTTTGTGGTGGGTGATGCAGATCAAAGTATCTATAGCTTTCGCGCTGCTGATTTCACAATCCTGATGGGTTTCCAGGGTGATTTTGGTGATGGTGTGGCAGATGGCAGCACCCAAACAATGGTGAAATTAGAAGAAAACTATCGCTCCACGGCAACTATTTTAGAGGCGGCGAATACCTTGATCTCCCGTAATACGGAACGGATTGATAAGGTGCTGCGCCCCACCCGTGGGGCCGGTGAATTAATCAGGCTAAGCCGTTGTGATGATGAGATTGCGGARGCGGAAACAGTGGTGCAACGCATGCGTGAATTGCAGGCGGCCCACCCTGAATTGCGCTATGGCGACATGGCAGTTCTTTATCGCACCAATGCCCAATCCCGCGCCATTGAGGAGAGTTTGGTGCGCTGGCGGGTGCCATACACCGTGGTGGGTGGTTTGCGCTTTTATGATCGCCGCGAGATCAAAGATGTGCTTGCTTATCTGCGCCTATTGGTTAATCAAGCTGATTCKGTGAGTTTAYTAAGGGTGCTAAATGTGCCTAAACGGGGCATTGGTAAAACCACCATCGAGCGGCTAAATGATGCTTCGAGCCAATTGGGAATACCGCTCTGGGAGGTGGTGAGCGATGCGGAATCGGTGCGCACCTTGGCGGGCCGTTCAGCCCGGGGGCTACTGCAATTTGCTGATTTATTAGCCGAATTACGCGGCAAGCTTGATACCTCTAGCCCAAGCGAAATGGTGCAACTGGTGCTGGAGCGCAGTGGCTATCTGGCCGAACTTATAGCTGAAGCAACAGATGAGGCAGAGGAAAGGCGCCGCAACCTGCAGGAATTGGTGAATGCAGCRCTGCAATATCAAGAGGAAAATGAAGAGGGCAATTTGGAGGGCTTTTTRGCATCAGCAGCCCTTGCAAGTGATGCCGACGACAAAGATTTAGCCGCAGAACGGGTGGTGTTGATGACCCTCCATGCCAGCAAAGGGCTTGAATTTCCGGTGGTGTTCATGGTGGGCCTAGAGCAGGGCTTATTCCCGAGCTATCGCTCTTTGGATGATCCAGCYTCGATGGAAGAGGAGCGCCGGCTGTGTTATGTGGGGATTACMAGGGCAAAGGAGCGTTTGTTTTTATCCCATGCCAGTGAAAGAAGGCTTTGGGGCGGCATGCGAGAGGCGGCGGTGCCATCTGCGTTTTTAGCTGAACTGCCGGAGGGTTCACTGCAAGCCGATATTCCCCGCAGCGGTGCCAGGGAGCAGCGGCTGGAGCGGCTCACCAGGATCGATCGYGAACCGGCTAAAAACCCTTCCATGGSGAATAGAAATGCTGCCCAAGTTTGGGCGGTTGGTGATCAATTACAGCATGATGTGTTTGGGGAAGGCAGAGTTACCCATCTATTTGGTAGTRGCGAAAAGATCTCAATTGCCGTGAAATTTCCTGGCATGGGCCCTAAAATTCTGGATCCGCGTTTAGCTCCGATCCGGCGTAGTAACTGAGCCGTTAACGCTAAGGGGGATTGCTAGCAATATTCCTGTAAAAACTTGGGTGATGGGCCAGTGGATGAGGGACACATCAAAAAAACCTTGGACAAATATATATAGAAATGCAGCCTGACCTGTTCTTAATGCAAACTTATCTAAACCATGCTCAAGCTTGCGCCAATTATCTATAAGTAAGTAGATGCAAATGCCAAGGCCAAATAAACCCAGAATCCCTGCATTTGCCCAAAGCTGAATGTAGATGTTATGGGCATGGTCTAATATTCCAGAGGTTACTTGTTGATGGCAAAAGTTTTTTGAATTCTCATAACCTGTGCCGTAGATAAAACGGTTGCTTCCACTGAAAGGTAGCTGCAAGTAGCAGCGTTGGATATCTATCCTGCCCATGTCTGAAATGAAGTCGAACCCTGTTAAGGAAATAACGCTTGATGGCCGCAAAAATTTAAGACTAAGAATTGTTGAAATTCCTAATATTGCGGCTAAAGGTATAAACTTAAGCAGCTCACCTTTTTGATGCTCTTCACGTAGTTTAACTGCTAGTAAGGCTATGGCCGTGGCTATAACACCTGCTCTTGATTGGGAATGCCAAAGAAGAAATATGCAAAAGAAAGCTGGAATAGAAACAAATAGCATATTTAACTTGCTTTTGGAAGCACTCCAAAGCCAGCAGATGCTAATAATTGCTAGAAGCCCAATTAGGTAGGTTGTTTGATTCCTGCCAGC
>NZ_PXVC01000289.1 GCF_003011125.1 Synechococcus lacustris str. Tous | reverse complement strand
GCCTGAGACCTCTGGATGCTTGGCACTAGAGCAACGGGCAGGCATGCGGCGGAGGGCGTGGGCTGCCCTGGGAGGGCCCTGGTGGAGGTCACACTGCGGTTGTCTGCGCATGCAGCTCAGCAGCGTTCTTGCAGCAGTCTGACCCCTGACATCGGTTTCAGCATCCTTTCACTTTATATATATTAAAAAATTTTTGCATTTCAAAGTGCTAAATATAAAATCGTGCTTCACTCGCATCGCAAAAATCAGTTCTAATTTTAATATATTTGCAATGAAAATCTATTGCCTTAACTTGCAGTAACAAGTCATTTTAGTTTGCACTAATAACCCCTTAATTCACTTGATCCATCCCCTTAAATTCCTTCAGCAAAGCCCGATTCAGCTTGTTATTACAGCTAATCAGCAACTGCGGGTAGATACTGCCATCTTTATAAGGTGCATATGCAGCAGCGCAAACAGCTTTGCTTGCTTCTTGCCATTGCTGATAAATGGCGGTTGGCAATTTGCTATTTAAATATTTAGTTGATTTCTCTAATTGCACTCCAGAGCAATAGCGCATCTCCACAGTGGTTTCACCAGGGCAGTTGAGTTTGGTTGGTTGGGCCCTAGCAGCAGTAGATGGCAGCAGCAACAGGCCTAGTAGCAATAG
>NZ_PXVC01000288.1 GCF_003011125.1 Synechococcus lacustris str. Tous | reverse complement strand
CGCGAAGGCGGCGCTTGCATGGCGGCCGGAGTTTCCGACGTATCGGGAGGGATTGCGGGATTGTCAGCTCAAGGCAACGCGGAGTTGAATGGCGGCAACGGGCCCAAAATTGTCGGTCAACAGTCAGCAGCACGGCCCAACGGTTTGATAGGCCCGCGGACCGCTGCCTTTCGACAGTAGCGTTCCCGCTGCCAACGATTCACGCAAAATCGATCTCGATGTAGGCATCGACAGCGAGCCTCGCCACGGCGGCTACCACACGCTCCGCCGCGGGACGAATGACTGGCCAGCTCGTCGTCATCAGAACGACGATTGCAGGGCGACCCGTCAAGTTTTGCTGGTACCGGAGATTCTGGTCTGTGGTAATGATGGCCGCAAATACTGCTGTCTGGGCGCGCTCGAGCAGGTCGCCATTTTGCAACGATTGCCAGCCCATCTCATAGGCAGTTCTGATCTCGTGCCCTGAAAGAAAACGACGCAGGGGGCTGGCGTGCCCTGATCAAACAGAATCTTCACGACGGAGCGCCTTACGCCGGCTCGAGACTTCGTTGGGCGAATTCAAGCACCGACATGACTTGTTCGCGTGTAACTCCGGGAAACCATTCCAGGAATTCATCGATCGTCGCGCCACCCTCGAGATTTTCGAAGAG
>NZ_PXVC01000287.1 GCF_003011125.1 Synechococcus lacustris str. Tous | reverse complement strand
AGTGTGGACGTTGTTCTGTATTTGTTTGATTGGATTTCAGGTTTGGTTTATTGAATTTGATTGGAATAATACCCAGTTAAGGCAGTTGTGCATTGCCGCTATCCCGATAATTTATGGCTTCTTGTTTAGTATTAGTGTTGATCTGAGTCGCTCTTCCATGGGGCTTATGATGGCTAACAGAGAAAGCTACGTTACTCCATTGTTGATGATCGGCATAGGATTATTATTGGTTGGTTGGAAAATAAGTAATCTTGCTAGAAAAGATACATCAAGCCTCTTGCAGGTTGCAATTTTGCTATTGCCTTTAATCGTTTTGATCCCAAGTTTGGAAGCGGGTTTTTCTAGGGCCCGTTTTTTTCAGCAACAACGAAGAATGTTGAATGAGCAAGATCGTAGGATTACATGGTTTCACTGCCTTGAGCTTGAGCAGGGGGCAGCGCCAAGTAATTGCCCCCTTAGCCCTCTCTATGACCGTTGGGATTTAATTAGAAGGGCATTTATTGGTAAAAAGTATGTTTATATTGCTGCTGGCAAAAAATCAGATCTCCAAGCTCAAAATGAGTTAATGCAGCAAGCAGGTGCTGATTTGAATCGTAGGTATTTGATGAAAAAGCAGGTTAATGGACTTAGCTTAATAGTTGCCCGTAAGG
>NZ_PXVC01000286.1 GCF_003011125.1 Synechococcus lacustris str. Tous | reverse complement strand
GTCCTGGGAATCAAAATCTACTTTAAATACAAACTTTAGTGAGACACCAGAACATAAATGTGCTCATTTCTTTAAAATGGATAATGGAAACTTCTATGCATATCCAAATAACAAGATTTTATGGTACGATGATGCTTGGATACGCAATAGAATTACCAAAAATCCTGGGTATGAAATCGATATGACTGAATATTCTGTTGAAAATCTTCGTAAAATTGAAACATCTGACGATTTTATGTATGAAATCAAAGAAATTCGGGATAGCAACCCCGTAAAAAGTTCTGATTTACCAAATCAGAAACAAATCAATGACCAAAAAAGTAGATAAGGACTCAAATTATATGAAAGACCAATGGGGAACATCATATCTCTCTAGTGAGTATGGTTGGGAAGAGAAGATTAAAAAACAAAAGATGCTTCGTGAAATCTCAAATGATGATCTCACACCCAAAAAACACGATTTTGTAGTTCAAAAAGAACTTCACGAAAAAATTCGAAATGATGATGATTATGATGATTGGGAGTATGGAACCGAACCAATTCCATTAACTGAATTTTAGTGAATAAATAATATAGATTCATAATATTCAATGCCTCTAGAGCGAGTCAGTCAAGGTTTCAAAGACATCAGTATGTCTTTTCAGTCTTTTCAGGTT
>NZ_PXVC01000285.1 GCF_003011125.1 Synechococcus lacustris str. Tous | reverse complement strand
ACCTTCCATATGCTCATTATTTTGCCAATCAGGGCGCAGAATAATAATTTCTTGATAGAGGCGAGCGCAGATATCCCTACTCATCGCCACCACCATCGCCTTGCCTGGTTGAGTGCGAGAGCGTTGCTCAAAATGGGCAACCAAATCTGCTGCTACTTGTTTTAGGCGTGGTTCAGCGCCCACTAACGCTTCCAGTGCTGCCCACCTGCTTTTTGCCCGCTCAGCAGCAGGAATATCATCTTCATCTGAAAAAAGATCATCCACCTGCTCATCCACCTGAGGCAGTAGTGGTTCTTTAAGTGCCAGTTTTGCCAGTCGTGATTCGTAGTAGATCGGCACCGTGGCACCGTCTTCTACTGCTTGTTTGATGTCGTAAATAGAAACGTAGTGCCCGAAGACCGCCTGAGTGTCACGGTCGTCTTGTGAGATGGGTGTTCCTGTGAAGGCAATAAAGGTTGCTTCTGGTAGGGCATCTCTGAGTGCCTTTGCTAATCCGTATTTGATCTCACCAGTTTTCGTATCTAGACGCCCTTTAAATCCGTATTGAGTGCGGTGCGCCTCATCGCAGATCACTACAACGTTTCTGCGCTCAGTTAAAGCAGGAAACTTTTCTTCCCCATCTTCAGTAGCGAACTTTTGAATGGTGGTAAAGATGAT
>NZ_PXVC01000284.1 GCF_003011125.1 Synechococcus lacustris str. Tous | reverse complement strand
GGGTTTCGATAGTCACGTCCTGCTGCGGCAGCAGGGGTTTCAGCGGGCCCGCATAGGCGGTGGCCCAAGTCACATCCGCGCTGGGCCCCCGTTTGCGCTGCTTCGTCCACCAGGTTTCTGTGCGCCGCAGGGCTTCGCTACCGCTGATCCCCGCCGTTGTGGGGCCCTGCATCTTGGTGGCCTGCAGCCGTCGTTCGAAGGGGAAGGCCTCCAGCCCCCGGCGGTGCAGCTCGAGGTCACGCCCGAGCTCCTCAGCCAACTGACGGGCCTGATCCACTCCGGACGGGTAGGGGAAGGCCGTACTGATCCGCCGCTGCTTCCAGCTGCCATCAGACAAAGGCAGGCTGGCCCGCAACCGCATCCTTCCCCCGGATGGGGAAACTTCGAGGCTGACACTGGAACCCAGGTCCCGCAGGGCCCTGTTAATTCGTGTGAGGTAGGGATCGCGGCCGGCCATGGGGCGTGCCTAAAAGCGTGCCTACTCTCGCCCAGAACGGGCYGTTTTGTGCCTAAGCGGTGCCTAAATGCTCTTCCCGCCCTTGACCTGTTTTTTAGCTAAAACCCTTTCTGTGACTAAGGTTTTGAGGATGGGGGTCCCGAGGATCGAACTCGGCTAAGGCGAATTATGAGTTCGCTGCATTCACCAGATTGCTAGACCCCCACGTTTCTATTCTTCCAGATTCTATTTACCCATGTTGTTG
>NZ_PXVC01000283.1 GCF_003011125.1 Synechococcus lacustris str. Tous | reverse complement strand
GGGCTGGCTTGATGCAGCAGCGGGTGGGGGGCCTTCAATTAGGTCTCCGTGCTGGCTGGCTGCTCAAACACGCCTTAAGCCAGGCCAGCCCCAGATTTAGATCTGGCAGATCGGCTGTGACGCGAAGGCCCCGCTTCAGGCGTTGGCGGCCAGCCAGGCGGCCAGGTCGGCCGGACCCTGAAAGTCGAGCAGGGCATCAGGCACAGGCAATCAAACGCACCTGCAAAGCCTGGACGCGCTGAAATCCGGCATCACCCGTGATCATCACGGCATCAGGCCCCAGTTGCAGGCAGCAAGCCGCCTGCAGGGCATCGGGTGTACGCAGCCCATGGTTGGCGCGCAATTGCGTTGCCAGCTCCACCACAGATGAGCTGAGCTCCACAACCAGCAGATCCGGCTGGGCAAACAACGCCGCAAAACGATCAAGGCAAGGTTGATCACCCTGCCGCAGTGGAGCAACAAGACACTCCAGCAGGCTGAGGCGGCTCACAGCCAGTGGGAGATCAGGTGCCTCGACAGCAAGCTGATGGAGGGTTGCCTGGGTGGCTTCGGCCCATCGGGCCTCACCATCCACCAAATAGATCAGTGCGCTGGCATCCAGGAAGGCAATCACCAGTTGCGCTCAGTTGCCAGCTCAGCATCGATCTCAGCCTTACTGCGCGGGCTCGTGGATGGCGGCAGGGCCAGCAGCCACTGCAACGC
>NZ_PXVC01000282.1 GCF_003011125.1 Synechococcus lacustris str. Tous | reverse complement strand
CCTTTGCCTTGATCGTTGCTGTGCCGGTGCTTTATGCCAGCAACGACGACAGCGGCCGCAGCAATCGCCTGATTTTGGTGGGCGGCTTGGCATGGGTGGCCCTAGTGCTTTTGAACTGGGGCGTAAGCGTATTTGTGGTGTGAGCCTAARCTTRATTAACTAATTTTTATAAACCAACGGCCATGACCGTTTTTGAAGGCCGGTTTACCGATGCTGCAAACCTAAAGATTGCAGTGGTAGTAGGCCGCTTTAATGATTTAGTAACAGGCAAATTATTGAGTGGTTGCCTTGATTGCCTTGGCCGCCATGGTTTGGATGTGGAACCGAGCAGTAAGCAGGTTGATGTGGCCTGGGTGCCCGGTAGTTTTGAGATTCCATTGGTKGCCCAACGCTTAGCGCGCASYGGYWSCTACAACGTGGTTATCACCCTTGGTGCTGTGATCCGCGGTGATACACCCCATTTTGATGTGGTGGTGGCTGAAGTTAGTAAAGGGGTGGCCGCAGTGGCTAGGGATACTGGGGTGCCTGTGATATTTGGGGTGCTCACCACMGATAATTTGCAGCAGGCCCTCGAGCGGGCTGGCATTAAGAGCAATTTGGGCTGGAGCTATGCGTTGCAGGCCCTAGAAATGGGCAGCTTGCTGCGTGGGTTACCTCAGTAAAATGAAAGTAAATAGAAAGGGCATTGTGCTCGCTGGCGCTGG
>NZ_PXVC01000281.1 GCF_003011125.1 Synechococcus lacustris str. Tous | reverse complement strand
GGCGTGAATTAGCGGAATTGGCTAGCTGCCAGGAAAAACAGCTTCCGCCCCTGCTGTTCACCGAACACCATGAAGCCCATGCTGCTGCCGCCTATTACCCAAGCCCCTTTGATCAAGCGGCAGTGCTCTGCCTTGATGGCGTTGGCGAATGGGCCTGTGGTTCGGCTTGGGTGGGAGAAGGTGCCGAACTCAAATCTCTATGGCAGCTTGATTTCCCCCATTCCCTAGGCTTGCTTTATTCGGCCTTCACCTATTACTGCGGCTTCAAGGTGAATTCCGGTGAATACAAATTAATGGGGCTTGCCCCCTATGGCAGGCCGATATTTGCAGATGAAATCCGCAGCCAACTACTGGATGTGAAAGCAGATGGCAGTTTTCGCCTAAACCAACGCTTTTTCAATTACGCCAGTGGTTTAACAATGACGGCTGAACCATTTCACAAACTATTTGGAGCGCCGCCGCGGGCGCCTGAATCACCCCTAGAGCAACGTCATATGGATTTAGCCGCCTCCATTCAGCTTGTAACTGAGGATCTAGTACTACAACTAGCCCGCAGCCTGCAGGCGGAAACAGGCCTGCAAAATCTCTGCTTAGCCGGCGGGGTAGCCCTGAATTGTGTTGCTAACGGCCGTTTATTGCGGGAGGGAACGTTTAAACAAATTTGGATTCAACCAGCTGCCGGTGTTTGGATTCAACCAGCTGCCGGTG
>NZ_PXVC01000280.1 GCF_003011125.1 Synechococcus lacustris str. Tous | reverse complement strand
GAATAGACATAGGCAAAAAATCAATCACTTTAAACTAATCCATTATTAGGATATGGGCAAATTTAGTAGCAATTGATCACCGCCTGAATGGGTGATTAAGCCTAAACCAACAGGTAGGCCTTCAATATTATCAAGGGTCCCTGGCCAACACAGTTGCGGTAGCCCACCAATGCTGGCAAGGGCTCCAAGTTGCAGCAAGCGGTGAATAACATTGCTTTTGCTGCGATCAGAACCAAGACTATTGCGTAGGGGGGCAACTGTTGGTGTGCAAGGAATCAACAACAGAGCAGGGGCATCACTGCTGGAATTGGGTGCTAAAAGTTGGTGCAACTTTTTTTGCAAATTGAGTCGCTCTATTTGGACGGAAGCCAAGAGATTGCGATCGCGGTTTGCTACTAAAGAGCAATTACGCGCAAATGTTGTGCCAACAGGCAACTGAGGTGGCAAATGGGAGAGGCTCGATTCAATTTCAGCCCATTGCACTACCTCAAGCAGGTTTTTTAATTGCTCTGTGCACGAAAGATTCAACACCGCTAATGGCCATTCCTGAAGTGTTAATCCCAAACGGCTAGCCAAGTGCTTGCATTTTTCTTTTAATGGTGTCGCCACTGCCGGATCAGCCAGCTCCCATAGTTCAGGAATCCAAGCAATTGCGCGAATAGCAGTTGTTTCAGCAACTGGATTGCTTAGCTGAAGCAAGGTAAACATC
>NZ_PXVC01000028.1 GCF_003011125.1 Synechococcus lacustris str. Tous | reverse complement strand
GATCATGCGACCCATCCATTCAACGTCTTGGAGGTCGTCGATGGCTTTTTGCTCATCGGCCTCGTTAACGAGTTCCACAAAAGCAAAACCGCGTTTGCGGCCAGTTTCGCGGTCGAGCGGGAGGCTGCAAGACTTCACTTCGCCATATTCGGTAAAAAGATGGCGCAGATCCTCCTGCTCCGCATCAAAGGAGAGGTTGCCAACGTAGAGAGTCATTCAGATCGAAAGCTTGAGGCAGGTCATTCAGGGGATAGGGGTTGTTGAACCRCCTTCCCCGGGATTCCGTAACACCCTACAGGTTGGCTTGACGTCCACCCTAAAAAGGTAGGGATTGGTTTTGCCAGTGGTTCGCTTTCTGCACACAGCTGATTGGCAGTTGGGGAAGCCCTACGGCAGAGTTAARGACCAAGAAAAACAAGCTCGCCTCAAACAGTTGCGCTTTGACGTTATCGAGCGGCTAGCTGAGGTGGTGCAACGGGAAAAGCTTGAATTTGTAGTGGTAGCAGGRGATTTATTTGATTCGATTGAACCCACCCGTGCCGATGTGGCCCAGGCCTGCAGTGCAATCGGCGCGATTGGTGTGCCTKTGCTTGCAATCCCTGGWAACCACGACCATGGCGGTGCTGGCAGCTTTTGGCACGAGRCTTGGTTTAAAAACTACAAAGACGACYTAGCACCAAATCTTCAACCTTTATTGGAACGCAAACCTCTGCATCTCCCTGGCGCCTTGATCTTGCCCTGCCCCTTGAATCGCCAGGCCGATACGGAAGATCCGCTTAGCTGGCTAAAAAATTACAAATTTGACCAACTTGATCAGCGGCCCCGTGTGGTGGTGGCCCATGGTTCGGTTCATGGTTTTGGCGCCGATGAATTAATTGATAGCGATGATGAAAATCCACTAGCGGCAACCAACCGCCTRAATCTGGCYGCCTTGCCGATTGAATCAATTGATTACATCGCCCTTGGTGATTGGCATGGCTTGAAAAAAGTGGCTGCAAAAGCCTGGTATTCGGGTTGCCCTGAACCCGATCGCTTCCCTAAGGGTGATAACTACAAAAGTTCCCAGGCCCTTGTGGTGCAAGCTGAGCGGTGTGAGCTACCCCAGGTGAAACTGGAAACAACGGGTTTAGGGGCATGGCATCAATACAAACATCGTTTTGGCAGCGATGCAGATCTAGACCTACTGGATAAGAATCTGCAGCAATTGATTGGAAGCCGAAGTGGCATAGACTTACTTTTATTGGAATTAGATGGAAATTTAAGCCTGGATGCAGGTGTGAAATTACAAAATCGGCTGCAGCAATTAGAGGCAAGGTTGCTGCGTYTAAAGTTAAAAGATCACACTAAGCTCACCCCTAACRGCTCTGAATTGCAGCAACTCACAGCTAGAAGCAGTGATCCATTAATTGCAAGGGTTGCCCAACGCCTGCAGGTTCTCAGTGGTAGCGATGATCAGCACAAAGCAAAACTTGCCCTGCTTGCCCTAAGGGAATTGCATTGGGCCTGCATGGAGMAGAATTATGCAACTAATTGATTTTGAACTCTGCAACTACCGCCTGCACAAACAGWTMTTAATTGAATTTTGCCCAGGYCTCAACGTGGTGATCGGGGCCAATGAATCTGGAAAAAGCACCCTGGTGGAGGGATTGCATCGAGCCCTTTTTCTKCCATCCCGCTGTTCAGGTGCATTGCTCGAGGAGATGCGAGCCAAACCAACCGCTGGSGAYCCAGAGATAACGCTGASATTCAAGGCAGGTTTGTTGCAATACACATTGCGCAAACGCTTTGCTGGCCCAAGGGGAAGCACCAGTTTGATYAGTTCTGCCGGCAACACCTGGCAAGGGGACAAAGCGGAGGATGAACTTGCTGAATTGGTGGGAGCTGCTGCCGTGCAACGGGCCCGGGTGGGCGAACAATTGCGAGAAAGGTGGGGACATCTATGGGTATGGCAGGGAACGGCGGGCTTAAATCCATTGGACTTAGGTGTTGGGGCCCTAGACCAAAAAAAACTGTTGGAGCAGCTACAGGATTCTGGTCAATTAGGAATCCAATCTCAATTGGATCAACGGGTTGTTGAACTTGTGCAGCAGCGCTGGAGCAACTCYTTTACCGATAAAGGTCGCATCGGYAAAGCAGGTTCACACCTAGCMATGGCCCAGCGGGAAGAGCAGCAGGCCAAAGAACATTTAAGTGCAATAAATAAACTTCTGCAGGAACAGCAGGAGGCACGGGATAATCAGTTTGCTGCAAGCGCAAGCTTGGCAGAGCTTGATCAATTAATACCACTATTACTGCAATTAGAGCCTTTGGAATTGCAAAAGGCTCAGCTAATAAACCAATTAAAGCCACTAAATGATCTGAAAGAGCAACTAAGTTCTTTGCAATTAGAATCCAATAGCTTGAAGAATAAATTAGAACCATTGATTCTTTCAAGGGATCAGTTGTGCAAGCAAATACCAATCGTTGAACAGGAGCGCAATGGGGCAAATAACATACTTGATTCAACCGTAAAGGAAGCTGAGCAACTGCAGCAGGCAATTCGGAAGGCAACAATCGAAGAAAAACTGCTGAGTTTGGAAGCAAATATACAGCGTGACAAAGAATTACGGCAGTTATTGCTTGATTTACCTGATATCAATTTAGGCATTGTAGAGCAATTAAGGGATAAGCAACAACAGCTTAAGCTGGCGGAAATAACGATGCAAAGCCTTGCCACTAAAGTTGAATTGTTAATGGCTRAATCAGCTGTATACGTAAATGGTGAGCCCCTAAATATCGGTTCATCAACCTGCCTAAATGCCACAAGTATATTGCAAACGGCTGGCCTGGAATTGCGAATAATTCCAGGGGAYGGAGGCAAGGTGGCTCAGGCTATGGCCAAGCATGAATTTCTTGAAAGCTCTCTAAATGCTGATCTACGGCGTTTGAGGGTGGAAAATATCGAGCAAGCAGTCCATYTAGAAAGACACCGTAGCGAGCTTTTGGCAGAACAACAACGTTTGCAAGCCGAAAAAGCTTCTGAATCTGTTGAGGATTTGCGAGAGGCGCTAGAAAAATATATAAATGATCAATTACCCATTGCATCCATAGATGATTTACGCAAGCAATTAGATGATTTGGTACCAATTGGCAGGGAGAGAAGACAGGCTTTTAATCAATTAGATAATAAGTTAACCAATCAGCGTGAGCAGCTTGCGAATTGCAATCAATTGATAAATATTCAGCAGGAAGAACTTGTAAAAACCGATACCTTGCTAAAAGAATTACTTAAGCGTTTTGGTAGCGTTGATGAAGTAGACGGCCAACTTAGCAAACTAAATTTAAACATATCTGAGTTGGAAAAGAGGCAAGAAGTATTGAAAAAACAACTGAGTTCTGATTTTCCTGGATACAAAGGTTTTAACAGCAGCCATGCCMWTCAGCAAAGGGAGGTGGCATTGCAGAAAGTAGCAGCGGCAGGCGCCTTGCTGAGAGCAGATGGTATCAATGATCGCTATGCCCAGCGGGAGCAGTTGGAAGCTGCCCTCGAGGCCCGCATTTCCGAGCGGGAAAGGTTGGAGCAGGATGCGCTGATGTTGGATTTGTTGAGGCAGTTATTACAAGAGGAACAAACCGCCATGGCTCTTCAATACACCGAACCAGTTACCAAAAAATTGGATAGCTATCTCAGCTGCTGTTTCCCAGGGCCTATGCAAAGCAGCCTCGAATACCAAAGCAATAAGGGCTTTATTAATTTGCAGTGGCAACGGGGTGATTCTGCAGTTGCCTGGGAATTTTCAGCGCTCAGTGGGGGAACCAAGGAAATACTCGCTGCCAGCCTGCGCCTAGCAATGGCAGAGGTGCTTGCGAACGCCTACAGCGGTTGTTTACCACTAGTGTTTGATGATGCRTTCAGTAATGTAGACCCAGGTCGTTGGCCCTGGGTTTCTGCACTGTTGCAAAAAGGCGCTRATCAAGGCTTGCAAWTAATCTTATTTAGCTGCGATCCAAYATTTTGCGAGGCGCTGCCAGCAAACCAACGGYTTCAATTGCCYTGATTCCTAGGAGGCATGCCATCTCCGTGGCGCAATTGAACAAGCCAGCCATTTGTTAGTTGCTTAATTGCAAGCGTTATAAGCATGGCAAATATTAAAAACAACCTAGGATAAAAACCAGTGCTGTAAATAGTAGTAATCAACAGCAATAAKATTAGCCATGGGACTATTTTCTGAACCAACTCAAAACGCCTTAAGGCGGCGCTGCAACTRGCGCATGAACGTGTGTGTGAWTTCAAGCGATCAAGCAATTCATGCCTTTTAATTAAGGGAGGAAGGGATTTACCTGGAAATGGATAACCACCATATTTGCTWATCCAGTTGTGAAAAGCGATAATGTATTTATCAGCGCTTGTGGGTAAGAAACAAGATTTCAATAATAAACCGGATCCGCCCGATGCCTCGAGATTTCGCTCTTGATGGTGCAGGAAAATTTGATCATCTTCTAAAACTAAATTATTGCCTATATGTTGCAGCCATATTGGYCGTAATGCTAACASTTTTGCCGTGATTGGTTTTTCAAACTGGAAAGGAAATCTGGCAAACAAACGGCATTTGCCCGGCAGGGTAGGAGTGGCATAAACCACGGTGAGAATGCGGGCAAAACCCTTGGCGGTAAGGTCGTGCCACATCAACGCAGGAGCCATAAATGTGGTGTGTTGAGTGCCAAGCCGCCCCTGRCGAGGCCCCTCATTCCAGATGCCAGTGAACCCCTCTGGGCCCTCCGTGAGAACTTCTAATTCCACGGGCCCAGCGTTACTACGCTTGCCTACGGTGGCGTGGTGGGTAAAGGGCACATGGCTAACATCCAAAACGTTTTCAAGCAGGGTTTGGCTGTCGTARGGAAGATCCCTAAACGTATCTTGTAAAAACCAACCCRCTTGATCAAGTATGTTTACCACTGGTAATTGCTTAGTTGAAGCTATGGATGAATCACCACTAAAAACAAACAACATGCCTTGGGCTTCTGCAGTGGCATAGGCCTTGCAATTAGCTCTGCTGCTGATTGTAATTTCTCCAGATATYTGGGGAACTTTTGTGCAAATTCCCATTCCATTAAAAGACCAGCCATGGTAGGGACACTCCAACTCACCATTAGCATTTAATCTCCCCTCTGATAGGGAAGCTAAACGGTGGGGACATTTGTCAATAAAAGCTCGCCAACSCTTGTAATGTTTATCGAACCAAATAACCAAAGGTTCACCAAGTAATACAAATCGACAGGGTTTAGCTTTGTAAAGATCTCTTAGATAGGCAACTGGATACCATTGATCTTGCCATRGGTTTTCATCAATGTTCATAGGGATAATGAGGATGTAAGTTCAGAGGTGTTGAGATCATGCCTTTTAATTAAAGCAAAAAGRGTTCCATTACTGCCACGGCTGAGCCTTAGTTCATTAGTTAAAACTGTAACATCTAGCCAAGCTGGAAATTCCTGCTTGATGTTTKTGAGYAGTTTAGGMTTAAACAGTCCAAACTTTGGCCCAATCCAGCCGCCCCTTATGAATGTTACACCAACCCGTTTTGGTGGTTKTATCTGAAGTTCAGCTACAACAGCAATTCCCCCTAAGGGCGCTGGTAACKTTAGCAAATTAACAGCGCGATTATCCGCAGGCAACAATATTTGCAGGTTGTCAAGCCAYGGTTGCACTTGCAGGTATGGGGCATTGCTACTGCTCCAACGCAATTCCCAAACCCCTGTTAGATCATCAATTTGGTTTTCAACATTACAGGGATAATCATGCTCTAATTTCGCAAATATAGGTATTACATCAGCATCTCTAGGCTTAGGTAGCCKCAACAAATTTAATATRTCTGAAAATTGTTCTTGGCCCATTTTATTTAATCCTCATCAAGGAAGTTTGCCTCACTTTCAAGGGCATTAAGTTGSGCGTCGAGCAGGCGCCCCTGTTGAACGCTGTTTGCTTTTGCGGCTTCTAGCATTTGCTCAGCGATTTCAAGCCTGCCTGCAGCATCCTTGATGCCTTKCTGTGAGGCTTGGTAGTCAACCCTCTGCCTTGCGGTTGAAGCACTCAGATTTAGCAGGGTTGCCAACCGACYACAGGTGGCCATGAAGGCTTGATCTCTAATGCCGGCCATAGAATCAAAACGGTTRTGCCATCATCGCTGAGAGCGRGGCTGCRAGCCCMCTTTAAGKAAAATTCCGATGGAAGAGTTTGARAAGCGAGAGCCTGAACCGGAATTAATGAATGGGGCAGCTCAGGTTGATGCCTATGCAGCTGCAAATTTCAGTGGATCAGATAATGAATTAATTGAATTTATTTCAGCACAATTTCCCAATGGTTTGGGCGAGCAAATAATTGATCTKGGTTGCGGACCAGGCAACATTACTGAACTTGCAGCAAAGCGCTGGAGCSATGCCCATGTTCTTGGCATCGATGGCGCCCCAAGAATGCTTGAGGTTGCAGAATAYAGGAGGGATCTTATTAACAACAAAGAACTTTCACTTAGAATAAAATATAAATGCTTAAATCTTAGCAGCATCAACGGKTTTGGTTTGCTAAAAGGTWTAGWTTCAAGGCRGCAAATTTCAATYATAAGTAATAGTTTATTGCATCATCTWCATGAACCATCTGTTCTTTGGAGCGCCGTTAAGAAATTGGCATTCAATGGTGCTTGTGTGGTGGTAAACGATTTGCGAAGGCCAAAGAATAAAAATGAATTTGATCTTCTCATGGATACGGAAGCCTTAAATCTAGCTGCGGTTTTAAAGGMCGATTATGCAGCCTCCTTAAGGGCTGCATTCACTGTTGCTGAAGTAAAAAAGCAGTTAAGGGATGCCTCCCTAACTCAACTCAATGTGTTGGAGCGAGGAAATCGCTACCTAACGGTTTGGGGATGGCTTGATCCAGTGGGAGAATTTGGTGAACCAAAAGCAAATTATGTTCCCGTTACTCTCCCTAAGAGCTCCGGCTGCTCCGGAGCAGGAGGAAGAAGCTAAGCCCAGTAGCAAAAAAGGCTTTGGTGGTGGGGCCAAATCCSCTAAGCAAAAAGGCCATAAGCGCAAGGGAACTGGGTTATCGGCAGCAGATCGCTCCCCCCTCGGCAAGGCGCCAGATGTGGACGCCATAAAAGCAAGGGGAATACTGCAGCTACCCCTTGCTGGCCGCTTGAGGGAGGCACAGGTAAAAAGTGCATATAAGAGGGCCGCTGCAGAGCACCATCCTGATCAAGGTGGTGAAATAGTAGTAATGCAAAGGATTAATGCAGCAAGGGATTTATTGTTGTCAAATGAAGAGTCTTGATATTCAAGAAGAAGCCACTAATTCATCATTAATTTCCTGGCCTTCCTCCGGAACCTCYAGCCATTTACGCAACCACGCCACCAGGAGATAAAACGGYAACGTATCTAATAGGGCTGCTATTAACTTGAAAAGATAGCCACTTGCCACAAAGCTTGCCAATTGGGGAAAAATGGCTTTTTCTGCTTGGATAGGCAGAACATGGGCTGCATAATGGCTGATTAAAACCACTGCTGTTGTATCCACCAACTGACTTACAAGCGTTGAGCCATTATTACGAAGCCAAAGGGCTTTGCCATTGCTGAATCTTTTCCAAAAATGAAATAAACGCACATCTGTGAACTGCGCAGCCATATAGGCAACCATCGATGCACCAACTGCACCAAAGGCAAGAYGTTGCATTTCAAAATATAAAGGTGAATCATTYCCAGGAAGGATTCCCCCCAACCAGATTATCAACATAATCCAGCCATTAAGTAATAAACCAACCCAAACTAGTTGGCCCGCCTTATCCTCTCCCCACAATTCACTAATCAGATCAGTGCAAAGGAATGTGAGTGGATAGGGCAAGGCACCAACGGCAACAACGATTGGCCAATTACCAATTGTTCCAAGCGTTAGAAAGCGGCTAAGTCCAAGAATATTCAACATCCCCATCGTGCCAAGAAACAAACCAGCAAGGATSAGGAAAACCAGGTCTCTCCTTTTTTTTATAGACATTTTCATTRGTTTGAAAGTTCTAGAAGAAAACTATCTCTACGGTGAAAATCTGGATCWACTCCATTGTGAGTTAGGGCCCAATAGCTTAAATTACCATTTTTTTGCTCAAGCACAGCCGTGAAAGTAAATTCTAGGTTTGTATCTGCAGCTATGCAAGCTGGCAGCTCGATTGTTAAGCCAATTGAAAGACTATTTATTGATTGGTGGTGAATTGGTTTAAAATTTGGAATATATTGTTCCTCCACTTGATTGGAGCGGTAGTTACTAAATTTATAGATATTCCAATCGGAATTAACGGAATAATTAAGCTCCCAATATGTTGTTGAATTTGCTTCTGCCCAAAAAGCTTCAAAGCATGTGTTTTGCCATAGATTGTTCTTCCTGATTCCAAGTGGTTTGTATTCAGGGATCAGAAGTTCTTCAAGCGGCCCCTCAATCCGATAACGCAGATATAAAAACTGATTTTTTCTAACTGCTGCTGCTGCAAGGCGTAGGCCAATCAATTCCTCTGGCCTGTGGTGCGGAAGCAGGAGGGCGGAATGGTTATTCATCTCATTTCCTCAATACAATTACGTATTGCTAACTCTTGCTGTTCAATGCTCTCTGTAAGCTTGAATTGAACCATTGCCCTYGAAAGATTTTGGTTTTTACTAGATACCTTGAAATATTGATTACCATTAAGATGGTCGSTAAAAAAACGAATGCCAAGTTCAAGTGGCATTAGGCGAATTGAATCGTATAAGTATTTAATATCATTACTACTGAGAAAATGTCGGCCAATTTCCAGGTATCCCCGTAGAAATGTACTAAAAGTGTTTATATCAAAATATACTTTACTTAAATCCTCCTCCTCCTCTCCGGCTGGATTACAGCATGAGCGCAGGCAATCTGAAATATCATAATGCAGAAGACCAGCCATTATTGTATCAAGATCGATTAAGGATACTGCTTTATTTGATCGCTCATCAAACAAAAGATTATTAATTTTAGGATCTCCATGAATCGCTCGTGCAGAAAGTTCTCCGGAATCGATAGCATTCTGAAGAATGGAAATTATGSAAGATCKAGCCTCGATAAAGTTAATGCACCATTCTGCGCTATTGCATAATTCATTGTTGCTAATAGAACGTATGTGGATATAATTATTGTAATAAACTGGGGTAACATGAAATGAGTCGATTGTTGGCATTARRGCGTCTATGGGTAGATCGTAAACAAGTTTATGGAAAATGGCTAATCCCGAACCGGCTTCCAATGCCTGGCTTTGATTTTCAATTTTGTCAATCGAATATGAAGACGTTATAAAAGATGAGGCTCTCCATATGTCTTCATTGTTTTCGTGCCAGAAAGAGTTGCCTTCTAGTGTTTGTAGTAATAGCGGTACCTGCCAAGCTCGCCCATKTATAAAGCTGYTGCCWSTAGGTAGCTKATTACTTAGATGCTCAATAAGGGAAAGTGTGTTTTTAATAATATCCTTAGGCTGCTTAAAAACATTGCCATTTATTCTTTGCAGTACAAATGGACTGAGAYTTTTGTCAATAGGGGTTACTTTGAAGGTGTCATTAACATTGCCGTTACCCAATTGCTCAATATTATCTATTTTATCAAAAGCTATAAATTTAGCTGCAATCTTACCAAGCTCATTTTTGTTTGTTTTGCAATTATATCTCAAGCCTAGGAACCCCAACTCATCAYAATTTTGCGCTGGCAAGCCTCGCTATGCCAGCTTGGTCAGCCAGAGGAATCAATCGACCCTAGTACGCTTGACCTATGGGTATAAATGTACTAAAATTTGCTGGTACCGGTTTCAGCGGCTTGAACCTATGGCTTGTTTCGAAACAGACCCTGCCGTTGAACCCCTGCGGCGGGCAAATCCGAATCGCTACAAAGAGGTGAAGGCTGGCCATTTGGCTGTGGTGGCTGGGGTAGGAAGGCCATGGTTTATTGGCCGTGTTGGCGAAGTTATTCCCTTACCCCATCACCGCACTCCAGCATTTGTGCACTTAATCAACGTAGACAGTGGAGACGTTGAACGGGTTCCGGCTCGCTGGATTGTTGAACTAATGGCTTGCAAGGCCTGATGTAGTTATTTTTCTTGTTGTACTAATTGTAGAAATTACCTCCAGTGGTTTTGGTTCCATATCGTTTACTTTGAACGAGCTCCATGTGGAAAAGGCTTCTGGCTTGCAGCTTATGATTCCCCAGTCGATTCTGAGGTTTTTATAGGTAATGCCAACGCATGTCATCTCCTCCTCATCTGCCATTAACGACCAAAGTACATGTAATTTTTCTCTTGMATACTGATCKACTTTTTCTAAAAGCTCTGGCTCCGCAAGCTTTCCAGGCTTAGTTGTTAACTTTAACCTCGAATGCCAAGAGAGGTATGTGCCATTTTCAGTGGGRTAGAACCAACATGGCTCATTATCTGCATCCCTTAACAGGAATTTATCTACTATTTCCCATTTATTTGCTGTGGGTTTATAAATTCCTAGCCAATGTTTGCTTGGCTCATAGTAGGGAATAATCGCATCACAGCAAAGTAAACTTCCCTTCTCACCTGCTAAAGGGTTATGWCCCTCAGCAACTGCCTCCCCTTGTTCTACTAATGTTTCAATATCACTCTTCCAATCGTTAGGACATCTATGAATCCTTAGGCAGAAGCCTGTTGATAGAACCCGGCTGTGAAGTTCTTCCAGGCAATCTTCTGCTGCGATGCTTGGCAAGTCGCCAGAGTTTGCCGCTAGTACRAATAGATATGGGCAAGCCATCGGTAACCGGCTGAGAAGGATAAAGGAATTCTAAAGAGTTTTAGCCCTTTTGGGCGTWGTGGCCCAAGCTTGGCTTTGGTTAGGGGKTTAATCTAGTAGRAGAGCTGTTTTGATACCCATGACAACCAGTTTTAAAACGCTGTATCTAATCCTTGGCCTGTTATTCGTTAATTCAGTTCAKGCTGCCCCTTTTAGTGCCGATCCCGTTTCCTTTGCTGGATTTGCTAATAATGTTAAATGGAGTTCTGGTAGCGCTCCTTTTTTTAAAAATTTGAGCAAATGYGYGCAGCAGGCTAATGGTGGATATATCTGTAATCAAGGTGATGTTTATTTGCAAAAGCCCGGCACTACAGGTAGGARCTTCTGTAAARTTAAGCAGGTTTGGTATGAACCTCACACAAAATYAGTTCAATTTAAAACACAATCTTGYGTGTWTAAAGATGATCAAGAACGGCTTAAAGARCAGGGYTCTAAATTTATTCAAAAGGGCCTTAATATTTTAGAAAATTATTCAAAGTAAATAATATTTTAATATGGYGTTCTCGTTGATTGGTTATGCTGTTAGCATTSTTTWARGCGCGCGCTTAGATTAATGAAAACTTCTGATTGYTCGCACCARCCYAAATTAMTTGCAACTGGCATTGCCCCCTTGGGAATTATTGCCATTGGTGTTGTGCCCATGGGMGTGATTGCCATTGGTGTGGTACCAATGGGTGTTGTATCAMTTGGGGCCGTTGGGATGGGTTTGATTAGTGTTGCGGCAGTAAACATGGGTGTTGTTACAGCTGGCATAACCACCATGGGAGTTGCTTGGGCTGGATTGGTTGGCATGGGCCCAATCCGCATCGATCCAAGCCGGTGGAGCATTGCCCAAGCCCCCAARGAATCAACCATGTTCCCCAGCAAGGATCTAGCGGAGAAAAAAGCTAAGCAGCTTGGTTGTAGCGGTGCCCATGCAATGGGKGSTGAATGGATGCCCTGTTCATCTATGGATGAATATGTYCGRGCCTATGCTAAAKCTAAGGCACTAAATTAACTAATTTACCCGGCACAACTATTACCCGGCTAGGKTTTTTYCCATCCAGCCATTTTTTTGCTTCTTCACTAGCTAAAGCAAGTTCCTCTAATTTTGATGAATCAATATCWGCAGCTACTTCCAGATTTCCTCTYACTTTACCTTTGATTTGCAACACAATAGTTATGGTGTCTCTTTSWAGGGCACTGGAATCGGCAATTGGCCAGSATTGYTGATGAACACTTMTTTCGCCACCCAATTGAAGCCAGAGTTCATCGGCTAAATGTGGAGCAAAAGGTGCAAGAAGYTTYAGCAGAATTGCTAACCCTTCCTGGATAATTGATGGATCTGCTTGATCAAAATTAGTAGATAATGCGTTATTTAATTTCATCAATTCTGACACCGCTGTGTTGAATTGAAGTTCCTCGCCGCTCAGATCCTCTGATATTGCTTGAATTGCRCCATGRATWGCTCTGCGTAAWTCTTTATCMGCATTTGAAGTATTTTTTATTTCATTTTTTGTTGTATTTGATATGGAAATGCCCTTTTCCAAAGCATTCTGGCATACACGCCAGATTCTTTGTAGAAATCTAAACTGTCCTTCAACATCTGCATCATCCCATTCAAGATCTTTTTCAGCTGGGGCCTTGAATAATATAAACATTCGCGCCGTATCAGCGCCATATTTGTTTATAACTAAGCTTGGATCGATGCCATTGTATTTTGATTTAGACATTTTTTCATATAGTATTTCAAGTTTTTCCCCAGTATCAGGATCTGTGGGGTCTAGCGRATCGCCAATATTTGCTGGTGAAATATATTTTTGACTATTTGGATTTCGATAGGTAGTTGCCTGCACCATCCCCTGGGTAAGCAGTTGCTTAAAGGGTTCATCACAGTGAACTAAGCCGCGATTAGATAATACTTTGGTGAAAAATCTTGAATATAGCAGATGGAGGATTGCATGCTCTACACCACCAACATATTGATCTACGGGCATCCATGCAGATGCATTTTCTTTGGTAAAAGGTAAATTCTTATTCGTTGCATCTGTGTAACGAAGAAAATACCAACTAGAACACATAAATGTATCCATCGTGTCGGTTTCCCTGCTTGCTAATCTAGCGCATTTAGGACATTTAACCTCCTCTATATTATCACCAGGTTTGCAAAGTTTCACGGGAAGCTGATCAATGGGTACCGRCACTGCGCCACATTTCTCGCAATGAATTATTGGAATCGGACAACCCCAATAGCGTTGGCGTGAGATCAGCCAATCCCTTAATCGAAATGTAACTTTTGCCTTGCCAAAACCGGCTTGCTCTGCTTTATCAATAATGGCTTTTTTTGCCTCCTCACCAACCATGCCATTGAATTCAGCTGAATTAACAAGCAAACCAAGTTCTGTATAGGCAGAGCTTKGTTCTGAATTAATGTTKGTTACCGKCTGATCATCTGCAGCTATTGTGTTAGMAGGTACAACAACAGTTTTAATCGATAAGTTGTATTTTTTTGCAAAACTAAAGTCTCTCTCGTCGTGGGCGGGTACACCCATCACTGCASCGGTTCCGTAATCGGGTAAWACATAATCTGCTATCCAAACAGGAAGTGCCTCCTTTGTTATTGGATGTTGYACCAWGCCACCAAGGGCCACTCCACTTTTAGGGCGATCKTCAGCAAGTCTGTCTTGTTCGCTTGTGGCGGCAACCATGCTTTGAAATTCGCTTACCTGTTTTTTTTGCTCYATTGAGGTGAGCTGATCAACAAGTGGATGCTCTGGTGCTAGAACYAGATAACTTACGCCATATAAGGTGTCCGGTCTTGTTGTGAAAACTTTAATTTTAGATCGCAGGGAATCTGTATTTAGATTAKAATCAATAAGATCAAAATCTATTTCGGCACCAACGCTTTTACCTATCCAATTGGCTTGCATCGTACGCACCCTTTCCGGCCAGCCCTCGAGGCTTGTTAAATCACTCAATAGGTTTTCTGCATAATCGGTGATCTTGAAAAACCACTGTTTCAACTTCCGCTTTTCAACAATTGCTCCAGATCGCCAGGAGCGCCCTTCATTGTTTACCTGTTCGTTTGCTAAAACTGTTTTATCAATAGGATCCCAATTTACATTTGCTTCTTTTTGATAAGCAAGTTTTGCATCAAAGAATTGGAGAAAYAACCACTGGGTCCATCGGTAATATGTTGGCTCACAAGTACTGAATTCACGATCCCAATCTATCGATAAACCTAAACGCTTTAGTTGTTCTCGCATCTGGCCAATATTTTGTTCGGTCCATTGCGCAGGATCAACACCCCTTTCAATTGCAGCATTTTCCGCAGGCAGGCCGAATGCATCCCAGCCCATTGGATGTAATACCCTTTTGCCTTTCAACCTTTGAACTCTGGCAATCACGTCTGTAATTACGTAGTTGCGCACATGCCCCATATGCAGATTTCCCGATGGGTATGGAAACATCGATAGGGCGTAAAAATTTTCGCTGCGATTTTGGCTTGGTTCAGGGGTTCGATGCAGCCCCAGCTGTTCCCAGCGTTTTTGCCACTTGAATTCCAAGTCAACGGGGCTGTAGCGGTTGGTTGAGCTCTGCATGCGATCGCTTATGTCGGCGGCAGGCAAGGCCGCGAACTAGGAATTGTGACCTGTGTTGGTTCCTTAGCCAAGCTCATGCTTGAAATTTGGCTTACCTGGTTGCGCTTAATTAGTTTTGGCCACTCACTTCCCACTGATTGCAAGGCTAGAAATTCTGGATCCTGCCACTGCAAAATGCCCTCATGCAGCGAGCCATTTGCCATTTCCAGCTGCAGCACAAGGCCAACGCGGATCCATTCCTGCAACAGGCGTACCCCTGGCAGATTTGTATCTAGTTCCGGCTGCGAAGCAGAGGCCATACGATCAAGGTAGGTTTTTGTGCCGCAATGCAGTTTCGCAAGTACCAGGGCCTGGGAAACGATTTCATCCTGATGGATTTTCGTTCAAACCCCCTGCTTTTTCCCCTAAACGAAACTGCACAGTTCCTTTGCCACCGGCGTTTTGGCATTGGTGCCGATGGCCTGATCCTTGCTCTGCCGCCTCAAAATGGTGGTGATGTGCGCATGCAAATCATCAATGCCGATGGCACAGAAGCTGAGATGTGCGGCAATGGTGTTCGTTGTTTTGCCAGATTCCTAGCTGATTTAGATAAWCTTCCTGACTTTTCGAGCTGGCGGGTTGAAACTGCCGCTGGCTTAATCGTTCCTCAACTGATAGCTGGCCAGCAGGTTGCCGTAGACATGGGAGAGCCCCTGCTCAATCCCGAGGCAATACCCACAACCATTAGCGAAGGGCTGCCCCTTGCTGAGGCTTGCCTRGAKGTGGYAGGTGAGCAATTTGTTGTGGCAGCTGTTGGCATGGGTAATCCCCATGCAGTGGTGCAGGTGCCCAAAATTGAAGCAATTGATTTGGCGCGGTTCGGGCCTGCCCTAGAGGCCCATCCCGCCTTCCCTGCCCGTACAAATGTTCATTTCGTTGAGGTTGTAGCTGATCACTATTTGCGGTTGCTCGTGTGGGAGCGCGGTGCTGGCGCCACCCTCGCCTGTGGAACTGGTGCCTGCGCAGCCCTGGTTGCAACCCATCTGCGTGGTTCATGCGCCAGGGAGGCAGATGTGGAATTGCCGGGKGGTGTTTTACATATCAATTGGGATGCCCGCAACCGCCTGCAGATGACTGGTCCTGCAGAATTTGTGTTTAGCGGTTCGCTGCCCCCGTCATTTGATTCATATTCAAGTTCAGCAGAAAGCATAGATTGCTCTAAACTATGTAGCCAGGGATGTATTAATCCTGAAGCTTGCCCGAGCGCTAATGCTAGAGCTAAAGCGATGGCTGTAYTAAGTGATTTTTCCCTAGATCAGTTGGTTAACCTAGCCAACGAATCGGTTGAGCAACGTACTTTGCGTCGCATAAGTGGCAGTTAATTTTCAGCTTTATTTAGATGCCTGCGCTGCCACCCCACCCCATGGGGAGGTTCTTGCCGCCATGGCTAGCYATGGGCTTGAAGCATGGGGTAATCCTTCAAGCCTCCATGCKGAAGGCTTGAAGGCTGCCGATCTGTTGGAGCGCAGTAGGCTTGAATTGGCATCACTACTTGGGATGGCCAGGGGTGAGGTGATTTTCACTTCAGGTGGCACCGAGGCAAATAATCTCGCACTTTTTGGCATCTGCCGTCGTTTGCCCCCTGGCCGTTTGCTGCTATCCCCCCTTGAGCATGCGTCCATTAGTGCTGCTGCCTATCAATTACAAACAGAGGGCTGGCAGATTGATTTGGTTCCAGTAAATAGCCAGGGCATTGTGGATCTTGAAGCCCTTGCTGATTTACTAAAACCCCCCACTCGGCTGCTTAGCCTGGTGTGGGGTAGTAGTGATGTGGGAAGCCTGCAACCCATGGCTGAGGTGAGTTCCCTATGCAGCAACCACGGTGTTTTGTTGCATAGTGATGCTGTGCAAGCGGTTGGTGAAGTTTCCCTTGATTTAGGTGAAAATAGCCCAAACTTAATTTCACTTTCGGCCCATAAATTCCAGGGGCCCCGCGGCATAGGAGCCCTGTTGATAAGCGAAGCTGTGCAAYTACAACCACAAATTTTCGGTGGTGGCCAGGAGGGTGGCAARCGCTCGGGCACCGARTCAGTGGTTTTGGCTGCCGGACTTGTTAAGGCCCTTGAGCTGCGCCAACAGCAACAACCCAACCTTGCAAACAARTTGGCTRATTTGCGCGATTTTGTTAAAKGCAARTTGTTRAAACTTCCCGGTGTTCGCATCAGTGGCGCCATTGAGCCCAGTTTGCGCTTGCCCCATCACCTCAGCCTTTTGTTGAGTGACTCCACAGGAAAACCATTCTCAGGCAGATCCGTGGTGCGATCACTTGCCCGCAAGGGGGTTGCGTGTAGCAGTGGCTCCGCCTGCAGTAGTGGCAGGGAAACAGCAAATAAAAGCCTCATGGCCCTTGGCTACAATGAACTTGAAGCCGCCAGTGGCCTGCGTTTCAGTTTTGGCCCTTGGCTTGAGCAAAAAGATTTAGAACCATTGCCAGCATTACTTRAAGCCACAATGGCTGAGCTAGAGGCAGCCCGAAGCGCATGAATCTTCCAAGTGATCTTTATGCAGCTGAGGCCCAATTACTAACAGCGGTATTAGCTGCCTTTWATAAAAAGCCCAAGGGTCGCTGGAGCGCTGAAATACGTTTTGAGGGCCTAAGGATCATGCCTGTGGCCCTGCGCCTTTGGCAGCAATTAGCAAATTCTTCGATCGGAGCAAATTTATTATTTCCGGATGCCGGTGCCTGCGCCTTGGCAAAACGGGACGCTCCTRATGCCGCAGCCTTTTGTTCAACTTTGYTGGATTGGCAAAGGGGTCAACTAAATGGGAACTCAACAAACAAAACTGAACAACAAGAGAGCCCTTTGATCCTGGTGGCACCCGGCCCGCCCGATTACGCATCAGTGGAAGAAATTTGTACTAACCAYTCCGGTGCAGTGCTCTTACTAAACGGCCGCCTTGAAGATGCAGCTATTGGCATTGGCAGTGTGGCCCGCCTGCGCCGCAAGGGTTTTTTAGCCACTTGGCAAAATGCTTACTGCSTGCAGCCATTGCTTGAGGCCGCGCTTTTGCATGCCTTCCCCCATGAATGGCAGCTTTTTAAACAATCTGAAGCGGGTTTTTTAGCGTTGGCTTCCTTTGAGCAAAAACCAGCMGCTGAGGAGCTTGATGCAGCCCTAGGTCAGGGATTTTTGGCCATAGACCGCTTTTTAAAGGACCTTAGTTGAGCTGGGTAGCCCAGCCAAAAAGGCTTAAGCTCCCAGCAGCAGAAATTCAAAGATGCTCAATCGGCAATTGCAGCGYTTGAACCCTGTGGATATCGGTGCAGCTGCTGCTGTTCTGCTTGCAGCCATTGGCGTGATTTGGAGTCCAAAGTTGGCTGGAACTGTGGCAAAGGCCACTGGTGGCATCAAATCTGTGCTGGTAACGGTTGATGTAAAAGCTATTCCTGCCGCAGATCCTCAAGGCTTACTAAACAAAATCAGGGCAGAAGGGAAAACAAGCCTGGTGATACGCAACCAACCCCATGGCAGTGTGAACCTAAAGCAGGCAACAGCAATTTCCAGAAGGGTTGTGGTGGTTTTACCAAGCGGGAAAGTAACAACAGCGCYAGACCCAAAYGCCAGTGGTTTCTCAACCCTTGAYGCAAGATTCATACTTCAAGGTGAAGGTCAAGTTACCTCCGGTGGAGTGGTATTAGGAAATCAAGCCTTGAAAATTGGTTCACCAATAGAATTGGAAGGGGCCAGCTATCGAATAAATGGTGTTGTTAGCAAYGTGGAAATTGCTAATCACTAATATGAATATAYKTCGCTCCAAAKTTTTTCGTTTCACGGCACTTGCCWTAAGTAGTCAACTCTCTTTAGTTGTTAGCTCCACAAGYGCCCAACCCCTAGACCCGCCGCCCCCACCAACGGTTGGTTTGCCCCTATTGCAAACCCAGGTGGTTTGCCCTGCCCTTCAACAGAAACTGCTGCAGGCAGTTGGCMCAGAAGCCTCCGTTTGGAGCATCAGTGTTGCTGATCCCAGTGGTCGTTTGTTAGCTGATTTGAATGGCGAGCGGCCTCGAATTCCAGCCTCCAACCAAAAACTACTCAGCACTGCCATAGCGCTGGATCGCCTAGGGCCMGACCATCGCCTCAGCACCGAATTATGGCAATTGCCGGATGGCACCCTGCGTTTACAGGGCAGTGGTGACCCCAGCCTTGGATTTTCCCAACTAAAACGAATTGCAAAATTGGCRGCTGGCTCTGGCGGCAGCAGCAGCACTGGCAACTCCTTGCTGAAATTACAGCTCGAGGAGGAGCCCGCCAGCCGCTGGTGGCCCCAGGGTTGGTCTATGGCAGATCGCGACTATGACTACGGCGCTCCAATTACCCGCTTGGCGCTAACTGCCAATGCCGTGGATATGTCTGTGCAAAATCCACCCGCAAGGCTGGAGCGCTTGCTTAAACAGGAAATCAATCGCAATGGCCGCACAGCAATTATTAGTGCAATCCCGGCTGGAAGTGTTGAACCCACCGACAGCATTTTGCTCCTAAGTGAACCTTCAAAGTCGATGCATCAYCTGCTTAGTTTGGCTAAYGGTGAAAGCCATAACTTCACAGCAGAGGTGTTGTTAAGGGAGGGCACTGGMAGTTGGCAGCTGCCGATCACCCAGCGGCGCGCGATGGAATGGTTACAACAACAGGGTTTACCAGTTCAAGGGGTGGTAATTCAAGATGGATCAGGCCTAGATCGTGGCAATCGCATTACCAGCAAATTATTTGCTGCTTTGTTGTTGCGCATGGCGCAACATCCCTATGCCAAAAACTATTACGCAAGTATGGCTGTTGCCGGTCAACGGGGAACCTTGAGTTCCTATTTCCKYGGAACGGAATTRGAGGGACGTTTTAGCGGAAAAACCGGCACCATAAGCGGCGTAAAGGCTGTTTCTGGAATGTTGGCAACGGCAGATGGGCCGCTTTACGTGAGCATGATCTCTAATGGATCGGCGGCTCCAGTTGCCGTAATGGGYAAGGTGTTGCGTTCAGCTTTTGCCAYTGGGCACTGCCGCTAGGCCGAACGGCGACCAAATTTCCGACCATTGCTGCGTTGGTTGCTCTGCAGCGAATTGGCTTGCTCTTGCGGTGCYTCTAGATCRGTGCTTTGCAAACGCACCAATTCTCTTCTGCCGGCAATAACCACCTTGGCCATTTCCTGAAGGCGGTTATCTAGCTCCCCAAGCACCTGTTCCGCATAGCGGTTGGCACCTTGCTGTACGGCTCCTGCCTCCTGGCGACTGCGTAGAAGTAAAGACTCGGCTTGCTGTTGGGTGGTTTGACGGAAATTCAGGGCTTCCTGTTGAACCCTTTCAGCCTCTGCTTGGCTTTCCTGTTGCAGGCGGTTTGCCTCTAAACGAATTTGCTCTAGTTCCTGAAGGGATTGTTGACGGCTGCGTTCGTGGGTTTCAGCCAGGCTGCGCTTCATTTGTTGATGCTCCTGTTCCAACTGTTGGAAACGGGCACCAGCCTCCTGCTCCAACTGTTGGCGTCTGGCTGCAAATTGCTGATCCATCTGGGCCACCCTCGCCTGGTGCTCCTGTTCTGTGGCMGCTACTTGGCGGCGCGCCTGAATTAAGAGTTGTTCACCCTGTTGGCGGGCCTGTTCGCGAACTTCCGCCCCCTGGCGTTCTGCTTCCTGGCGGACACTGGCTGCATTTATAAGRGCCTCCCGCTCCCKGCGGGCTTGGTTGATGATTTCCTCAGCCTGCTGACGGGCCTGGCCTAAATAAGCATCCTTTTGACGCATTAACTCAACCGCTTGATCCACCTCACGGGGTAGGGATTGGCGAACGGCATCAAGGATTTCAACAGCATCCTGCTCATTCACTAGGCGRCCGCCGGAAAAGGGCACCCGGGTGCCCTCCAACACAATTTCCTCCAGCTGATCAAGCTGATCGAGTACTTCCAATCGAGCCTGGGCCATCTGCTGCACGRGTTATCACACAGGCTGATTAAACAGCTCGATCAGATCTCCTGCCACTATTTCYGGCACCATGTGTGACACATCACCTCCGAAGCGAGCCACCTCCTTYACCACGCTGCTGCTAAGGAAGCTGTGGCCCACTGCTGTGGCCATAAAAAGGGTGTCTACGGCGGGGGAAAGGCTGGCATTTGTGTGGGCCAGCTGCAACTCAAATTCAAAATCGCTTAGGGCCCTAAGCCCCCTCAGGATCACCCTGGCCTGTTCCTGTAGGGCGAAATTCACCGTAAGCCCAGCAAAACTGGTAACGCGAACCTGGGGTAGATGGGATGTGGCGATGCTCAATTGCTGCAGACGCTGCTCAAGGCTGAAACTGGGCTGTTTGTTTGGATTGCGCAACACCGCCACGATCACTTCTTCAAAAAGACCACTAGCCCTTTGGATTAGATCCAGGTGGCCAAGGGTGACAGGGTCGAAGCTGCCGGGATAGATCGCCCTCATGCTGCTGCTGTTGCTCTCCCTACACTGGCTTAACGCGTTCCAGGGGTTCTTATTACAGGGCTGAAGGCGGGTCAACAGCCCTTAATGCAGGATCCACCCCGTTTGGAGRCCCTGCTCAAGGCCYTACCCGCAGAAGCAGGTTGCTACTTAATGCGCGACGCTGAAGACCGCATTCTCTACATAGGTAAATCAAAAAGTTTGCGAAGCAGGGTTCGCAGMTATTTCAGAGAYGGGGTGCCAGATCGGCCAAGAATTGAATTGATGGTGAGGCAGGTTGTAGATATTGAATTTATCGTTACCGACAGCGAAGCAGAGGCATTAGTTCTTGAATCTAATCTAATTAAGAACCATCAACCCCACTTTAATATTCTGCTTAAAGATGAYAAAAAATATCCATATTTGTGCATCACTTGGAGTGAAGATTATCCGAGAATTTTTATYACGCGGCAAAGGCGATTTCGCAAGGCGCACGATCGATTTTATGGCCCCTATGTTGATGTTGGCTTGTTGAGGCGCACCTTAGCRATCGTGAAAAGAGTATTTCCATTAAGGCAGCGGCCCCAGCCATTGCATAGGGATAGAACCTGTTTAAACTTTGATATCGGCAGGTGCCCTGGCGTATGTCAACAGAAAATATCAGCTGAAGAATATAAGAAAACCATTCAAAAAGTAGCGATGGTTTTCCAGGGGAGAAACGATGAATTACTGCAATTATTACAACAGCAGATGGTTAAATATGCTGAAAGACTTGATTTCGAAGCGGCTGCCTTAGCCCGGGATCAATTAAAGGGTTTGGAATTGCTCACGGCTGAACAAAAAGTTGCATTACCTGATGCTGATATCAGCAGAGATGTAATCGCATTAGCAACTGATGATCGCGTTGCAGCTGTTCAATTATTCCAGGTTAGAGCAGGTAAATTAGTTGGCAGGCTTGGCTACACAGCCGATGCGGAGGCGGCTGCTCCTGGAGCGATATTGCAACGGGTATTGGAGGAGCATTACAGCCAAGTTGATCCAGTGGAAATTCCACCGGAAGTACTTTTGCAACATGCATTGCCAGAGCAGGAATTACTTGAGGCCTGGCTCCGCCAACGCAGGGGGCGAAAGGTAACACTGCTCAACCCGCAGCGTCAGCAAAAAGCTGAATTAATCGAGTTGGTTGTACGCAATGCAAGTTATGAATTAGCAAGGGCCCAGCGATCCGCTGAACAACAGYATTTGGCCTTAGAAGATTTGGCTCAGTTGCTGGAATTAGAGCATCCGCCACGCCGCATAGAAGGTTTTGATATWAGCCATATTCAAGGAAGCGATGCAGTGGCATCACAGGTTGTATTTGTAGATGGTTTAGCCGCAAAACAACACTATCGTAAATATAARATAAAAAGTAGCAGTATTACTTCTGGCCATAGTGATGATTTTATGGCCATGGCTGAAATTATGCGCAGACGCTTTAAACGCTGGAGCCAGGCAAAACTAGCCGGGGCTAATCTTAGTGAACTACGCCGAAGAACCAAAACCACTTTGCAGGGYGATGGCTTAACTGATTGGCCTGATGTGGTAATGATAGATGGTGGTAAAGGTCAATTRTCTGCAGTKATGGAGGCCCTGCGGGAATTAAATTTAGCTGATGAATTAGTTGTTTGTTCCCTAGCAAAACAACGGGAGGAAATTTTCTTRCCAGGGGCCTCTAARCCATTGGAAACCGAGCCCGATCAATTGGGYGTAGTGCTTTTACGTCGCCTGCGGGATGAGGCCCATCGCTTTGCCGTTGGTTTCCATCGTCAGCAGAGGGGAGAACGTATGAAACGMTCGCGYCTCAGTGATATTCCTGGTTTGGGTGCAAAACGAATTAAAGATCTACTCGCTCATTTTCRTTCAATAGATGCAATTCAATTGGCAACTCCKGATCAATTAGGAAGCTGCCCAGGGGTGGGGGCAGCATTGGCCAATCAAATACATTCCTTCTTTCATCCCAGCAAYGATGATGCTGATATTAATAGTTAAAAAATAAAGCAAGGCAARAWTAAKTMATGGRAAATYAAGTCATGGTRACAAATTCTTCTGATATGCTTGGATGSAGCGCCATTGTGTTRTCRAAGTCTTTTTTAGTTGCTCCCATCCCAATYGATATTGCAGCCATTTGAATTATTTCAGCCGCATGGCTACCCACCATATGGCAACCGAKGATTCGGTCTGTTTTGATATCAACTATTAATTTTAAGATGCAACGGGGRCCCCTTGCTGGTAATGCTTGCTGGAGGCTGCGGAATTTTGCCCTAAATACCTTAACAGCATCACTGCCAAAACTTTTTATAGCTGCTTCTTCGCTTAAGCCAATGCTGGCAAATTCAGGTTGAGTAAAAACTGCAGTAGCAATTAGTTCATGGTTAACAATCCTGTTTCCAGAGGCAAAGAGGCGATCGGCAACAGCTCTACCCTCATCTACGGCAACAGGYGTTAAGTTCACCCGATTTGTAACATCACCAACGGCATAAATGTGATCAATATTTGTTTGTTGGCTTTGGTTTACAAGGATGCGATTGAACTCATG